>NZ_JQKG01000002.1 GCF_000745915.1 Deinococcus misasensis DSM 22328
CCGCTGTACCCTTGATCCACAAACGCCACTTCCACATTCACTCCGGTCAGGTGTTGAACCTCTTTGCACAACTGGCCCACTTGAGCACGGTCCTGTTCGTTCGCTGGGGTCGCCAGAACCGTCAGGAGATCTCCCAGAGTATCGACCACCAAGTGAATCTTGGTGCCTTTCTTTTTCTTGGCTCCGTCATAGCCTGCCCGAGATCCACTTTCGGGGGTGCTTTGTAAGGTTCTTGAATCGATGATCACTGCAGTGGGTTGCGCATTTTTCTTCTGCTGCACTCGGGTCACGATCCTGAGGTCGTGCACCATGTCTTCAAAGCAGTGGTGATCAAACCATCTCTGGGCTTGTTGGCGCACGATCTCTGCTGGGGGGAAGTCGTTGGGGAGGTATTCCCAGCGGTCAGGCCCCATTCTGGGTGCCGTTCTGACCAAGACAGGGTGCCCCACTTCTGACCATCCAGAACAGGGCATTGAGGACATCTCGGATGGGGTATTTTCTTTGTGCTGCATCCTCTTTGGTGAGGAGCAAGTAAGGGAGCATAAACTGGTAGGTCTCATCGTCGATATCGGTGGGGTAGCCAGTACGGGCTTTCATTCTTGTATGATGAGGGCACAACTTTCTGCTGTCCAGCACGCTTGGCTGACAACAGAATTCACCTTCCATGATTCAAATCACATCTTGGTACGCTCTAGGGGTAGAACCTTTTGTAGGGTTAAAAAACTAATAATATCATTAAAACAGCAAACAATTAACTTAAAAATGAAACTATAAAATTAAAACTGACACATGCATCCATAACCGATGGCAGAAACTTCCAGACCTTGACCCAGCATGTGTTTTTCCATGGGACCTCCAGATGTGACTCACTTTACACCTGCTGCAATGCACTTTGCAGCAGGTGTAAAGCTGGAAAGCAAGAATTGTGAATAAAATATGCTTTACTTAATTTGTGAATTTTTTATTGAAACGTTTATTGAAATGTTTCTGGTCAGGCTACAAAGCAACCCTGTCATTTCAGGTATCCTGTGGTTCAAACGCTAGGCTTGCAGCATGCACTGGACACCAGTAATGTTGTGGGCTTCCTGGAGATCTCCATGCCCGAGTCGCAAAACCTGATTGAAGAACGCAGATTGGAAAAACTGTACACCTACCGCATTCTGGACACCCCGGATGAGTTGGCTTTCAATGAAATTGCGGACGATCTGCGCTTCACCTTGCAGGTCCCGATGGCCCTCATCAACTTTGTGGACCGAAACCGGGTGTGGTTCAAGGCCTGCGTTCAAGCCACTGGACCCTCTTCTCCTGATGAAGGCCCCAGAGATGTGGTGTTCTGCTCCTACACCATCCTTTCGGATGACGCGTTGATTGTGCCGGACATGCGCCTTGATGAACGCTTCCAAAACAACCCTCTGGTGACTGGAGAACCCCATGTGCGGGCATATGCGGGTGTCCCACTGGTCACTCCGGACGGTTACCGGATTGGAACAGTGTGCTGCATGGATTTCCTGCCAAGGTCTTTCACGGAACGTGATCGGGAGCACCTGCAACGGGCCGCCAGACGGGTGATGAGTGAACTCGACCAACGGCTTTTGAGGCGGGAATACAGTTCGGTGATGCAGCAACTGCAAACCCTGATGCAGGCCTCCCCCAGCGGTTTTCTGTTGCTCTCCAAAAAACAAAAGGTCCTCGGGCTGAATCCTGCAGCAAAAGACATTTCCGGCATGGACCTTCAAGTGGACCGACCTTTTGACCTGCAAGCGCTTCAACCCGATCCTCGCGTCTCAGAAACAGAGCCGGTGTATGCCAGAGCCTCTGGTGAAGGCTGGTTCACGGTGACAGAAGTGAACATTCCGGGGCAGGACAACCGTTTGCTGGTCTTCGAGGATGTCAGCGACCACATCCACCACCAGTTGTCTTTGCAGGACATGGCTTTCAAGGACAGCCTGACTGGACTGTCCAACCGCAATGCTTTTTACGGCATGCTGGAAGGGGTGTTGCAGCAAAAAGACATGGCGGTGGCGTTTCTGGACCTGGATGGTTTCAAGCAAATCAATGACCTGTATGGTCACCACGCAGGAGACGCCCTTTTGCAGGAAGTGGCCCAGCGCTTGAAAGGTGCAGTGCGTGCGTCTGATCGGGTGTTCCGTCTGGCCGGAGATGAATTCACCTTGATCCTCAGGGGGGATGTCTCTGAGGCCACCTTGCAGGCCATTGCAGAACGCATCTTGCACACCATCCACGAGCCCTTTGTGTTTGAAGGCCAGAGCATGGATTTCGGCATTTCTCTGGGGATCACCCTGCCCAGAGAGCGGGACACTTCAGATTCACTGCTGTCCAGAGCAGACAAACTGATGTATGAAGTGAAGCAGTCCGGCAAAAACAATTACCGGATGGGGTGATGGGTGCTCTGGTGTCCAACAGGGACGTTCGACATGGTTTTTGATATCCCCTTGGGGTATCTTTGAGCCATGCTGAACATTTCTTTTTCCAGAGGGTTGGTGGCAGGTTTGCCCTTGTTCTTGGTGGCTTGCAGTGCTGGAACGGCCACGGTGCAAAATGTGTCCGTGCAGGATTTGCAAAAAGCACACCAGCAGGGCAGCTTCATTCTGGATGTGCGAACCCCCGAAGAATACAACGAAGGTCACGTGAAAGGGTCCATTTTGCTGCCCCTGAACGAGCTTTCCAACCGCTTGCATGAATTGCCCCATGAGGGTGACATTTATGTGGTGTGCCGGAGTGGAAACCGCAGCCGTCAGGCCAGTGAACTGCTGGTCCAAGAGGGCTTCCAGAATGTGTACAACGTTGAAGGTGGAATGCAAGCATGGCAAGCAGCCGGTTTTCAAATTGTGCGACGGTGAAAGGGTCAAAACATCTGAGGGTTTCACAGCGGTCTGAAACTTTCATGATTGATTTCAGGGTTTCCAATCATCAATTCACAGATCTCTGACACCTTTCCACAGGTGGAAAAGCCAGGCTTGGAACCTTTCCACCTGTATTTCTGAACAACAACCCTTGCCTTTCAGTGGTCTGTCTCTTTGAATGCATCAAAGTTTACTAATCAGAAAAGATTTGATACGAAAAACTGTAATGATTCAGCAATTTACTATGTTTGCCATCAGAACAAATATAGCATTTTTCATTTTTTGTATGAAATTCGCCCAAATAAGTCATTCTGCGCAACACATGGCATTTGTGATAAATCAGAAAGACACCACTGCATACAATCAGCATATAAACTAAGTGAAAACCCTTATCCCCTGAGCACCTGAACACCCGAGGAGACCGCATGCACCTTTGCACCCACACTGTACAGGCCGAAACCACCGCAGCCGCCCTCTGGCAATTGTGGACCAACGTCAAACACTGGCCAAGCTGGGACACCCGTCTGCAGTCTGTTGAAATGAACACCCCTTTCAGACAAGGCAACTCTGGCATGCTGACCTTCAAAGACGGCACCCAGAGAAAATTCACCGTGATCAAACTGCAAATGCTGGAAAGCATCGTGATCCTGATGCCTTATCAGCACAACAGTGAACAGCGCATTGCCTGGGACATCAAGAGCACCGATGGTGGTGCTGTGACTTTTGAGCAGGAAGTGACCCTGACCGCCAGTCCTTTCTCCATGCTGCTGCTGAGGGGTCAGAAAGACATGCTGGTCCAGCAGGCCACCGATCAACTGCAGAAAATGGTTCAGATGCTCGAAGGAGCAACCTCCCCGTTTCAGGACACTGCAGGACGAGGAAACCCCAAAACCGCACTCTGAAAAGCACCCTGAAAAAACTGTTTGTCACTGGCTGTCTGAAAGGGCAGCCTCTTCTTGTGACATTTGCTGAAACAACTCTGGCACCGTCACGAAGCGGTAGCCCTGTTTGTGGGCTGCTTCAATCAGGGTGGGAAGTGCCGCAACCGTTCCAGAGCGGTCCCCTCCCCCATCGTGCAGCAAGATGATCGCTCCGGGTTTGAATCCGGCCTGAATGTCATGGATCACCTGATTCCGGTCTTTCTGCAGGTAATCGGGCGTGGTCACCGACCAGAGCACCACACTGTCGTTGCGTTTGATGGCCTGACGCACCAGACCGTTTTCCATGCGCCCTCCGGGTGGCCTGAACAGCTGTGACCCCTGTCCGATGAGTTTTTGCAGTTGATTTTCAACCAGATCGATCTCTTTCTGGGCCACTTTGGCTGGCATTTTGCGGTAACGGTGGCTGTAGGTGTGGTTGCCAATCACATGGCCTTCTTTGTGAATCTGTTGAAGCACCTTCGGATACATCTCGATGTGCTTGCCGATCACAAAAAAAGTGGCTTTGACCTGATGCTTCCTCAGGATGTCCAGCACTTCAAGGGTGGTTTTTCCCCAAGGACCGTCATCAAATGTAAGCGCCATCCATTTGGCTCTGGGGCGCACAAAATACACACTTCGACCAAGGTATTCAGCAGGGATGACTTGCCCAGTTTGGGATTCCACCAGAGGGGGCAACACCTCGGGAATGATTTTCACTTCAGGCAACACCGGTTTGGCCACAGGTTTGGAATACACCAGAGGGGTGCTCCATCCCAGCACCAGAGCCAGAACGAACACCCCCAAAATGGATTTGATTGTGGATTTGAACAGCTTGGATTTGATCAAGGCAGACAACGCAGAAAAAGACACAACACCGTTATACCCGTCTTTGTTCAGAATTGCATCCGTTGTTACAGTTGTTCGGTTCCTTTGACAAAAACCTGAGCTTCACTTCAGAGCGCGAGACACATTGATGATGCTGATGCTGCCCTCTGGATCGATGGTGTAGTCGTCGGAGGGTTCCGCTTCGTTGGCCACCAGCACATATTTGCCGTCTGGTGTGAAAGTCAGCATGTCAGGCAGGCTTCCTACAGGCACCTGAGCCTTCTGGTTTCCCTGTGCATCGAAAAACACCACTTTGCCTGCATCGGTTTTGACAGCAGCCTGAACCGCCACCGCCACAATCCCACCTGAGACAGCGACGCTGTTGGCCGCTTCTCCAGCATTTTCGAACTTGAGTTGCTTCACGAACATGGGCTTGGCAGGGTCTTTGAGGTCCAGCACATCGATGCTTTTGCTGTAACCGTTCACCACATAAAGTTGCTTGCTATCCTTATCGTAAGCGCTGATTTCTGCGGCCCCTTTGTCCAGCACAGGCAAACCGTTCTCGGTGAACAGGTGACGCCCGAGCAGGGACAGTTTTCCAGCAGTTGAAACAGTGTACAGGGTGGTGCTGCCACTCACTTCGTTGGTGACCACCAGCAGGTTTTCACCGTTCGGACTGTCTGTGGCTGGAATGAACAAAAGCCCCTCAGGCCCGAGGTCACTCTTGCCTTTGAAAGCTTTAAGGTCTTCGGTAAAGTCACGGTTGCTGATGTAATCGGTGACCACCGGGTTTTTGGGGTCCGACACATCAAAGACCATGATGGCGCTCTGGCGTTCCAGCCCCACAAAAGCGTAGGTTTTTGCCCCAAGGGTCGCCACCGTGATCCCTTCTGGCTCGGGGCCTTTGTTGTCGCTGCGGTTGTCGATGGTGTTGCTGGTGTGGTTGGCATTGAAGCCCAGAGGCTCTTTGGCGGCCACAGTTTGTTCGATCAGGTCTCTGGAATCGCTGACCAGCTCCCCTTTGCTGTTCCAGATGCTGATGCTGCGGGCACCAAAACTGTACAGTTCACGGTATTTGCCATCCTGGTGACCCAGAGTGGAAGTGACGTTCAAACGGGCAAGTGCGAGGGTCTGCTCCGGGGTGAACACCGCTGAATCCAGAACCATTTTGGACACACTGGTTTCTTCTTTGAAGTCACCCCACTCTCGGGCGTCCCCTTCGTTGGCGGTCACCAGAAAGGTTTCGTTGTTGACCTGAAACCGGGCGATGCTGTCTGGTTGGTACATGCCTTTGACTTTCACAGGGGCGATCTGGATGGTTTTGTCGGTGTCGTTCACATCCATGCCGTTGCCCGCCAGACTGTGGTCCTTGAAACCCAGAGGCACAATCTTCTGAACACGGCCAGAGGGAATGTCAATGATGGCCAGAGCATTGTTCTCTTGGAGGGTCACCCACGCCGTCTTGGAGTCTGCTGAAACCGCAATGTACTCGGGCTCAAGGTCCTGTGCCACGCTGGGGGCTCCCTTACCGAAAATCCGCACACCCGACTGGATCAAGGTGTCTTTTTTGCTGTTGAAAGCACCAAAACCCGCGGTGGTGACGGTTTGTGTTTCGATGATGGGCAGAGGGGCTTGCTGGCAGGCGAACAGGGACAGGGCCACAGAAAAAAGCACAATGCGTTTCATACAAGGGTGATTTGAACACCCGATTGTCAGCCCAACGTGGCGGTTTTGCCATGCTTCTGTCAGATGACCGTTGCTTGATCAAACACTGAATTTGCGGTGACATCCAGCCTTTAGTAATGAAAAGCATTGGAGGGCTGAACCGGGTCTAAGGTTCACGTCCTCCGGGGAGGAATTGCACCATGAAACGAATCACCCTGCTTGCTGCACTGATGCTGGGGGCTGCACAAGCCCAGACCACCGTGGACTTCTGGTACACCTTCGGGGATGCCAAACGCTCCGGGTTCATTCAAGAACGCGTTGAGGAATTCAACAAAACCCGCAAAGACGTGAAAGTGGTCGCCACCTACAAAGGCAACTACAACGACACCCTGCAAGCCGCCATTCTGGCTTCCCGTCAGGGCAAATCCCCCGCTCTGGTGCAGGTGGTGGAAGTGGGCAGCCAACTCGCCTGGGACAGCGGCATCTTCCAGCCTGTGGGTGGCATCGGCAAGGTGGATTTCTCCGATTACATCAAACCTGTGCTGAATTACTACACCATTGGTGGCAAAGTGAACAGCCTGCCTTTCAACTCCTCCTCTCCCGTGCTGTACTTCAACAAAGACCTGATGGAAAAATACGGTCTGGACGCCAGCCGTCCACCCACCACCTACAGCGCTGTGCTGAAAGCCTGTGAAAAAATCAAACAGCAAGCCAGCGACGTGAAATGCATCGGCTTCAACATCCACTCGTGGTTTGTGGAGCAGTGGATGGCCCAGCAAGGGGCCGCTCTGGTCAACAACGACAACGGACGCAAAGCCAGAGCCACCGAATCCAACCTGACCAGCCCTGCTGCCAAGAAAATCTTCAACTGGATCAAAACCCTCAGCGACAAAGGGTACTACACCTCCAGCGGCAAACTGGAAGACTGGGACGGCAGCGACGCCATCTTCACCGGAGAGAAAGTGGTCTTCCACATCACCTCCACCGCCGACATCGGCAACATCGGGGATGCAGCCAAAAAAGCTGGATTCAAGATGGGCGTGGGCGTGCTGCCCATCGCAGACGGCAGCAAACGCAACGGTGTGGTGATTGGTGGGGCTTCCTTGTGGGTGGCCAAAAACATCACCGACAAGCAGTCCGAGGCTGCTCTGGACTTCGCCCTGTACCTGACCAACCCCAAAAACATGGCAGCATGGCACAAACTGACCGGTTACTACCCTGTGCGCAACAGCAGCGTGGACCTGCTGAAAAAAGAAGGCTGGTTCTCCAAAGCCCCTGTGCAAACCGTGGCCTTCAACCAGCTTCTGAAAACCGAACCCAGCGTGGCCACCGGCGGAGCCTTGATGGGCAGCTTCATCGAAGTGCGCAAGATCATTGAGGAAAGCATCCAGAAAGTGCTCTCAGGGCAACCGGTGGACGCCACCCTGCAAGACGCCAAGAACCGTGCCGACAAAGCCATTGGGGACTACAACAAGAACTTCCAGTGAGTTCTGGTGTAAGTTCACAGCGAGAATCCTCGCACAGGACAGTCCAGGTCGAGCAACTTCATTTGTGAAACTGCACCAGCAGCCTATTGGAGGGAACTCTGGAAAGGGCAGAAAGCCAAGACCGAGTGTTCTTTCTCCTCCTGCTGTAAACTCCCTCAGAGCACCCACCCCTCAACATCACCCCTTTTCCTCCCCCACAAGGGGAGGAATTTGGCTGGAGAATCCCTTGAACACCACCCGCAAACCTGAATTGCCGTTCTCAAACAAGAAAAAACAACCCTCTGACAGCCCAGAGCAGGGCACCTTCAAAAGCCCTTTCTTGCCCTGGCTGTTCTTGCTGCCGTCTCTGGTGGTGCTCGGGGTGTTTCTGTACTTCCCAGCCATCGAGACCTTACGCCTGAGCCTGTACCAGAGCAGTGTTTTTCTGGGCACCGAGCGTTTTGTGGGGCTGGAGAATTTTGCAGAGTTGCTGTCCAGTCCGGTGTACCACCAGAGCATCCTGCAAACCCTGATTTTCATGGGGATCACCGTGACCTGTGGGATCACTCTGGCATTTGGACTGGCTTTGCTGGCCAACCGTCCAGTGCGTGGAGCGAAGATCTACAGGTTGCTCCTGATTTACCCTTATGCCCTCTCCCCTGCCATTGCTGGAACCCTGTGGCTCTTTCTGTTCAATCCAGAGATCGGTCTGGTGAACGCCCTCCTGGAGCGTTTCTTTGACCTGAAACCCCGCTGGCTGGATTCGCCTTTTCTGGCGTTTTTTCTGGTGTGTGGGGCTGCCGTCTGGAAGAGCCTCGGATACAACGTGGTGTTTTATCTGGCCGCCCTGCAAAACGTGCCGAAAGACACGCTGGAAGCTGCCCAGATTGATGGGGCTGGAAGCTGGCAGCGCATCCGGTTCATCCTGATTCCAATGCTGAGCCCGATGACGTTTTTTCTGGTGTTCACCAACATCGTGCAGGCCCTGTTTGACAGTTTCGGACTGGTGGACATCCTGACCAAAGGAGGGCCAGTGTATGGACAGACCGGGATCACCAGTTTTCTGATTTACCAACTTTATCTGGATGGTTTCGCCAATGCCAAAACCGGGTTTGCTGCTGCGCAAGCGGTTCTGATGCTGATTCTGGTGGCAGGCATCACCTTGCTGCAATTTCGCACAGGAGGAAAGCAGGTGCACCATGGTGCGTAAGAACTGGAAAGACCCCCTCACCCACCTCTTGCTGTGCATCGCTGTGGTGCTGGTGGGATTCCCCCTCATTTTCGCTCTGGTCAAAGCCACACAGGACAGCAGTCAGGTGATTTCGGCACAGATGCATCTGGGAAGCGCCTTGCTGGAAAACATCCAGACCGCATGGAACACCGCGAGGCTCGGGCAGTACATGCTGAATTCCTTTGTGGTGACGGTGGCCGTCACCCTCGGAAAAACCCTGCTTTCCCTTCTGGCCGCTCTGGCCTTCGTGTATTTCCGGTTTCCCCTGAAAAACATGGTGTTTGCTCTGGTCTTGTTCACCCTGATGCTGCCCACCGAGTTGCTGATCGTGTCCCTGTTCAACCTGATCACCGACTTCGGATGGAGCAACACCTACGCAGCCATCATTGTGCCGTTTCTGGCTTCTGCCACTGGGGTTTTCCTGTTCAGGCAACACTTCATGAACATCCCCCACAGCCTTGCCGAAGCTGCCCGTCTGGACGGGTGCGGTCCGTTGCGTTTCCTGTGGCACATCCTGATTCCGATGAGCTGGAACACCATCGGGGCACTGGCAGTGATCCAGTTCGTTTACGTGTGGGACCAGTACCTGTGGCCTCTGGTGGTCATGCAGAGCGAAGACAAACAGGTGGTGCAGGTCGGACTGAAGAAACTGATCGATGTGGGCGGAGCCACCGACTGGGGGGCCGTGATGGCCGGGGCCGTCATCAGCATTTTGCCCCCTCTGGTGGTGTTCACCTTGCTGCAAGAGCAGTTCAGCCGGGGGTTTGCTCTGGGGCAGGAGAAGTAAAGAAGTTTTCAGTTTTCAGTTCAAAGTTGGCAGCCAACCTCTGGCAGGATGCTGGTGGATGGGATGAAGAGCCCCGATGGATACAGGGCTCTTCATTCCAGAGCAGCTTTCCTGCGCCCCATGCACCTCAAAATCAAGCCCATGCAGACCAGTTCGATGCACACGAAAAAAGCGTAAGACAGGGTTAAACTTCCAGCACCGCTCACATAAAGGGCATAAATTTTCGGTCCTCCGTTGTGAGTACATAAAATGAAAAACTTCAAATTGACATGCTATACTGGAAAACACAACATAACTTGGTTTTCGGAAAAAGAAGGCAATGATGAAAACAGTAGAATTAAACAGAAAAGTCAATATATTTCTTAAAGAAATACTCCAACCGCTTGGCTTTAAGAAAACCAAAAAATACGACAACTACCGAATATCTATGCCTTATGGGTTTGCAGAGATAGGATATACTTACACAAATTACATGCCCCATCATTATAAAGTGCGCTTCCACATATCAGTAAGAATTGATATTGTCGAAACAGCTTTCAGAGAAATTTTCAGCGAGTCAGAAATGAGTAACCCATCATATACCATGGGAATGAATTTAACATATTTTGGCCTAGAAAATGACCATTACAAAGTCCACGATGACAATTCCTTACAATTGGCCTTTATGGACTTCAAAAAGCGCATGGAAAGCGTTTTTTCTTTTTTAGAGCAATGCAAAATTCTTGAGATGGCTGCAGAGATCCTAAGCGACGAAGTTTTAGTGGGAAGAAATTTCCACTACATCGTTCACAAAAAATACCATCGAATGCTTCTGATTCAAAAATTGATAGGTGGCGCAGATTTTAATAAATGTATAGAATTCATTATAGCTCATCCTTGGTATAAAAATAATCCTCAACTTAGAAATGAATTTAATATGATCATAAATACATAGTGAGATTATCTAATATATCACAGAACACACTATTTATGGTGGGCAAAATATTTATGAAGGTGTTCATTGGCCGAGAATTCGACTGGCATGAATCATCATAAATGAACAATTGAAATAAACTTTCCCAGTGACGATTTCTTTGTAAAAGCTGGAAGTTTCTTACTCTGGTTGTGGATCTTTATAAAGGACGGCCAACACGATGGGCACTTTGGTGAACTCAGGGAGCTTGAACCGTGACCACCACACTGCCACGCTTGCGTCCGGTGTCCACGTAGCGGTGGGCTTCGGGCATCTGGGTGAAGGTGTACTCGCGGTCCACGACGGGTTTCAGGTGTCCTTCCTGGGCCCATCTGGCCAGCAACTGGATGTCCTCTGCTTTTTCGGTGATGGGGCCTGCCACCACTTTTTTGCCAGACAGGCTTTGTCCCAGAGAGGCCAGCATTTGAGGCAAGGTCGCCAGCACCAGCAAGAGGCGACCTCCAGAGCGCAGCACTTTCTGGCTGCGTTCAAATGGGGCGTTGCCCACCGCATCCACGATGATGTCGTAGGTTTCGGTGCCTGTGGCGAAGTCTTCTCTGGTGTAGTCGATGACTTTGCTTGCCCCCAGAGAGCGCACCAGTTCGGCGTTTCTGGCACTGCACACCGCGGTCACTTCTGCACCCAGATGGCGTGCAATTTGAATGGCAGCAACCCCCACCGCCCCTGATGCTCCATTGACCAGCACACAGTTTCCGGCTTTCAGGCCACCCCTGCGGTAGAAATCCAGCATGGTGGTGCCTCCGAAAGGCAGAGAGGCGGCTTGCTGATGGCTCAGGTTGGCCGGAGTGAGGGCCATGGTGCCTTTTTCTGAAATGCACAGGTATTCGGCGTGGGCACCCATTTTCATGCCTGCCATGCCAAACACCCGGTCTCCCACTTTGAAACCCGTGACGTCTTTGCCCACCTCTTCGATGACCCCGGCAAATTCGGTTCCCAGCACGGTCATTCGGGGTTTGTTGATGCCCATCACCAATCGGATGATCGGTCCAAAGCCTCTGGGCACATTCAGGCTGCGCATCCGGCAGTCCCCAGAGGTGACGGTGGTGGCATGAACCCGGATCAGCACCTCATGGTCTCTGGGGGTGGGTTTGGGCATGGTGGCGAGGTGCATCACCTCTGGGGGTCCGTATTCAGTGCGAACCATGGCTTGCATGGTGGTGGCTCTGGTTTGGGTCTGGGGGTTGGATTGGGTGGTCATGGGGGTCTCCTGTTTACCTTACGGCGTAAGGTTATAGATTCAGAGTAGCCTTACGTTGTAAGATTGTCAAGAGAACCTCTGACATGCCCAAAAACACTCCCCCTCCATCTGAAAAAAAACCGCGCAACAAGCTGGACCGCGAAAAGGTCCTGCAACACGCCCTGACCATCGCCGATCAAGAAGGCATCCAAGCCCTGACCATGCGCAAACTGGCACAGGATCTGGGTGTGGAAGCCATGTCCCTGTACCACCACTTCGCCAACAAAGAACGGCTGATGGACGGAATGATCGATCTGGTGTTCATTGAAATTGAGATGCCCACCGAAGGCCTCTGGAAAGACCGCATCCGAACCAGAGCCATCTCTGCAAGACAGGCCCTCAAAAAACACCCTTGGGCTGTCGGTTTGATGGAGTCCCGCACCTCACCCGGACCCATCACCCTGCACCACCACAACAAGGTGATTGAATGCTTCCGGACCAGCGGATTTTCGATTCCGGCAACCGCCCACGCCTATGCTTTTCTGGACAGTTTCATTTTTGGGTTCATCCTGCAGGAAATCCAGTTGCCGTTCAGCACTTTTGAAGACGCCGGACCCGCTGCCGACAGCATCATGTTTGAGGTGTTCAAAGGGGAATTCCCATACCTGACCGAACTGGCCACCGAGCATGTCATGCAGCCCGGATACAACTATGCCAGAGAGTTTGACATCGGGCTGGAAATTGTGCTGGATGGAATTGAAAAGATGAAAGACGTGTATTGATCGAACATCAACTGGAATTTTTCCTCTGGTGTGGCTTCACACAGGCCAACGACATTGCAGGCTGAACATTGCACACCCTCTGGAATGAAAGGGCACATACACATGACGCATGCCAAAATTTTGAACAAAACAGACCGGTCCATATGCTTTCAAGTGGTTCAGGTCCAGAGAAAAAAGCACCTGTTGCCCTCATGGTCTCTGGAGAAACAACTTCAAGATCACCTGAAAACCTCACTCCTTGAATGCAGCCATGCATCCAGCACCCGCGTGATTCAGGCAGGATTGCACCACCCTCTGATCCGGGCTGTGCACGCAGCGTACAGCAACCACTTCCCCCTGAAAATCACTCCAGATGTCTTCTGGTTGACCCTCAGTCAGGGTTTTGCTTTGCACATCCAAACCCACACTGAGACGCTCAGGGACTTTTTTGTGTCCCACCATGGCCGCGAAAAGCTCACTGTCTACACTTCCGGTCTGGCTTCCCGCAAGGATTGGGAGCAGGTGGTGGAAACCTGGTGTGAACAAATCACCACACACGTGGGACAAGACACTTCTGCCCTTTTTCGCTGTGACTTTTCCACCAGCACCCCCATCACCCAGACCGCCAGTCAGATTGTGATGATGGCCGGATTGAAGGAATACTTTGAATATGAACTGATGTGGGTGTGTGGTATCCCGCAAGTGACCCTTGAAGGCACCTTGAAGGACTGGAAAGACATCAAAAACAGGGTGGAACAGTTGGCTTTCTATGATCTTGAATGGTGGACAGACCACCTGCTGCCCATTTGCAATGCGCTCGTGGAAACCGCTGCTGGACGACCACCTCTGGAGTTCTGGCAAGACCTTTACTTGCCTGTGGAGTCATATGGGACACAAAAGATCACAGGATGGCTGAAATGCTTGTTTCCATACCTTGAGAACACCATCACCAGCGGATCCGAAGCCCAGAGAAACCCTTGTTTGGATAAGCCGTTCAATGGCTTCAAATCTGCTTCCACATTGAATCCCGGAAGTGTCCCAGATGGGCTTTCCAGAGTCCCTTTTCAACTGGTTCAAGCTGAACAATCCCAAGAACTGTATCTGCTGGGTGGATGTCTTGGCGTGCAGCAATCGGCGGAAGACCACACCCTTGAACCCATGGTGGGTTGGGGCGTTTTCTCTCCACCTGTGGTCAAACTTTGAAGCTTTTGAACAAATCATGGCTCCTTTATGACAAGTGGTCACCACAAGCTTTTACAGGACACTTACAGGCTTTCAACCCCGAGCCATTGCTTTGAGATCTGGACTTCAGGGCAAACCTTCTGGAGCAGTTCAATCAGTTCTGCACCTGCTTTCTGGAGTTCCAGAGGTCCCTCTGGCAGCAAATGATCCAGCAGGAAGTATGCAGAAGTGGCCTGCTCGGTCAGACGGGTGCGGGTGCCCTGCCTCCAGTTCCAAGCCCGACAGGTGACCCCTCTGGCATCAATCCAGACCACTTCCCCTTGCTGGGGATACTCGATGATGTGCTGACCGTCTTTGACGGTGTCAAAAGGCTCTGTCCCAGAGGCGAACTTCAAACACACCTCTCCCTCCACCTGTGAGAGGTCTTCGCCTCCAGAGGGGAGAACATGGCGCACACTGATGGCGTTGTACAGGTCCACCAGGAGGTTGATGCGGGGCAGGTTCTGGCCTTTGAGGACGCGGGTGATCAGGGCCTCGGCAGAATTCTGGAGCTTCTGGGGCTTCACGCCAAACAAGCGGTAGGCTTCGCGCCATGCTTGCATGTGTGGATGTGCTTTGAAGGCAGCAAGGTCAAAACGCTGCCGAATGTCTGCCTCCACCTCTGCCAGAAGTTGGTCTGTGAAAGGGGTGCTTGGGCTGTTTTGCAGGTGTTTCGCCACCAGAACCAGAGCCCTGTAGGTCGGGTATCTGGCTGTTACCTCTGGGCTGACTTGAATGGAAAAAGGGAGGTTTTGCATGTCTGGAATGATACAAATTGCCAGCAGGCCTCAACAGGTCCACCTGTGAGGAAAAGCAGGGGACCAGTGGACGATTGCAGCATGCAAGTTTGCTTCAACGTGAATTTTTGAGGCTCAAGAGGTCTTGCATTCCCATCCAGATCAGACCCTTGGAACTTTCTTCACCATTTTGATCAGGAATTGATCCTCTGGACTCCATCAGCATCGGTTTCCAGCCTTCCTGAGCATTCAATTGAATGTGCATCATGTTTCCACTGAAGCACATCCTTTCAAATAGATTTTCAGATCCCCTTCAGAAAATCAACAGTTTGATTTAAGGTTACAAGATCACCATGGAAAAGACCCAGAAAATATTTTTCTTTGTTGGCATTTTAAGATCTTGTATGATACCTCAAATTCATCCTGAAGTTGCGATTTCTGGCACGATCCTCTCATTCTGATTCTGATGGATTTTGTTTCAGTTTTTTATCATTCATTTGTCATGTTGCATTTTTATGATGAGGTGTACTTCAACGATGTGATTTGGTGTTTTTTGCCCAATATGGGCCTCTGGATGACCCTCCAAGCACATGCAAATCCAGAGTTCATCTGACAGGAGTTTTGATGCCCACAGAATCCTTCTTTCCACCAGATGTCCCTTCAAACCTGTCCCAGCAGGTGCTTGAATGGCAAACCATGACCCGCAAAGACCCCGAGCCCCGGGAAGAACTCTGGTTGATTGCCCACCAGCAAGAGGAAACCATTCCGGTGCTTTCCTTGCAGGAATGGTGCAACTTGCACCCTGAAGCCACCGACCCTGAACCGCAAGCCCTGCTGGAACAGGGAAACCTGCTGCTTGAAAAAGGTTTTTCTGTCTGGCAACTGCGTGAGCATCTGCTGCCTGCCCCTCTGCTCTGGAAAGGACCACTGGATGAGGGTGTATTTCATTCGTGATGCAGGTTTGCTGAGCGTGGTGCAAGCAGCCACCGCTGGAGATGCCTTGCGGTTCTACAGCCAGGCCCACGGCTGGAAAATCCCCGAGTCCAGCTTGCAGCCCGTGCGAAACGGGGTGTGGGCTTTGTTCCACGGAGAGTTGATGGTCTTTGACCACGATCCGAGGGTGCCTCAGCCTGTCATGCCCTCCGAAGAGAGTTGAGGTGACCATGAAAGTGTTTGGCACGTCCCTGAATGTGATGGTCCGACAGGAGAACAACGTGCATCAGGTGATCTGCTCTTTGCAGGTTCTGAACATGCTGATGGATGCCCATGACATTCTTGAGCCCATTTTCATGGACAACCAACCCCACTGGATCAGCCATGCCGATTTCACCGACCTCGAAGCTGCACGTCTGGCCGAAGACCTGTTTGTGGTCCGGTTGACCCTGGAACCCATGCAATCAAGTGCCTGAAAGGAGGACAACGTGGCTTTTAAACCGAAACCTGAACGGGTTTTGCATCTGGAAACCCTGCTGAACGGCTACCGCCTGAACATCGATCCCCTGCCCAGAGAGCAGGCCGAAAAACTCGGAGATTCACCCGACATGGTGCGTGTGCACCTGTGCACCCTCCACCTCCCCCTGCTCAGCCATTACGAGGACTGGATGGTTCAGCAACTCGGTGGCGTGTGCCACATGGAGATGAAGAAAATCCGCTCGGGTCTGGCGAAATTGCACCGCAAAAGTGTGGATGAGCTTTATCCGTGGTTGCAGAATTCGTGAAAGAGGCAGAAGGCAGAAAGCTTGAGATCCTGAAATTCAGGACCTCAAGTCATGGGACAACCTGCTTTTTGCTGATCGCTGACGGCTTCTCACAGTGCCACAGGGGGACTGGCAGGGCTCAGGGTCACCCGGCCTTGCACCTGCATGATGGCGTCAAAGTGGGACCTCAGGGGGCCAGCACCGTGCAAAATCACCAGCAAGGTTTTGCCCGAGGTGTATTCCAGAATGGCTTCCAGAAGCTCGGGTTGGGTTTGCTGGTCCACGTTGGCCAGAGGTTCGTCCAGAATGTAGCAGTCGGCTTCTTTGAGGACGCACATCAGCACATTCACTTTTTTCTTCTGGCCCAGAGAGAGTTCGGTGTAGGTTTGTTCCAGCAGAGGGTTCAGTCCCAGCTTTTCGATCAGGGGGGCGGTCAGGTGCTCGGGGTAAACACTGAACAGTTCACGCAGGGTCAGGGTTGGGAAATGGACAGGCTCGACCAGTGCGCTGATTTCGTCGGGAAGGCTGATGGTGCCCACCAGAGGTTTCAGCAACCCTGAGAGCAGGTGGGCCAGTGTGCTTTTCCCTGCTCCGTTGGGGCCTTCAATCAGGATGCGCTGACCGGGCGGAATGTGGAGGTTCACATCCCGCAGGACCACCTGCTGACCATATGCAAACTGCACCCCGTTCAGGTCGATGTCCTGCACACCAGAGGAAGGGGCGGTCTCGGGTTCGGCTTGCTGCTCGAATTCTTGCAGGCGTTCCACGGTGGCCTGAATGATCGAGATGCGCGGAATGGAGTCGATCAGGGATTGCAGGGCGTTCACGGCAAGCCAGTAGGCGTTCATGAAAGCCATCAATCCGCCAAACGTCAGGCTGCTGGTCATGATGCTGTACCCTCCAGCCAGAATCACCAGCATTTCCATGATGCTGAGGAACAGTCCGCTGAGGGTGCTGTACAGGCTCATGTTCTGAATGCGGGTGTAATTGGCCCGCAGGTACTGGTCAAAGCGGCTCTGGTACTGCCCGAGGGCCAGAGGGGCCAGTCGGAACATCCGCACGGTTTTGTAGGCTTGCAGCAAACTGGTGTTCACTTCGCGCAGGTCAGCAGATTTTTCCTGCTCTGCTCGGGTGTTCTGGTGGATTTTTCCCGCGTACCTGCGGGACATCAGCAGCATGAAGGGGGTGATCGCCAGCATGATCAGGGTCAATTTCCAAGAAATCAGCATGATGGTGACCATCCCCCCAATCAAAGTGGCCGAGGACCGGAACAACCCGAGCACCGTATCCAGCGAGGGCTGCACGCTGGATTGCACTTCGTCGTAGGTGCGGGAAACAAAGTAACCTTCCCCTTTTTCCTGAATCCTCTGGTAAGGCACCCGGAAATACAGGCGGGTCACCTTCAGGGCGAGGTCCAGCAGCATGCGGTTGGAGAGCCTTTGCTTGTACAGGCGGTACGCGTAATCGATGTACCGGAGGCCCGTGAACAGCACCAGACTGCCCACCGCCACCCACACGAACACCTCGAAGTTCTTCTTGATGACGGCTTCATCGAACAGCAATTTGATGGCCAGAGGGTTGATCAGGGTCATCACCAGCGCATAACCCACCCCCCACAGCAGTGCGATCAGAAAGGCCCTCTGGTGCCTGCCGATCAGGTAAAGAAAGGTTTTTTTCATGTTGGTCTCCTTTGGGTTCGCTTGTCGGTGTTCAGAACGGGAAAGTCATCCAGATCGGCTTTTTTCTTGATCAGAAGCCAAAGCTCAAAAGTGTTTTTTGCTGACGGCTGATGGCTGACCGCTGTGCGCTTGTTTTGAAAGCAAAAAGGGAGGGTTTCCCCTCCCTCTGGTCAGAAGGTTGCCCCCACAGGAGGGGTGTGCAGGTGGTGACTGCTGAACAGGAGTTCATCGAGCAGGAAATTGAAGTTTCCAGTGTGGTTTTTCAGGCGGTGCAGGAAAAGGGCCATGCCTGCCGATCCGGTGGCGTAATCCGTCGAGATGCGGTGCAGGTAATCGCCGGGGAACGCCAACCCCTCCTCTTTCTTGATGCCGAAGAGCAGCATTCCGCTGGCTGCTCGGTGTGCCAGAGGCAGGTAACTGTCGTCTTGCAGGAACTGGTGGCAGTCCAGCAGGTAATTTCCCAGTCCGGTCAGGCCCGCAAAGAGGCTCGGGAAGAGGGCGTACTTGTGGGCCACGGCCCCTTTGATTTTGCCAATCAGGTCCAGGTAGCGTGCATCTCCGGTCAGGTGGTGGTAGCGCAGCAGGACCGTGCCCACCCCTGCGCTTCCGTGCATCAGGTAAGGAAACAGGGTGTTGAGGTTCTGGGTGTTGTCGGGAAACCCGAGGGTGCCTTCTTCGGTGTCTCTGGCGTGGTTCAGGTCAAAGTCGAGGGCTTTTTTGCCCATCTCCAGATGGCTCTGGTCTCCGGTGGCACTGTAGAGGTAGAGCAGGAACAGGGCGATTCCTGAAGATCCGTGGGCATAGCCGATGTGGTGGTATCCCTTGCTGCCCCATGCCAGTCCTTTGTCGGACTCAATGGCGGTTTCTGCCAGAACTTCTGCAACGATGCGGGCTTCTTGCAGGTACAGGTCTTCTCCGGTTTTCTGCCAGAAGTACAGGCAGGTCAGGCCGTATCCGGCAGCCCCGTTTTGCAAATCCATGCTCTTGTACAGCAGGGGGTGCAGTTCAGCATGCTTCAGGACTTTCTTGCCTTGCTGCACATACCCGAGTTCTGCCAGCGTCCAGGCCATGCCAGAGAGCCCTCCGTACAGTCCGGGCACGTAACCAGCGTGGATGTCCTGCCGCAGAATCCACTGCATCACCTGCTCGGGCACTTCCCCTTTGAGGGTGTGCAGGGCGTATGCGATCCCGAGGGCACCGTGGTCCACACTGAGGGGGTTGTTGAGGTGTGGCCCACCGGGGAACAGACGGTCTTTGCGACCAAAATCCGCCACACTTTCGGTGTAGGTCAGGATGCGCTGCATGTGCTCTTCCAGAGCCTCATCGGAGATCAGGTCTGCGTTGTGCAGGATGTTCATTTCCCCGATTTGCATGGATTCATCGGAGAGCATTTCGATGATCTCTGGGAGGGAATAAACCGTCTCACTTTGCCCGGTCAGGCTGAGGATGATGTTCACAAAGGCCTCGGGAATGCCGAAATCCTGCTGCACTTCACGTGTGAACACCCGGATGGCGTCAGGCTTGATGCCTGTCACCACCGTCAGGGGCATCATCAGGGAAAGCAAGGTGGAACCCAGAGCAAAATGGTCATCGGCAAAGTCGATGCCTTCGCGGCCTTTGCGGTCCTGGCTGGCAAAACCGGGGGTGTAGAGGTTCACGGGCTCATCGATGCCCACTTCGCAGGCCCCTTCAAAGTCAATCAGTTTCACCTGCAAGGTGTCCGCAGAAATCAACATGATGTTGTTGGGCGACAAATCCCCGAACACCACCTGACGTTCGTGCAACTGGTGAATCACCTCCACGATGTTTCTGGACAGCACCCGCAGGCTTTTGAACCAGTCCTGCACCTCGGGCAAGGTGATGTGGGTGCGGATGATCTTGCTTTTCTGGGCAGCATAACCCCTCAGAGAGCTGCCCTCGATGCGCTCCTGCACCAGAAATTCATGCTCCCACTCGGTAAAGTAATCGATGGCCTCTGGTGAGATGCCACTGCCCGAGAGGGCTTGCAGCAAACGGTGCTCTTTTCTGAGCTGGTCGATGGCGTCGTTTCCAGACAGGTTCATGTTGGTGTGGGGTCTGGCCTCCTTGATCACCACCTGTTTTCCGGTGTGCTGGTCGAGGGCACTGTACACCCCTCCGGTGTTGGAGTGGCCCATCACGCCATTGACCACGTAACGCCCGCCGTTCAGACCTCCAGAGGCTTCCTCCTCTTCTGAAGGGAAAGGGTCTTGCACCCATGCAGGCAGCACAAATTGGGGGCTGCGCTGGTCCGGGACCTCCTCAAAGTTGGGGGCCAAGAGCATGGGGGTGGGGTCGCCAGAGGCATCGAAGCGCTTGATGGAACGGATGCCACCGTAGCGGTAGTACAGCACCTTGTTGTCCTTGTAGCGCTTGTCGGACAGGATGTAGGGTCCCTCCTGCCCCTTCAAGACCCCATCGAGGTCAGAAAGCAGGATTTTGAACTGCTCCTCGTTGCGGGGATACACGGTCATGAACTTGCCCGAGGACCCTCTGGAGCAGGATTTGGAGTTGAGCAGGGACAAAATGAAGTAATCGCTGGCAAACTTGAAAGCCGTCTGGTGCTTCACCAGCACAGGAACAGCCAGGGTCAAAATTTTCTCTGCATTTTTGGGTGTTGCGGAAATGTGGATTTTCCAGCCCTGCACCGGAGCACTGGAATCCAGAGGTAGCGCGTGGGTCCAGAAAGCCTCCTGCATGAGCCGCCAGGACCGGGGGAGGATGCCTCTGGCCCGGTTGTAGAAGTGCTCTCTGGGCTGGTAGCGCTCCAGAGGCTCGTAGAACTCGCTGGAGACGTGCAGTTTGCTGATCACTTTTCTGAAACGGTCTTCTTGCAGTGTGGATGCGTTGGCTTTCTCGGACATGTGGCATCTTCCCTTCTGGTCGTTCACCCGACCATTCGGGTGACGTGAGCGCTTGTGCAGGAGTTCACATCTTGAAAAACCTTCCTGCATGGGGAATCCCCCATGCAGGTTGGACGGTGGGAACAACGGACATTTCTCAGTTCAGTTTCTTGATGGTGCGGGTGCAGCCCTCAGACCAGGTGCTCCACTCGTCGGTGCCCACGGTGTTGCAGCCCTCGGAGGCGGTGCTCCAAGCCATGGCTTCGGTGCTGTTGTCGGCTTTCATGCTTTGCAGGTTCAGGATGTTTTTCATGGTTTTTTCTCCTTTGAATGAATGGGTGAAGGGGCAAGAATTCAGCGTTGTTTGGTGATGGTTTTGGTGCAGCCTTCAGACCAGGTGCTCCACTCGTCGGTGCCGATGGTGTTGCAGCCCTCGGAGGCGGTGCTCCATGCCATGGCTTCAGTGCTGTTGTCGGCTTTCATGCTTTGCAGGTTCAGGATGTTTTTCATGGTTTTCTCCTTTGAATGAATGGGTGAAGGGGCAAGAATTCAACGTTGTTTGGTGATGGTCTTGGTGCAACCTTCGGACCAGGTGCTCCACTCATCGGTGCCGATGGTGTTGCAGCCTTCAGAAGCGGTGCTCCATGCCATGGCCTCGGTGCTGTTGTCGGACTTCATGCTTTGCAGGTTCAGGATGTTTTTCATTTCATCCACCTCCTTCCGTTTTCGTTTCCTTCGGGTTGTTTCCGTTGGTGATGAGACAGTTGTACTCGCTCCTCTGGGAAACCGCAGAGAACCCCTCCACGTTCCCAAGGGAAACAGGCAGGGAAACACCCGCTTTGCAGGTTAAGGGGTTGGGCTTTCGGCTCCCAGTTCGTCAAACTTCTTGGCATAAAATTCCGTGCGACACGGCAAATCAGTTGCAAAAGCCCAATGGATGTCCATGTCCATCAAAACGGGTCAAGCCGTGATTTTGGCAGGGAATCCAGAGCCTTCCCTGCTGGATTCCCACCGGATTCCCACCCCCTCTGTCACACTGCATGCACGGAGGAACACCCATGAAAAAGCTGATTTTGATGGTCAAACTGCTGTCGATCTCCCTGTGTGCTCTGGGCGCATCCCAGAGTCAGGCGGCTTCCCTTCCCCAGACCAAAAGCACCGAATCTCTGGACGAACTGAAGCCCTGGCCTCCCCACTGGCCCCCGGATCACGATTGCTGCTACGCCTCGGGCAGTGCGGAACAGAAATAAGGAACAAATGGGGAACACAAAGATCGGCAGGGCAACCTGCCGTTTTTGCATGCTCTGGGATGGGTCAGGGTAAAATTTTGTTGTGACCGTGCAGATTCCTGATTTGGTTGTGTTTGAAGGACAAACCTGGTTTTTGCAAGGGGTTGAACATCCGCCCCTGCTGCCTACAGCATGGCTGGATGAGGTGCAAACGTACAATTCATCTGCTTGCGTTCGAGGATACACAGCCGAATTTGTTGTTCAAGACGGCCAATTGATGCTGGATTCACTTCAGGCAGACCTGATGGACCCTTTTCAAACATTCCTTGGGCATGCAGCACAGGCCACAGGTCCAGAGGGAGCATTCGTTTTTCCTCATTTGCAGCAACCTCTGGCGTACAGCGGAGGGCTTTTGTTGTGTCAGGGCTTCATTCCAGAATTGCGGGTCAACAGCGGTTTTCAGCGACCTTAGAAATTTGAGCAGGTTCAGGAATGGGTGTTCCAGAATGGCAAGCCCTGTGAAACCCGAGATGTGTCCAGAACCATGCAAACCCTCCGTGAATCGTTCGCTGCCATGGGGAACCCCACAGGAAAATACACTTCTATGGACACCCTCAAAGACTGGGTGGAGGTGATGTTTTCTCTGGAGTACGATTCAGCAACATTGCTGGACCGATGGTCAAAGCAGGCTTTGGAACTGTAAATCACATCCGTTGCCATCATGACAATTGATGCCTCTGGCAGAGATGAACATACTGAGATCCCAACCAATCAAACAGTTCTCCTCAGGATTGTGTAGTCTGGTCTGGTGAGACGTTATGATCACTTGAGTCCATACTTCCAGATCCTCAAACATGCTCAGTTCACCCATTCTGGGGTATCCCTTCAACAGATCAAACAATTGGCTTTTGAAACAAACATTTCTTTTCCTGCAAGCTGGATAGAATGGTTACAAGAAGTCAATGGGGCTTTCCTTGGAGAACAGTATCTTTTAGGTTTAACCTCCAATGCTCTACTTGATTTTCAACAGCTCTGGCATCGTTTTCCCAACTGGAAATCGAAAAAATACATTCCAGTGTGTGGAGATGGTTTTGGAAATTTTTATGTGATCTGTACACAGCAAGAATATGGCCAAGGGTTCCCCATTGGTTTTATGGATCATGAAAAAGGCATGGACGTTCCTGACTTTCTGGTGGCATCCTGTTTTGAGGTTTTTGTAGAACTGCTGGTTCGCAAAGAGGTAAACCGTCACTTTCCTTGGCCTTTCGATGAGAACACTGTACGCGAGTGGGATCCTGATCTGTTGACTTTTGAAGGCGCTTCCTTGCCGTGGCAAGAAGGCTCCAACTGAATGATTGAGGCCTTCTTTGTGGATCTGCTTATCACCCCGAGGGGATGGTGTCTTTTTCCGGCACCCCAAACACAGGCAAGCCCTGTTCATCCCAGCCGAAGACTTTGGCTCTGGCGTGACGGTTGGGATCGTAGAGGGGATCTCCAACGATGTCCTTGTAACTGCGGGCGTGGTAAACCAGCACGTCCTGTCCGTCTGGCAGGGTGGTGAAACTGTTGTGGCCGGGTCCGAACTGGCTGTTTTCTTCGCAGGTCTGGAAGACAGGCTCAGGGAGTTTGGTCCATGAGGCAGGGTCCAGCAGGTTGGCGTTTTCAGAGGCATGGATCAGGCCCATGCAGTAATGGTGGTCGGTGGCACTGCCCGAGAAGGTGATGAAAATGCGTCCGTTGCGTTTCAGGACGGCTGCACCTTCGTTGACTTTGAAGCCAATCACTTCCCACGGAAACTCGGGGGTGGTGAGCATGACCTGTTCTCCAGTCAGGGTCCAGGGGTTTTCCATTTCACTGATGTAGAGGTTGGAGTTTCCAGCAATCTCAGGGTCTTTTTGTGCCCAGACCAGATACCGCTTGCCCTGGTGTTCAAAAGTGGTGGCGTCCAGAGCGAAGCTTTCCCAGCGGGTTTTGAGTTGCCCTTTTTCGGTCCACTCGCCCTCAAGGGGATTGGCAGAGGGGTTTTCCAGCACGAAGATCCGGTGGTCAAAGAGGCCGTCTCGGGTTTCGGTGGTGCGTGCTGCTGCGAAGTAAATGTACCACTTGCCGTCAATGAAGTGGATCTCTGGAGCCCAGATGTTGGCGCTCATGGGTCCGGTTTCGTATTTGTACCAGACGGTGACGGTTTCGGCTTTCTGGAGGTCTTCAAGACGTTTGGCACGGCGCAGTTCGATGCGGTCGTACTCGGGGACCGATCCGGTGAAGTAATGGTAGCCATCGGAGTGCAGGTACACCCAGGGGTCGGCGCGTTGTTCCACCAGAGGATTCGGGAAAGTGTGGGTCATGGGGGTCCTTTTGTGATCGCTCACTGCAAAGGTGCAGTGGAAGGGAAAGGTGAAAAGGGTTGATGGCTTTATGTGAACGCTCACATTCTAGCAAGGCCAGCGTGACCAGGTCAAGCCTCTGGCTGCGCCTCACAGGGTAAGTGCAAAGTCACTGTCAGGCAATGCCAACACCAAGAGCCATCAGCAGTCAGCAAGAAGGACAGTTTTCTGGCTGCCTTTTGAACGGAAAGTCTGAGTGGCTTTCCGTTTGTGGCTTTTTGTTTTGCTGTTTGCAAAAGCCTTTTGGTGAGCTTTTTGCTGAAAGCTGAGGGCTGATCGCTGAACGCTTTTTCAAGTGACATGCCAAAAGTCAGACTTTGCGCTGACCCTGCTGCGCCTCAAAGCTGGACTGCAAAGCGGTACAGTTTGGCACCATGGGGAGGCACCCGCACAGCAAGATCTGAATGGGCATTTGCAGTTTCGGCAGTCCAGAGGTCCAAAAACGGGGTTCCTGAAGCCACCCCCAGATCTGCAAGGTTCACACAGATCTGCCCTGAAGCCTCCGCAAGGTTGAACAGGGCAAGGTAAAGCTGGTTTCGCGGGCCTCGGGCGGTCCAGACCACCTGATGGTCTTTGCGGAACAGTTGGCGGTTGCCCTCAGAGGTTCGGTGCATTTCCAGCACTTCAGGGTTGGTGATGAGGCTCTGGGTCCACGGGTCCAGATCACGCAGTTCCCCTCCGAACATCAAAGGGCTTCTGGCAATGCACCAGAGGGTCATCAGGGTGCGCTGTTCTTCATGGGTCAGGCGACATCCTCCCCCATCCACCGAACGGATGCCAATGTGCCCGAGGGGCAGCATGTCTGCGTCCGGCCAGTGGCCCGCAGCACGGTGCGAGGTCCACACATGACACCGTTCAAACATCACCTCGATGTGCTCCCAGAGGTCCCACAGGTCGTCGGTCATGCGCCACATGTTGGCATGGGTTTTGAGGTGTTCGGCCTGCTGCACATCCGCAGGACCCGGCGACAGGCTGAGCACCATCTCACGGCCACACTGCTTCAGGGCGTGTTGGATGAGTTCCACTTCCCCTTTGTGGTAGCCATACAAACGGGAGGCCGCGATGTCATCCACCTTCACAAAATCCACACCCCAGCTTGCATAAAGGTCAAACAGGGATTGGTAGTATTCCTGCGCTCCCTCTTTGGCCGGGTCCACCCCGTACATGTCGGTGTTCCATGGGCAAATGGACTGGGGATGGGCGATGTCTCTGGCCCGTTGTGTGGTCCCCAGAATCGCTGTGTTCTGATGGACCGCTTGTCGGGGAATTCCCCGCATGATGTGGATGCCAAATTTCAGACCCAGACCGTGCACAAAATCGGCCAGAGGTTTGAAACCCTGTCCTCCCTGAGCGCTCGGGAAGCGGTTGGGGGCAGGCATCAGGCGGGAATGGTCGTCCATTTCCAGAGGCACAAAAGGCCGGTACTGAGAGGAGAACGCACCAGGCTCGTACCACTGGATGTCCACAACGACGTATTCCCAGCCAGAGGCCAACAGGTGCTCGGCCATGTATTCAGCGTTTCCCCGCACCTCCGCTTCAGTGACGGATGCGCCGTAGCAGTCCCAACTGTTCCAGCCCATGGGTGGAGTTTGCGCAACAGACTTCATAAATTCAGGGGCCTCTGTTTGAATGCATAAATGGTCTTGGAGTGGTACGTTTCATGGGGTTGTAGGCGTGTGGAAGGAAAATGGGGTTGATTTGGGCTGTCTGGAAAATGCTGGGTCTCCAGACACACCGCCAGATGCTTTTCGTACCTGCGGCCATTTTTGCCAGTGACTGAACCGTCCAGAAAATTCCCCGAGTACACCTGAAGTCCGGGCTCGGTGGTGAAGGTTTCCAGCACCCGTCCAGAGAAAGGATCAAACAGGGTGGCGGCATGACGGAGGCCAGAGCCGCGCAGCACGAAATTGTGGTCGTATCCTCCAGCGATCAGCAAATCTGGATGGTCCTGATCGATGCGCTCCCCAATGGCTCTCGGAGAACGGAAATCAAAAGGGGTGCCAACCACTTCACACAGTTCACCTGTAGGAATCAGTCCGGCGTCTGTGGGGGTGTAGCGGTCGGCGTAGACGGTCAGTTCATGGGACAGAATGTCGGCTCTGGCATTCCCTGAGAGGTTGAAGAAACTGTGGTTGGTCAGGTTCAGCACGGTGGTCCGGTCGGTGCGGGCGTGGTATTCGATGTGCAGTTCATCCAGATCGGTGAGGGTGCAGGTCAGGTGCACCTGCAGGTTGCCGGGGTAGCCTTCCTCTCCGTCCTTGCTCAGGTGAGAGAGTTTCACGCCCACCCCCTGTTCGGAGACAAAACCCGCCCCTTCCCAGAGCACCTGATCGAACCCTCTGGGGCCACCATGCAGGGCGTTTTCGCCATTGTTGCAGGTCAGGTGGTGGGTCTGGCCTTCCAGTGTGAAGGTGCCCCTGGCAATGCGGTTTCCATACCGACCGATGGTGGCCCCGAAAAACTGTGCTGTGGAACGGTCCAGATAGGGCTTCAGGTGATGGTGCCCCAGCACGATGTCTTCCAGTTTGCCCTGACGGTCCGGGGTGCGAATCGACACCAGCACTGCTCCAAATGCCGAAACCTGCACACTGAGCCCTCTGGCGTTGCGAAGGGTGTAGAGGGCCACCTCTTGCCCCTCTGGAGTGTGGCCCCAGATTTCACGGTGCACCGAAGGGGCCTGAAACACGGTTGTTTCGTCAGGCATGGCGGAACCTCAGGGTGGCCATGCTGTGTGCAGGCAAATCCACCACCCACACGTTCCCTTTGCGGTGGGCGTCCAGAGGCTGCAACTGGATGCGCTCAGGGTCACTGTGGCTGTTCACCGCATCTGGGCTGGAAGCAGACAGCATCCGGGCCTCCAACAACACCTCTGGCAGGTCATGCAGATGCACGGTGCTGGATTCCGAAATGTGGCGGTTGATGACCGTGAGGGTGGTGACACCGGCTTTCTGGCTTGCGGTGGCCGAAACCCTTTGCTGCCCGAACAGCCTTTCGGTTTGCACCTCTACGCCAAACCCCATTCCAGAGATGTGGTGCTCGTGCAATTTCAGGGCATGGTAAGTGGGGGTGAGGAACATCTTTTCACCGTCTGTCATGGCAACGCTCTGCAAGACATTCACGATCTGGGCAAGGTTGGCGAGGCCCAGAATGCGGGCCTGACGGTGAAAGCCCTCCAGAGCAATCCCCACCGACAGGGCATCCCGGATGGTGTTGGCCTGCTCAAAATTGAAAGGGCGGTCCTCCACATGGGGTCCCGGACCCCACGGGCGCGTTTCAGGATGCCACACCCCATATTCATCGAGGGCCACTTTGATGTCTTTGCGCCCTCTGGCATACTTGTCGATGGTGGTCTTGGCCCGCACAATCGCCTCTTCGGTGGTGTCGGCCTCGGCGAGCAGGGTGTAGTAATGCTCCTCGGAAAAGCCCGTTTCGGAACCCCCATCGATCCAGTAGGTGTGCACCGACAACTGGTCCACAAGGTCCAGATGGTCCTGCACATGGTCCATGAAAAGGTCGTTCCAGTCGTTTTGCATGTGGTCGGCTCTGGAAGCAGCCACCTCATCGTTGCCCACAGCAACCAGTTCAACAGAAGGATCCACATGCTTCATCATCACGGCGTAGCGCTTGAATTCGGCAGCGTAGGTTCTGGCGTCGTAACGGCCTCCGCAGTCCCAGCTTTCGTTCCCGACCCCCCAGAGCTTCACGTCCCACGGGTTTGCTCGTCCATTGCGTTTGCGTTCCCGGGTGACCGAGGTGTCTGCGGTGCCAGAGGTGTATTCCAGCCAGTCACACATCTCCTGCACAGATCCGGTGGCCATGTTTCCCGCCAGGTACGGCTCGGCTTGAAGCAGTTCGCAAAGGTCCATGAATTCATGGGTGCCCAGTTCGTTGGTGTCCGTGACACGGGTTCCGCAAGAAATTCCGAGGCGTGGGGTGCGCTGACCGATGCCGTCCCTCCAGTGGTAATGGTCGGCATAACATCCTCCGGGCCAGCGGACCATCGGAACGGGCATCTGCTGCAAAGCATGAATGAGGTCGTTTCTCCAGCCTCTGGTGTTGGGGATGGAAGACGCTGGACCCACCCAGAGGCCATCGTAACAACACCTTGCAAGGTGCTCAGCGAAGTGACCGTAAAACCTCGGGGAGATTCGGGCGGTGGGGGTGGTGGTTTTCAGGTGGGTGATGTTGGGCATGGTTGGAAAATCTTTCTGGTCTTTCTGGTGGGGAACAACTGAACTGCATGTTGAAAAGTGTAGGGGCGCAGCGGGCAAGTTCACCAACATGTAGTGAACTGTTCTGCACAAGACAGCGGGCAAGTTCACCAACATGTGGTGAACTGTTCTGCACAAGACAGCGGGCTGCGCCCAACAAGAATCTCAGACGGGCTCCAGTCCAAGCTGGGCAATCAGACCCTGAGGCCCTGCCCGAGTGCGTAATACAGGTCAGAGAACTTGAGTTCCCGTTTCAGGTCACGCAGTCGGGTGTCCTCGTCGATGACCACCAGTTCCACACCTGCAATGGCTGCAAAATCTTCAATGTGCTCAGCGGTCAGGGTGTAACTGTAGACCGTGTGGTGTGCCCCACCTGCGTAAATCCAAGCAGCACAGGCGGTCTTGAAGTCCGGCTTGCATTCCCACACCGCCCGGGCCACCGGAAGCTTCGGAAGCTCGGGGTGTTCCACTGCCGTCACCGCGTTCACGATCAGACGGAAACGGCTCCCGAGGTCCACCAGAGACACGTTGATCGCCTCACCCTTCTGGGAGTCGAACACCAGACGCACCGGGTCTTCTTTCCCACCGATGCCCAGAGGGTGAATTTCCACCTTGGGTTTGTTTTCAGCGATGCTCGGGCACACCTCCAGCATGTGGGAACCCAGCACCTGATGCTTGCCCGGTTCAAGGTGGTAGGTGTAATCCTCCATGAAACTGGTGGACACATTGCCAGACATGGTTTTGAGTGCACGGAGCAGCACTGCGGTTTTCCAGTCTCCCTCACCTGCAAAGCCGTACCCTTTCGCCATCAACCTCTGGACCGCCATGCCAGGGAGTTGTTTCAGGCCATGCAGGTCCTCAAACGTGGTCGTGAAGCCCTTGAAGCCTCCATCTTTGAGGAACTTCTCCATCCCGAGTTCCAGACGGGCTGAGTAACGCAGGGATTCATGGCGTTCCCCGCCTTTTTGCAGCTCTGGGGCCACATCATAAAGGGTTTCGTATTCTGCCACCAGAGCGTCAATGTCGCTGTCTGAAACCGCGTCCACCACCTGCACCAGATCCCCCACCCCATAGGTGTTCACCGAGAAGCCAAAGCGCATCTCCGCAGCCACCTTGTCCCCTTCGGTGACGGCCACAAAGCGCATGTTGTCCCCGAAACGGCAGAATTTCGCACCTTGCAGGTCAAACCACGCATGGGCAGCCCGAGCCCACACCCCCAGACGCTCTTGGACCTCCGGGTCACTGTAATGCCCCACCACCACTTTGCGTTCCAGACGCATTCTGGTGTGCATGAATCCGGCTTCACGGTCTCCGTGCGCAGCCTGATTCAGGTTCATGAAATCCATGTCAATGGTGTCCCACGGCAGGTCCCTGTTGAACTGCGTGTGCAGGTGACAGAAGGGTTTTTGCAGTTGAGAGAGTCCACCAATCCACATTTTGGATGGGGAAAACGTGTGCATCCACAGCACCACACCCGCACACTCGGGAGAGGAATTGGCAGAGATGCAAAAAGCCCGGATCTCCTCTGGCGTGGTCAGCACCCCTTTGAACACCACAGGCAACTGGATTTTGTCGCTGTTGTCGAGTTCAGCAACCAGTTCTCGGGAGTTGAGGTCCACCTGCTTGAGGGCTTCAGGGCCATAAAGGTGTTGTGAGCCAGTGACGAACCAGAGTTGAGGAGAGGTGAGGGTGTTTGGCATGGTGTTTCCTTATTTCTGTCCGTAGACGTTGGTGTAACGGTCGTAGAGTTTGTCGATGTCCTGTTGTTCGATGCGGTCCGGGGTGCCCAGTTGGTACGCGAGGTGCACGGTTCTGGCCACGTCTTCACACATCACAGCAGCCTTGAGGGCTTTTTTGATGGTTTCCCCGAGGGTGAACACCCCATGGTTCTTGAGGATCACCGCTGGAGAACGGTGCCCGGTGAGGGTTTTCACCACTTCCCGGCCAATTTCTTCTCCACCGATCAATGCGAACCCTCCGCAGGGGATGGGCCCACCGAATTCATCGGCCATGGCGGTCAGCACGCAGGGGATTTCGCGGTTGTTGGCAGCCCACGCACTGGCATAAGGGCTGTGCGTGTGAATCACACTGCGCACGTGGGGCATGTGCCGGTAAATGTACGCGTGGGTCGCGGTGTCAGATGAAGGCTTGTATTTGCCCTCCACCACTTTCCCATCGAGGTCCAGAACCACCATGCTCTCGGGGGTGAGTTCCTCAAACATCAAGCCCGAGGGTTTGATGACCATGAGGCCACTTTCGTCGTCAAGGACCGAAATGTTTCCGCTGGTCCAGGTGACCAGTCCCTGACGGGGAAGTTCGAGGTGTTGACGGCAGAGTTCTTCACGCAAGTGTGGCAGCAGCATCCTGCACCTCCCCGGTTTTGAGTTTCTTGAGGCGTTTCATCACGTTGTTGAGGCCCCGACCAAAGTGATCGTGAAGGGTCAGGTACTCTTTGTACATTTCACGGTAGATGCGGGCGTTCTCTGGGATGGGTTTGTAAACGTGTTTTTCCAGCCTGCCCATGACTTTTGCTGCTGCGCGGATGTCCTCGTAGAGCCCTGCTGCAACTGCTGCGTGAATGGCGCTGCCCAGAGCGGGTCCCTGTTCGCTGGTCACGATGCTGAGGGGCAGTTCGGTGACATCGGCGTAAATTTGCATCAGCATTTTGTTTTTCTTGAGGCCTCCGGCAATGATCAGTTCGGTGACCGGAACCCCGTGTGCCCGGAAGTTGTCGATGATCGCTCTTGTCCCAAATGCGGTGGCTTCGATCAGAGCGCGGTAGATGTCGGGGGCTCGGGTGTGCAGGGTGAGCCCAAGAATCAAGCCAGAGAGGTCTGCATCCACGAGGTTGCTGCGGTTGCCGTTCAGCCAGTCGAGGGCAATCAGGCCGTGTTCGCCGGGTCTTTGTTTGGCAGCTTCCCGCTCCAGAATCTGGTGAACGCTCACATGCTCGGCACGGGCTTGCTGGTGGTGGGCCTCTGGAACCGCGTGCTTCACAAACCAGCCGAAAATGTCACCCACGCCGGATTGCCCAGCTTCGTAACCGTACAGGCCCGGAATGATGCCACCATCCACCACACCGCACATCCCCGGAACTTCTTTCAATTTCTCCCCGAGCAACATGTGGCAGGTGGAAGTGCCCATGATGGCAACCATCTGCCCGGCCTCGGTGACGGTGGCGGCAGGAACGGCCACATGTGCGTCCACATTGGCAACGGCAACCGCAATGCCTTCTTTCAGCCCGGTCCACTGGGCGGCTTTCATTGAGAGGGTGCCTGCTTTGCCACCCAGAGGGGAAAGTTCCGTGAGCATTTTGTCTTGCACCACATCCGCAAAGGCAGGATTCAGGGCAGCAAAATATGCTCTGGAAGGGAAGTGTCCATCCTGATGCATGGCTTTGTATCCAGCGGTGCAGGTGTTGCGGGTTTCCTGACCGGTGAGTTGCCACACCACCCAGTCTGCCGCTTCAATCAGACGGTCTGCCTGTGCGTAAACCTCCGGGGCTTCCTCAAGAATTTGCAGGGCTTTGGCAAAGAACCATTCGCTGCTGATTTTGTTGCCGTATCTGGAAAGCCACTTTTCTCCCATGCGGGCAGCGGTTTCGTTGATGCGGTCTGCATGTTTCTGTGCAGCATGGTGCTTCCAGAGCTTCACGTAGGTGTGTTTTTCGGTCTTGAGCTCTGGGAGGAAGCAAAGGGGGGTGCCGTCTTGCAGGGTGGGGAGCATGGTGCAGGCCGTGAAATCAATGCCAATGCCGACCACATCTTCTGGCTGAACACCGCTGACTTTGAGGGCCTCTGGAACTGCATTTCGGAGGACTTCGAGGTAGTCGTCGGGGTGCTGGAGTGCCCAATCCGGGGGGAGGGTTTCTCCAGTGGGGAGGTGGTGATCGATCACACCGTGAGGATAAGGGGTGACAGCGGAAGCCATTTCCTGCCCATCCCGGACACGGACGACCACTGCACGGCCTGACTCGGTGCCGTAATCCACACCGATGGTGTAAAGGTCTTTCATGGTTGCTCCTCCTGCACACGCACCACCACTTTGAGGACCTCGGGGTGCAGACGGGCATGGATGTGAAAAGCCTGCTGCACCTTCTCCAGAGGGAACGTGTGACTGACGATTTCTTCAAGCTTCACCTGTCCGTTCTGAACCAGACGGATGCAGGCAGGGTAAGTGTGTTTCATGCGTCTGGCCAGCACCAGAGTCAAGCCTTTTCTGCGCACCAGACTGTGCTGGACTTCCAAAGCATCATCGCCTGGAATGCCCACCAGCACCAGACGGGCACCCGGACGGCTCAGTTCTGCCCCGAGTTGCACGGCACTGCCTGCCCACGCCGCTTCGAAGACCACATCGTAATCGGTGTCCATGCTGGATTTTTCGCTGTGGGCATCCGTGGCACCCCATTTCAGGGCAGCATCCCTGCGCCAGGACAAAGGTTCAATCACCGACAGTTGCGTGACCCCAGAAAGGGACAGCAGTTTGGTGAGCAGCAGGCCGATGGGTCCAGCCCCGATCACAGCCACCCGGTCTCCCGCATCCACCTGCCCGAGACGCACCGCATGCAGGGCCACCCCGAGGGCTTCCAGCAAGGCTCCAGCATCGTTGCTGACCTCTGTTGGCAGCACAAAGCAGTTTTTTGCAGGAACCGTTAAGGTGTCTTGCAGGGCACCATGGCTGGGATACACCCCGAGGAAGGTGTGGTGGGGGCACAAATTCGGATGCCCTTCCTCGCACTGCCGACAGTGGCCGCAGGCCACATGGGGCTCCACGGCCACCCGATCTCCGACCTTCAGGGGGGAGTGGTCTCCCCCTCTGGCATTTTCAAAGACCTCGATGACCTCTCCGCTGAACTCATGCCCGAGGATCAGGGGATTCTGGATGAGGGTGTCGCCAATCCGGTAATCCTGAAACATGTGGATGTCGCTGCCACACACGCCCACACTGAGCACCCGGATCCGCACTTCACCCGACTGGAGGGGCTTTAAAACAGGACCGGTCTGGACCTCGAATTGCTCGGGTCCGGTCAGGTAGGCAGCGCGGCTCATGGGGCCACCCCATAGTCTTGGGGGTTCACAGCAGGCCAACCTTCCGTGTCCCACTGCAATGCTGTGACTTGCAGGGTGATGCTGCCCATCAGGTCGCCATCGTAGTAGTGGTGGGCCAGCAGGTAACGGTTGCCGTCCTGATAGACACTCTGGCCACCCGGGCCGATGAAACGCCCGGTGGTTTCCAGCAGCAGGCCACCTCCGCCCTGCGCGAGGTCCCGACCGGCTTTGTCCAGATAGGGCCCGGTGATGGACTTGGAGCGGCCCACTATCATTTTGTAGGTGCTGTCCAGCCCAGCGCAGCACCGGTCAAAAGAAACAAAAAGGTAGTAATATCCATCCCGCTCAATCAGGGCAGGCGCTTCAATGGCCCCTCCACCCCGAGAAGCCAGCTTGTACAGCTCGGGATTGCTGTCCAGCAACAAACCTGTTTTGGGGTCCAGTTCTCGCATTTTGATGCCGTCCCAGAAAGAACCGAACGCCAGCCATGCGCGTCCATCGGGGGTGTCCAGACGGGCCGGATCAATGGCGTTCCAGTTGTCCATTCCGGCCTTGCTGCGCAGCACCATCCCTTTGTCTTCCCATTTGTAATTGGGGTTTTTGGGGTCCAGCGTGGTGTTGGTCAGCAGGCCAATGGCGCTTTCGTTGGTGCCAAAGTGACTGGCCGCGTAGTACAGGTAATACATGCCATCCTTCAAGTACACCTCTGGAGCCCAGAGGTTCGGCACCACAAACAGCTCAGGCATGATCCAGTCGGGTTTTTCAGGGAGCACCGTGCCCAGCTTTTCCCAGTTTTTCAGGTCCTTTGAGGCGCGGATCTGGATGTTGCCGTTGCCGTAATACTCGTCTCCAGTGGAAAACACATAGTAGGTGTCTCCATCTTTGAACAGTCCGGGGTCGTGCGCCCCGAGGTCACCGGTCAGTCCCTGCATGTGTCCATGTCCTCCCAGCAGGAGCGCAGAAAGCACCCCCAGTGTCTTCAGGTGTTTTTGGATGGTTTTCATGCCCTCCACCTCAGTAGTCCAGCACCACTGCCGTAAAAGACAGCGGGGGAAGCTTCAGAACGAGTTTGCCTGACTGGAATTCCCCGGCCTCAACCTGCTGCAACGTCACGTTTTCAGGGGCCTCGAAGGAGTTGTGGGCTTTGGGATCTTCTCCTGCCATCTGGTAAACGGCTTTCACCCCTCTGGCCGCCTGACTCTGGAACACCACTTCGGTCTCAAGGGCTTCGGTCTGGCTGCGGTTCACCAGAAACAAGGTGCCTTCAAGGCGCTCCGGGTCAAAACTGGCACTGGCATCGATCAGGGAAACGGAGCCGTGTTTTGCCGTGTCGTGGGTGTCAGACACCACGTTGAGGTCCAGAGATTGCCCTGCTACATGCCTGGAAAAAGCCGCAAACGGATGGAAAATGGTCTGTTTGAACATTCCGTCTGTTCGGGTCATGATCGGGGCAATCACATTCACCACCTGCGCCAGAGAAGCCATTTTCAGCACATCGGCACGCCTGAGGAAGACGTTCATCCACTGGGCGACCACCAGAGCATCCTCAAGGTTGTAAACCTCCTCCAGAATGTGCGGGGCCTGCTGCCATTCGCCGTTGCCGTTCATTTCGCGGTACCAGACGTTCCACTCGTCCCATGAAATGAACACGTCTTTGGGGCTGCGTTTCTTGGCCTTCACATACTGGATGGTCGCAGCAATGGTGTTCAGGTGACGCTCGAAGTTGTGGGTGTAGGCCAGATAACTGGCGGTGTCCTCGTCGCGGTTGCTGGCGTAATAATGCATCGAGATGTAATCGATGTGGTCCCAGGTTTCCTCCAGCACGATGCGGTCCCACTCGGGATAGCTGTTCATGTGGCTGGAAGAGGATCCGCAGGCAATCAGTTCAATGGAAGGGTCAATCAGTTTCATGGCTTTGGCGGCCTGCACGGCTTTCTTGCTGTAATCTTCAGCGGAAAGCTGACCCACCTGCCACGGACCATCCATCTCATTCCCGAGGCACCAGAATTTCACCCCATAAGGGGCTTCGCTGCCGTTCAAAACCCGCAGGTCGCTGTACAGGGTGCCCCCTTCCAGATTGCAGTACTCCACGATGTTGGCGGCATCCTGAATGCTTCCGGTCCCGAGGTTCACGGCCATCATCGGCTGGGTGTTCAATGCCTTGCAGACCTTCATGAATTCGTCGGTGCCAAACTGGTTGGTTTCGATGCTGCGCCACGCCAGATCCCGCTTGACCGGACGCTGTTCTTTCGGGCCGATCCCGTCTTCCCAGTGGTACCCTGAGACGAAGTTGCCTCCGGGGTAGCGGATGGAGCGGAAATTCAGTTCTCTCAGGGCCTCCATCACATCCTGTCGGATGCCGTTCTCATCGGAAAGGGGGCTCTGGGGGTCGTAAATGCCCTGATAAATGCAGCGCCCCATGTGCTCAGCGAAACCGCCGAAAATGTAAGGACTGATGTCGGAAATGGTGCGTTGGGTGTCGAGGTAAAGGGTGGCGTTTTTCATGTGGGTAACCTTTCCATGTGGGGGCCTTTACTCTTTCAGCCCTGTCAGGGTCATGCCCTGCTCGATGTACTTCTGGGCGAACACGTAAACCAGCAGGACCGGAATGGCGGTGATGGTGGCTCCGGCCATGAGTTTGCCGTACTCGATGCCGTACCGGAGGGTGAAATTGCCGATGCCCACTGGAAGGGTCAGCATGTCGCCGTGCACCATGAACTGGGGCCAGAGGTAGTTGTTCCATGCCCCGAGGAAGGAGAACACCCCGAGGGTCACGAGGGCCGGAACGGACAGGGGCAGGAGGATCTTGAAGAAGATCACCAGACTGTTGGCCCCGTCCAGACGGGCGGCCTCTTCCAGCTCAACAGGAATCGAAGAGAAGAACTGGCGCATCATGAACACCCCGAACACGTTGGCCACACCCGGCCAGATCAGCACATGGTAGGTGTCGAGCCAGTTGAAGTCGATCATCATGATGTAGAGCGGAATCAGGGTGACGATGCCGGGCACCATCATGCTGGAGAGCAGAAACCAGAACCACTGTTCGCGGCCTTTGAATTTCATGCGGGCGAAAGGATAAGCGGTCAGGCAGCAGATGAACAGGTGCACGAGGGTGTATGCGGTGCTGGTGAACAGGCTGTTCCAGGCCCAGCGCAGGATGTTGGCATCGGGGGTGTTGAGGATGACATTGAAGTTTTCCAGCGTGGGGTTCTTGGGGAACCACTGGACCGGCTGCGCGATGGCGTCCCCGTCGGTTTTGAAGGCGGTGGTGACCATCCAGTACAGGGGGGCCAGAAAAATCAGGGCCTGAATGCACAGCAGAATGAAACGAACCGTGTCTTTGGGCATTCTGAATCCACGTTTGGAGGGGGTTGCGTTGATGGTCATGTCAATTCTCCCTGCTGCGGGTCACGTCTTTGGCCATCATGCGGAACTGGATGGCGGTGAAGGCCAGCATGATGATGCCGAACACGAAAGACATTGCGGTGGCACTGGAAAACTGGTTGTTGGTGAAACCTTCTTCGGTGATGTAGTGAATCACCGACTGGGTGAGGCGGCTCGGTCCGCCGTTGGTCATCAGGAGGCTCTGGCCGTACAGGTTGAAAGAGGCCAGCACGGTGGTCACGGCCACGAACAGGGTGGTGGGTTGCAGCAGGGGCAGGGTGATGTGCCAGAACTTCTGGAAAGGGCTGGCCCCATCCAGATCGGCAGCTTCGTAGTAGCTCTGGGAGATGCCGCTCATGGCCGCGAGGTACAGGTTCATGTTGAAACCCACCGTCCACCACACGGTTGCAACCACAATCGGCAACCAGATGATGTTTTCATCGGTCATGTAGTTGATGATCGGCAGGTTGAACACATCCCTGCGGATCACGTTGACCAGACCGTTGCCGTTGTCAAACACCCAGCGCCAGAGGATCGCCACCACCGACACCGAGAGGATGCCGGGGGCGAAGAACACCGTGCGGAAAAACCCGCGGAACAAAATGGGTTTTTGCAGTTGCACAGCCAGCAGCAGGGCCACGATGATCAGGGCGGGAACGCTCAGCACCACGAAGATGCTGGTGTTGACCACGCTTTTCCAGAAAAATTGCGCCTGAATTTTGTTGGGATCGAACAAATTGAGGTAGAACTCCAGACCCACAAATGGGGTGATGGTGTTGAGGGGATCCCAGCGGTGCACACTGATCCACACCCCATAACCGATCGGGTACACAAAGAACACCAGGAACAAGATGGCATGGGGAATCAGGTAAAGGTAGGGAACCAGAGGGTTCGATTCATTGAGGGCAAAAATGGATTTGCCTTTCACTTGGGGTTTGGTGGCACTTTTCAGCATCCCTGTCCTCCTTCAGGCAAGGGTCCCCAGAGCGTGAACTCCGGGGATCCATGGGCCGGATTGTGCTTTAGAGACCGAGGCTCTGGCGGGCTTCGTTCACGTTCTTCTCGGCTTCCTTGACCCCATCATTGAGGGCATCTTGCACGGATTTCTTGCCGAGGATGGCGTTTTCCACTGCGAGGAACATGGCGTTTTGCACCTGATCCACCCAGGGCCATCCGGTAGGGATGTAAATGTTTTTCAGATTGTTTTTGATGGGTGCAAAAGGGTTTTTGGCATAGCGGGGATCGTTGGCCACAGCAGGCTGGGTGGGCAGGGCTCCAGACTCGGTGAAAGCCAGCATCTGCTCTTTGTCGGTCATGAAACGGATGAATTCCAGAGCAGCCGCCCGCTTGTTGGCATCGTAGCTGTCTTTCTGGCGGGGCAGCACCAGGTGGGTGTGTGCACCCCATGCAGAGGGTTTGCTGCCCAGAGCGGGTGGGAAGGCCACGCCCAGTTTGATGTTTTTGGCGTCGCTGTAGAAGTTGTACATCCATGCGCCGTTGGTGTTGAAGCAGCTCTTGCCTCCACGGAAGTCGCTGACGGCGGTGTCATCGGTGAGTTTGGCAGGAGAGACCTGGTGTTTGGTCACGAAGTCCACGTAGGTCTGGATGGCCTTGACGGCCTCTGGGCTGTTGAAGTCCGGGTTGAAGTCTTTGTCCACGGTGTTGCCACCGAAGCTGCGCACAGCACCATAAGCGGTGAACAGGGCTCCAGCTGCGTTGTGGGAGACCCCCCAGCCGTAGGTGGCCAGTTTGGCCTGATCAAATCCTGCCTCTCCGGGTTTTTTGCCGTTCTGGTCCACGGTGCATTTCTGGGCTGCCGCGAGAAACTCTTTGTAGGTTTTGGGCAGTTTCTTGATGCCGTATTTGTCGAGGAGGTTCTGGTTGTAGAACATCACCACAGAGACCTGGCTGAAAGGAACCCCGTACACTTTGTTTTTGTAGGTGCCACCTGCCCAGAGGTTTTTGTAGTAATTGCTGGATTTGATGCCCAGCTTTTTGAGGTCTGCTGCGGTGATTTCAGCCACGGCGTTTTTGGCCACGAAGTTGTTGATGACGTTTTCGGTCATGGCCAGCACGTCAGGGGCTTTCCCAGCAGCGACCAAGGGTCCAATTTGCTGGTAGGTGGTGCCCCACGCAACAGCACTGGCTTTCACGCTGATGTTGGGGTGACTCTCGTTGAATTTCTTCACGAGGTTTTCCATGTCAATGCGATCTGAAGCGGTGTAACCGTGAATGAAGGTGAGCTCCACTTTGGGACCCGTGTAGGTGTTGTCTACAGCGAAAGCGGTGGCACTCAGCAGGCAGCTCAGAACGACGATGTGGTTTTTCATGCTCTCTCCTCAGGGGGCGTGAAAGCCATGCACCGGAAGCATCCCTTGTGAAGGAAAGGATGTGGGGGCCATGGGGATGCCCTCTGGTGTTAGCGATCACATTGATTGTGGTTTGCTCTGTGAACGATCACAGACTAGCACCTGAAAGGAAAGCTTGTCAACCGTCTGGCGGATGCTTCTGCACGCACATCAATCAAAACAAAAAAGTCTTTCCCATATGATAAAAATCAAAATGAAGATTTCGCCTAGGTCAAAAACCACCACCATGAGGAAATCAAATCTGCTTGCAGGATGACAAAAAATCACGCAAGCGCTGTGATGGTTCACATGGTTCTCCCCAGAAGATCACCTTCCACACCAGGACAGCACTTCAGAAGGTTTTTGCTTTTGAATCGACTTCCATGATCTCTCAGATGCTTGATGTGCACCCGCCTGTTCAAACAACCCCTTTGATTGAAACACCCTGTTCCATCTTTGTTCTTGACGCGGAGGAAGTTTTTTCTGTAAAGTGTTGTTACCGCTCACTTTACGTGAACATACCCGAGCCCACAGGAGCACACATGAGCACCCCACACAAACCTGCAGTCATCACCGACGTGGCCAAACTGGCCGGAGTGTCTCACCAGACCGTCTCCAGGGTGCTCAACAAACACCCCAGCGTTTCCGAACACACCCGCAAAAAAGTGCTGGATGCCATTCAGCAACTGGATTACCGCCCCAACCTGACCGCGCGCAGTCTGGTCACCCGCAAAACCTCCACCATCGGGGTGGTCAGTTGCGGAGGCACCCAGTACGGCCCCTCCCAGATGGTGTACGGCATTGAACTTGCAGCCAGAGACGCCGGTTACCATGTGATCATCACCAGCATCACCGAACTGACCCGCGACCAGATCAGCGAAGCCATCCACCACCTGATGAACCAGCAGGTGGAAGGCATCATCCTGATCACCCCTTTGATTGTGCAACTCGGGGACATCAAGGACCTGCTGCCCAACGTGCCTTACGTGCTGATTGACGCCCCTTGGGGCATCGATTTGCCCACCGTGATGATCGATCAGGTGTCAGGTGCCCGCAAAATCACCCGGCATGTGCTGGACCGGGGTCACAAACAGGTGGCCTTCCTGAGCGGTCCCCTCCACTGGAGCGATGCCAGAGGCCGCCTTGAAGGCTTCCAACAGGAAATGCAGCAAGACGGTCTGGACCCTTCTCAGGTCATTGAAGCCGACTGGAGCGCAGAAGGGGGCTTTGTGGCTGCACAAAAACTCCTGAAACAAAAAGACAAATTCACCGCACTGGTCGCCGCCAACGACCAGATGGCTCTGGGGGCCATCCGGGCTTTCAAAGATGCAGGCCTGAAGGTCCCAGAGGACATCTCGGTGGTTGGCTTCGATGACATCCCGGAAGCTGCCTATTTTGATCCGCCCCTCACCACCATCCGGCAGAATTTTTCATTGCTCGGGAAGCGGGGGGTCAACCACCTGATCGAAAGGCTCCATGAACCCAACACCGACATCAGCCAGAGCGTGATCCAGACGCAACTGGTGCAGCGTCAGAGCGTCAAAATTCTGAATGGGGCACAGCACTCGGATTGAGGGTCTTCAAACCACAAGTCAAAGCAGCACCTGAGATGAGGTGCTGCTCTCGTTTTGTTTTGGTGACAGGAGACCCTCAAACCTCCAAAGGGTCATGGTGAAAGGGATGACTTGCTGCACAAACGCCCACTTTAAACTGTAGACTCCCTTCACATCACAGCCCATTTCGCATGATTTTCTGGGCCAGAGCAGGCACGAAACGGTGCAGCAGGAGCAGCAAACGGGCACCTCCGACGTGGACCTCCTGTTCGTTGTGGGACAGTCCCTTGATGATGCGCTTTGCCACCGACTCTGGAGAAACCTTCAGGCGGGCATTTCCTCTGCCAGAGGTCATCGGGGTGTCCACCAGAGGCAGCACCGCTTCCATAAGCTGGATGCGTTTTCCAGCATCCTGAAGCTGGTAGCGCAAGGCCACACTGAAGGCATGCACAGCAGCTTTGGTGGCACAGTACACAGGTGCAGTTTTCTTGGGCACAAAAGCCAGACCCGAGGTGACGTTCACAATGGCTGCCTCTGGTGCCTCCTGCAAGATGGGCAGCATCAGGTGGGTGAGTTTGACCAGTCCAGTGAAGTTGGTGGCGACCTCCTGCTCCAGAGCAAAAAAGCCCTCTGGGGGGTGGGTTCTCAGGAAATCGGTGTGCACTTGCAGGGCTGCATTGTTGATCAGGAGGGTGGGCCGGATGCCCTGCGCAAGCAACTTGTCTTTCATGCGAACCAGAGCGGTTTCCGAGGAGACATCACATTCAAACGCATGCAGTGCTGGAAAACGCTGCACGGCAAGGGCCAGTTTCTGGGGATCCCGGCCACAGATCACCACGCGGCTTCCGTGTTGCAAAAAGGCCTCTGCCAGAGACAGTCCAATGCCCGACGCTCCGCCCGTGATCAGAACGGTGTGGCTCTGGAAATTCATGCCTCCTCCAGTTGTTGCTGGTACTGCTGGTGGCCTTGCTGGACCCCCACAATCAGGTCATTGACGGTCAGGAAAGGCACCGAGAACAAGGGCGTGTCCCTGAGGGCCTCAAAGAAAAAATAGAAATCCTTGAGGTCTTGTGCCTGAAACACCACAAAATCCGAACACCTGCCTGTGAAGGCTTCTGCATCACAGAAAGAGGCGGAAACGCGGGTCTGGTGGGCATCGAGCAGGGGTTGAACATGGGTTTCTTGCATCCTCTGGCGCTCTGCTCTGGACAGGGCAAGCCATGCGGGTGAAAACGTGAACAGAAACAGGATGGTGTACATGGGAATTCCTCCTTGCTGTTCAGTTTCAGGGTAAGCTACATGGCATGACAGAGGTTTTGCCACCCAGCGACTGGATCACGGTTCAGAGCCCTCAGGCCGCCAAACTGCTTTCCAGCATCGAGATGCGGCAGGTGCTCGGGCCTTTCATGGGCAAGTCCAGAACCCTCAAAGGGGTCGCTGAAGAACTCGGGGTGGACCTGAATTGGCTGCTCCTCAGGGTCCGCAAACTGCTGAAAGCAGGATTGTTGAACGTCGTGCAGGAAACCCCCAGAGCAGGCCGGGCCATCAAGCACTACCAGAGTGTGGCATTGGGGTTTTTTGTGCCTTACACCCTCACCCGTTTTGAGACCCCTGAGGGTTGGATGCTGGAGGATTACCAGAGCCGGGAACAGGAACTGGCAAGGTGCACCATGCAACTCGGGTCCAGATGGGGACACATTCAGGGGCATTCCACGTTTGGTAAGCGGTTTTTCTTGAGGCAAGATGGTCTGCTGGAGGCCGATTTTGCCTTTGGCATGACCGAACCCGCAGAACTGCTGGAAGAAGACGCTCCGGCCATCCTGAGCGCCTTCATTTACACCGATCTGGACCCAGAATCCGCGAAAGCTCTGCAACGAGAACTGGCCGAACTGGTGGCCCGCTACGAGCGCAAAGGCACAGGGAAACGGCATTTGCTGAGGCTCGGGCTTTCACCTGTGGAGTGAGAGAAACCCCGGAATTGAATCCCGGGGTTTCACAAGAGCAGCTTCAGTGGGTCACAGGGTTCTGAGAAACTTGCACCTCTTCCCTGTTCAGGATGTGCCTGAGCGCCAGAGGAATCACCGCATCCCACCCCTGAGGGTGACATGCAGCAGGGAAAGGCACAGGGGGAGCGTTGTGCCTCTGGTATCCAGCAAAAAGTTCGGAAAGCCTGCGGTCTGGTGCATGGATCGCAGCATCAAACAGGGCTCTGGTGAGGGTGTAGGCTTCGTCTTTGAGGCCGTATTTCCACATGCCCAGTGCAGCCAGAGCGGTGTCATGGGGCCACACACTGCCGTTGTGGTAAGAAACCGGGTTGTACCGCACGCTGCCTTCCGCAAGGGTGCGGATGCCCCATCCACTCCACAGCCCTGAAGTGAACACCGTGTGGGCCACCTCTGGCGCATGTGTTTCAGGGATGATGCCCGTCCAGAGGGTGTGTGCTGCGTTGCTGACCAGCACCCGCATCTGTCTTTTTTTGCCGTCCAGACCGTGGGCGTAATACCCGGCCTCGGGCCAGTAGAAGTGCTGCTGGAATTTGTTCTGAAGGTCCTTTGCGAGGGTGCAGTACACCTCGGATTGGGCCTGTTGACCCAGCATCTGGTAAATCTCAGCAGCCGCGTTGTACGCAGCATAGGCGTAACCCTGCACTTCCACGATGGCAATGGGTTTTGTGGGATCGGGTTCCTCGCCATTTTCGAAGAACACGCTGTCGCCAGAGTCCTTCCAGACCTGATTTTTGATGCCTCCGTTGGGGTCCGGGATGTATTCCAGAAAGCCGTCCCCATCTGGGTCGGCGTCGTGGAGCATCCAGTGCAGGGCAGCTTCGATGTGGGGCATGAGGGCACCCACAAACGCAAGGTCTCCGGTGGCTTTCAGGTACTCCCCGCACAACCAGATGAACAATGGGGTGGCATCCACGGTGCCGTAATAGGGCCTGTGTGGGGTGTGTCCGGTGTTGGTGAACTCTCCAATCCGTTCTTCGTGCAAGATTTTTCCGGGTTGCTCCAAGGTGATCGGGTCGTTTTTCTGTCCCTGATGGTCTGCAAGGTACTGCAAGATGCCTCTGGCAATCTCGGGGTAATCCTGCACCGTCATGTGCCCGATGATCAAAGAATCCCGTCCGAAAGGGGCCACAAACCACGGAATTCCTGCTGCTGGAATCACCCCAGAGCGGGTTTCAAACAGCAAGGAACGCAAATCCTGCACCCCCCTGAACAGCACCTCCTGATCTTTTTCGCTTTGCAGGGTGACGGTGGGTTGCCAGTTCTGGTCGTAATCGGCCTGAAGGCTGGAAAACGCCAGAGCCTGAGGGGTTTCGTTGTTCAGCAGGGGATGGATTTCAATCTGGATTTCGGTGTCGCCCTGCGCCTGCCAGACCAGAGCCTTGCCGTCCCATGCAGCAGGGGGATCACTGTGGATTTCGGTGTGACGGGAAATGCCGTCCTGCCCTGCATAACTGAACCTCAGGCCCTGAGGGATGGCTTGCACATCCACTTTGCGCTCCCATGGTTCAGAGCCACGCACCTGAAACATGTCCGAGAAATCGTTGTCCAGCAGCAGGCGGATGGTGTAAGGCTCGGGTTGGTAGGACTGCACTTTCAGGAGGTCTCTGGCCCCGTGGCGGTGCAGGGCGAGGGTGCGTTCCACCCCGAGTTTCATCAGGTAGCCGAGGTCGTCGTTGCTGGACACCTGATGCAGTTCAAACGGGTAGGCGAGGTGTTGCATCAGGGTGTTGAGCGGCTTGTGGTCCAGTTCCCAGCGGTACAGGCTCAGGAAGCGGGTGTCCCTGCGGTACAGGCCACTTTCGCCCGAGGAAATGCCAAATTCATCGTCTCCGACCCAGTAGATTTCGTTTTCTTTGAGGACTGCACGGTATTTCATGGTTTTGCCCTTTCAGGAAGCACAGGAAGAAGTCAACCTTTGACGCTGCTGCCCACAGAGTTCTCAACGAAGTAGCGCTGGAAGAACAGGAACAGCAGGATGATCGGAATGGCACTGATGACGGCACCGGCCAGAATCAGGCCGTAATCGCCCTGTCCGGCGTACGCCTGACGGAAGTTCGCCAGCCCCACCGGCAAGGTCAGGTTGCTGGCCGGGTTTTGCACCACCACCGAAGGCCAGAAAAAGTCATTCCATGACCCCTGAAAGGTGGTGATGGCCAGCGTCGCCAGAGCCGGATACGTCTGGGGCAGGGTCACGAACCAGAAGCTCTGGAAGGGGCTTGCCCCATCAATGGCTGCGGCTTCATCGAGTTCTCTGGGGAGGCTTTCAAAGAACTGTTTCATCAGGAACACCTGTGCACTGCCCACCAGTCCACTGACAATCAGGCCCCACGGGTTGAAAAAGTTGGGCAACCCAAACAGTTTGGAGAGGCCCCAGAGCCCGTCCCTGAGCAGCAGAAAGTTGCTGAGGAAAGTCACTTGCATGGGCACCATCATGGTGAACAGGACCAGCACAAAGAGCAGGTTTTTGCCGGGGAACTGAAGCCGTGCGAAGGCATACCCGGCCATGCTGGCAAAAATCAGGCTGGTCAACACCTTCACGATGGCCACCAGAAAACTGTTGCCCACCCAGCGCAAGAAAATGCTGTTTCCAGTTTCCAGATCCACCGACTCCCTGAAAGCCCTCAGGTAATTGTTGAAGGTGAACCCCATGATGCCGGGGGTGATGTTGTTGAAGAAATTGGCCCGTCCGAATCGCTCCACACGGGTGGGTGGCAAAGTGGAATCGGTGAGTTGCTGGCCCCGTTCAAGTTCCACATTCAGGGGGGTGCGGTCCAGCACGATGGGACCTTCAAGGTAAAACTTGCCATCTTTGCGGATCAACGAGACCACCGTATCGGCAGGAACATTGATGCGCTGTTCCTGTGCTCTGGGGGTGTCCAGAGTCACATCCACCACCTGACCGTCCACGATGGCTTTCAGGCCCTCGTCAAAGGTTTGTGGGGTTTTGGCGCGGATTTTCTCTCCTTGCACGTTGGTCAGTCTGGGATACACCACATTCAGGGTGTAGGTGGTGATGGAGCCCTGAACCATCTTGCCATCCCGATCTGGACGCTGGGCAGGCACACTCTGGACGGGTTTCAGACCTTGCACCTCTGCAAAATCTGCAGCATACACCGGGTCACGCACCGCACCGATTCCGGCTCCGGGTTGCAACCTGAGGACCTGCACAGTGGGAGGGGTGTTCGGCTGGCCCTCGGGGGTGAAAATGCTCACCTCGAAAGGCACGGTGGCACCGGGATGCAACTCTCCGAAGAAACCCCCTCCCCCTCCGGCCAAGCCCAGACGGTACGCTGCGCCCATGTTGCCAGAGCTGAGTTTGGGCAGGTTCAGGGTGGGCGGGTACTCCAGAGGGTTGTCTTTGAAACTGGTCAGGGTGCCCATCAGGAAGGGGCCAAGCACCACCAGCGAAAAAGCAATCAGGATGGTGTAAATCCAGATGGCCCGGGCAATCACGCGGGAACGGTAGTGGCTGGCGTTCATTTGTTCACCTCGTCTTTGAAGAGTTGGCGCTGCACCAGCACCACAAGCAACGTGAGGACCGCGAGAATCATCGCTGCAGCAGAAGACATACCAGCCAGAGAACTTCCCCCCCGGAAGGCGTAATTGTAGATGTAGTAAGACAGGGTGATGATGGAATCCAAGGGAGCCGCGTCGCCAATCACTTTCACCTGATCGAACATCTGCAGGGTCCCAATCAAACTGATGGTCACGGCATAAAAAGTCACCGGTTGCAACTGTGGAAGGGTCACATACCAAAATTTCTGGCCTGGGGTGGCCCCATCGAGTTCAGCGGCTTCATACAGGCTGCTCGGGATGCCCTGAAGTCCAGCCAGAAAGAACAGCATCAGGGTGGGAATGGTGGTGAAGGTGTTCATCAGGATGATGAACAGCAAGGGAATGGGTAGCACCCCGAATAGCTTGTCGGTGTTGTACACCCAGTCAAAATCAAAAGTGGCCACATCTCTGGGGAAAATCCAGCCCATGAAACTGGCCACCAGCACGGCAACCCCCCCGATGGCGGCACTGATGGCCAGCAGCAGCGGATCGGACCAGTGCACGTAAGTGACTTTGCGAATTCGAGTCAGGGCGTCAAAAGAAGTGGCCTCTCTGTGTTCAGGAATGTAATTTCTTGATTCCTTCAGCCGCTCGAAAATCACCTGGATGATCTGGGCAATGACCGTCACCACCAGAAACACGATGATGTGGGGAAGGAACTGGTTCACTTGGGTGGTCAGGTAATTGGCAATCCCTTTTTTCTGGAACAGCCACAAGAACACCAAGGTGATCACCACCGAACTGGTGATGGAAGGCATGTAGTAGGCAGAGCGGAAGAACATCAAACCACGAATGCGCTGGTTGAGGACCACTGCAAGCAACAGGGCACCTGCAGTCTGCAGGGTGGTGGTGACAAAGCTGAACAGCAGGGTGTTGGTCAAAGCAATTCTGAATTTGTCATCCTGAAAAATGTTGATGTAGGACTGTAGCCCCACAAATCTGGGCGGGTTGAACAGGTCGTAATCGGTGAAACTGAAATACACTGCCCGCACAAAACCGTAAAAGAAGAAAATCAGCAGGGTCAGCAAAAAAGGTCCCAGAAACACCAGAGCTGTCATGGTTTCGCGTCTGGTCCGCATTCTTTCCAAAGCCTTGTGGTTTGTTTTGGTTCTGGTGTTCAACATGACCGTCTTTCCTTAAACGTCTCCCGAGGGCCCCTCCTGCACAGGTGGGGAGCAGTGTGCAAAAGATGGCACCTCGGGAAGAGGAAGTGGTCCCACAGCAGGTTGCGGTTTCTTCCCCTTTCATCTGGGGAGCAACGCGCAGCGTCAGGGGGCACGGTGGGTTTAGCGCTTCATCACCGCATTGAGGTCGGCCTGGGCTTTCTTAAGTGCCTCATCCACACTGGATTTGCCACTCATCACGGCTTGCAGGGCAGCATTCACCGGCGTCATCCAGTCGCCACCATACTGGCGGAAGTTGTAGCCGTAAACGTTGCCGTCGCTGGCACCCTGAAACACCACTTTGGCGTTCTGGGCTTCTTGGGTGGTCTTGTTGAAGTAGCTGTTGCCTTGCAGGCTGGTGCGGCTCGGGATGGCGAGGCCTTCGGTGAGGATGAACTGCTGGGTTTTCTCGCTGGTCAGTTGATCCAGCACCTTGAGGGCAGCGGCCTGATTTTTGGAGTCTTTGTTGACAGCCCAACCCACCGTAAAAATGAAGTTCCCGCGCTTTTTGGTTTTGTCGTTTTTGGGGATGGGTGCTGTGCCGTATTTCAGGTTGGGTGCACTGTCCCTCAGGAAGCCCGAGATCCAGGCCCCCTCGATGGCAGCCGCCACTTTTCCGGTTCCGAAGCAACCTCCAGACCAGCCCTGCGAGAGGTCGGAAGGCAGGATGGCGGTCTTGTCTTTGACCAGTCCGGTGTAAAAGTTGAAAGCTTCTTTGAATCGGGGATCGAGCAGGTTGCTGTTCCCTTTGGAATCAAATGTTTTCCATCCGGTGGCGAAAGCAAATGCCCCAAATCGGGCGAAATCGGCAGGCAAGCAGATGCCAGCATAATCGTTCCCGAGGGCTTTTTTGACTTTGCGCAGTTTGTCTGCAAAGGTGCTCCAGGTGTCATTTTCATTGGGGTAAGCGACATCGGCCTCATCGAAGAGGTCTTTGTTGAAGGTGATCGCAAGCGAGTTGAAGTCTTTGGCCACCGCATACACCTTGCCAGAGTCGGTGAAGGCTTTCACGAGGCTGGGCACAAAGGGTTTGGTGCTGATTTTGCCGTTCAGGGGCAAGAGTTTCCCGGTCTTGATGAATCCGGGGGCCACGAAGATGTCGATGTACATCAAATCTCCAGCGGTGCCACTGGACAGGGCGTTGGTCAGTGCAGCATTGAAGTCTCCCTGAAAGGGTTCAAAGACCGCCTTGATGTTGTCTTTGGCAAGGGCAGGGTTGACGATTTTGTTCAAAAGGTCATTGACGATGGCAACATCGGCACCTGCAAACCCGTTGAGCTTCACGACAGTTTGCGCACTGGCAGCACCAGCGAGCAGGGCAGTGACCAAAAGCAGACTTCTTCTCATGTTCTCTCCTCCTTGTTCAACTTGTTCAGGCCTTTTCAGGCTGAGCAATCAAACGGGTGAATCTGGTGGGGGTGCCGTGGTGCTCCCCATCTGGAGTTGCACCGGGACGTACACGCCCTGAGGGTCTTCCCCCTCAATGCCCGAGAGGGCCAGTTGCACCGCTTCGTGGGCGATGCGCGGAATGTCTTGTGCAATGGTGGTCAGGCGCAGTCCGGGAAAGGGAAAACCGTCGAATCCCAGCACCGACACCTGCTCTGGAACCTGCACCCCGAGGTCTTGCAGGGCACCGATGGCACCCATGGCCATTTCATCGCTGGCGGCAAACAGTGCGGTGAAACGGTGTCCTTGCTCCCAGGCTTTGCGGATGGCCCGGTAAGCATCGAGCGTGTTGAAGTGGCCTTCCAGATTGAGCTCTGGACTCAGGGGATGTCCAGCTTTGAGCAGGGTTTCGCAGAATCCATTGCGACGGTCGTCTGCAGCTTGACTGGGAATGTGGGTGCCCAGAAAGGCAAACCGCCGGTGCCCGAGTTTCAACAGGTGTTCTGCCGCGAGTTTTCCTCCGGTGTGGTCGTCGGGAACCACAAAGGCATGACCGGGTTCATGGCCGATCACCACCGCTGGAATCTGCTGGGACTTCAGGAAATCGAGGCGCTTGTGGGTGTGTTGTGCACTGAACAGCAATACCGCGTTGGGCAGGCGAATGTAACTGGAAAGGTCGTCGGAAAGCTCGATGAACTGGATCCCGAGCTCCTGGGTTTCTCTGGCCAGTGCACGCCAGATCAGGGCGAAGTACGGACTGATGCGGTTGTCTCCCTGCCCGATGGAAATGCCAATGGTGTATTTGGAACGCATGGACAATTCCCGTGCAGCAGGATCGGGGACAAAACCAAGGCGGTTCATGACATCCAGGACTTTTTCGCGGGTGTGGGCAGCCACGGTGGTTTTGCCGTTGATGACCCGACTCACGGTGCCTTTGGAGACACCGGAAACCCGTGCAATTTCGTCAATGGTGATTTTCATTCTTCCACCTTAGCCTTTGTTACCGGTTACAAAACATGGGAAAGGGAGACCACCTTGCCGAAGGATGGGTTGCATGCGTTGTAACCGGTTACAACATAGGTATAGCACCTTCTGAAAAACAGGTCAAGACCTCTTTCAAGATCTTTCAAACCTTCTTGATGCCCGCCCATGGGGTTTTGACCTCCCACAACTGCAAAGGGGACAAAAGTGAATCCGGTTCACCTCTGGTCCACAGGGGTTGATGAAAACAGCCAACGGGAGCCCACCCTGAACCCTGAATCAGGAAAAAATATCTTCCAGAACGGATCTTGTGATGGGCCAACCAACATCAAATCCGTATTCTGGAAGAGAGGAAAAAAGGTTGACTCGGGTTGAACGTTCCTCTGGATGAAGGTTGAATGCATTGATCCGTGAGATGGCAGTCTGATGCATCCTTCCCTCTCAATCATGTCTATCAGAGAGACAAACGCTTGTTCTGTGAAATCTTCATCAACTGTGGGACTTCATCAAGGCAGCAACATCTGCTCCACCTTCTTCTTGCAGACTATCCATCACCCTCTGGCGTTCCTCAAGGGTGCGGTTCTGACTGAGCTTGTACTTCCCTTCCAGACGCTCCAGAGGGATTTCAAACACCACCACCGCTCGGGCCATTTTCTGCAAAGCCTCTTCGGTCAGGTCGATGTCCCATGCAGGACTCCGGTGCTGCTCGTGAAAATGCACCAGCGTCCTGAGGTGATGGGAAATGGCTTCAGGATCCGTGATCTCTCGAAACGTGCCGTAAGCGTGCACAGCAGTGTAATTCCAGGTGGGCACCTGCCCTGTTTTTTCATACCATCCTGCCGAAACATAAGCATGGGGTCCCTGAAACAACACCATCACCTCTTGCCCGTCCAATTTGCTGTGCAGGTTCGCTCTGGCCACATGACCCGAGATTTTCCCCTCCTCCACCAGCACAGGCAGATGGGTCGCCATGAACGGTTCACGGCTGACCAGTGTGGCGAAATTGTGGGCCTGCATGAAACGCAACTGCTCTGCTGGATCGTCCTGTTTGAAGTAAGGGGGCCTGTACATGAAACCAGTATGGTCCTCTGGTGGTGCCCTTGACAGGACCATTGTGGCGGTTTTGAAGGGGACCACTTTTACAGGAGTTTGTCACAGCAGAGGGTGGGGGTTCTGTTGCTTGTTCAGGTGGGTTCACAGTTTACAGTGGACAGTTTACAGCAAGAAAATCTGTACAGGACACTCACACCAGAGCATCTGACGCAGCTTTTTTCCCTCGCATGCTGGCCTCGAAATGGGCATAATCCTGCTTGCCGTGCAGCAAGATGATTTTGCTGAGGTCCTCAGGAGGGATGTCCAGCAAAGTGGAGGCCTCTGGATGCTGTGAAAAGAGCAGGCGGTTCACGCCCACAGCCTCTTCCCTGCCCTCTTGCTGGTCGGTCTGGCTCAGGGCTGGCACTGCCACAGGACGACCATAACGCAGTGCTGCACGCACAGAATGCAGACTGGTGCCGTGGATGCCGCTCTGGACCATCAGGAGTCCGGTTCCGAAGGCCACCTGCAAGCGGTTTTGCTGGACCAGTTGATGGGTTTTGAACACCGTGCCGGGTGGAAACGGACTGACCCAGAGCCCCTGTTCCAGCACCTGCTGCCCGAGTTTGTGCAGAGCAGGAGAGAAGTCCTGATCGAAGCCTGCACTGTAGACTGCGATCACGTAAGCCCCTCGCTGAAGGGCGGTTTGCACTGCACGCTCACTGCACCCCGGAAAAAGACCCGAGGCCACCCCAAAACCAGCTTCTGTGAAGTGCTGGACAATGCGTTCGGTGGTGATTTCCCCGTGCCTTGAGGGGGTGCGGGTGCCCACCACGGTCATCAGGCTCTGGTCGTCGTACCAGTGGCCTTTGAGGTACAGCACAGGTGGAGCATCCGGGGTGTTTTTGAGGACCTCGGGGTAGTGGGGGTCTGCAAGGCTGACCACCTGCATGTTGAGGGTTTCGGCCTGACGTTGGATCTCTTGCACCTTGTCATTGGCGGTTTTCATGGCGGATGGGTCCTGCATGGCCCGGTACAGCCTGAGGTCCAGAAACCCGAGGTCTGCGAGGTCCTGACTCTGGTGGATGTGGGGGTATTGCAGGATTTTCTTGACGGTCTGCAAGCCCACACCCGGCAGGGACAGCAAGGTGAGGATTTTGAGGGTGACTTCGGAGATCCAGGCGGTCATGCTTCCATTTTGCCTGCCCGGAGGGGTCCGTGAACAGGAGCAACTTCAGGATTGAGAACCCAGAGCATTCCCGAGCATGGTGCTGGGGAAAACCGCACATTCCCTCTCAAGAATATTCCTTGACAGGAATATTCTTTTTATGGCATAATATCATCAAGCAAGAAAGGAGGATCCCCATGAACGCTGCGACATTCAGCGCTCTGGCCGAACCCCACCGCCTGCACATCGTGGAACTGCTGACCGAACACCCCCTCACGGTGGGTGAAATCGCCGAGCGTTTGCAGATCCGCCAACCGCAGGCCTCCAAACACCTGAAGGTGCTCAGCGATGCAGGCCTCATCGAGGTGGAAGCCATCGCCAACCGCCGGGTGTGCAGCCTCCGCCCCGAACCTTTTCAGGACATGGACGACTGGCTGAAACGCTACCGTCAACTCTGGGAAGACCGTTTTGACCGTCTGGACACCTATTTGCAAGAGCTTCAAAAGGAAAAAGACACTTCAACCCCCTCTCAGGACCCTGAGAAACCCTCTGGAGGCACCCCATGACCCAAACCCTGAATCCCCAAATTGAAAACGGCAAAGAACTCATCCTGCAACGCTTTTTCAAAGCCCCCCGTGCTCTGGTCTTCGAGGCTTTCACCACCGCTGAACACCTCAGCAAATGGTGGGGACCCAGAGGTTGGGACATCCCCTTCTGCACTGTGGACCTGCGTCCGGGCGGGAAATGGCATTACTGCATGAAATGTGCAGACAGGGATCAGGGACAGTTTTTCGGGATGGAATCTTGGGGACTGGCCATCTACGAGGAAATCATCGCTCCAGAGCGCCTCGTTTACACCGATTACTTCTCCGATGCAGAAGGCAACATCAACGAAAGCATGCCTTCCACCCTCTCTACGTTGAAGTTTGAAGAGGTCACTGGGGGGACCCTGGTGACCACCAGAGCTTCTTACCAGACCGAAGCTGCCCTCCAAACCGTCATGGACATGGGCATGGTGCAAGGCATCTCCCAGACGTGGGACCGTCTGGACGAGCATCTCATTGCATTGCAGAAATAAAAAATCAAAACATGCAAAAGGCGGCCACCAGAGCCGCCTTTTGCTGCACAGCAAGGTGATTGGATTTTGAATGTGATCTGAAGGGCCCTCAGGGTGTCATTTGCTGTGAACTGAAGACGGTGAACCTCTTCAAGAGAAAATGGCTGTTCAAAGCACACCAGGTGCTTTACAGCATCAAGGCACAGGCCAGTTTGCGCTGTCCCACCCGAGTTGACGGACCGCAAGTTTGGGTGCCCCTGCAGAATCGTAGTAATGGTGGGCAAAGTAATAGGTGGTGCCGTCCTGATAGGCATCTCCTCCACCCGGACCAAATGCGCCAGAGGTGCCCTGCAACAGCAAGGTACCTCCTCCCTGATCCAGACGCTTGCCGTTCTTGTCGGTGTATGGTCCGAACAGGCTGTTGGCCCGACCCACCACGGTTTTGTAGGTGCTGGAGGTGCCCTGACAGCAGGCATCCCACGACAGGAACAGGTAGTAGAAACCACCTCTTTTGGTGATGCTCGGGGCCTCCACAGGGTTGTTGGCCACACCCGGACGGGTTGCAAGGGTGGTGATGCTGCCTGTGAAAGTGGTCATGCTGCTCATTTTCTGGATTTTGATCCCGGAAAAAAACGATCCCCAGCTCATGTACCACCCATTGGTGCTGTCCCAGCCCACATCCGGGTCAATGGCATTGAAATCGGTTCCCTTGGAGGTTTTGATGGCCCCATGGTCGGTCCAACCAGAGACCGAACAGGGGTTGGTGGTGCTGGTCACCCCGATGGCAGAGTTGTTGGTTCCGAACTGGCTGGCTGCGTAGTAGAGGTAATACCGTTTGTCCGAACCGTTGTACACGATCTCGGGTGCCCACAGGTGTTTGATGCCGTAGGTTTTGGCCCATGCTGGCACGGGAATTTCTCCGAGGGTGGTCCAGCTTCCGCCGGGCCCTCCGCTGGAACGGTGCACCAGAATCCCTCCGGGGTTGGTGGTGTCCCTGAGGATGCCTGTGGAAAATCCACAATAGGTGGATCCCGCTTTGATCAGCACGGGATCGTGGAATCCGAGGTCTCCAGACATGCCCACTGCCGTCTGGGGTTCAAAGCCCATCTGGTGCAGAGCGAACTGGGAGTTGCAGGCAGAAAGCACAAGTCCAAGCAGGAGCAGGGTTGTGGTTTGGGGTTTCATGGTGGTCTCCTTTTGCAAATGCAGGTGGTCTACAATCCAGAGCAAACTCCGGTGCAGAGGAAAGCATGGAAACATGTGGCCATTCATGGTCCATGGCGTGATTTTGTTTTGTGAACGATAACATATTAAGGTGGACTTTCAGGATTGTCAAGCATGACATGAGCAAGAAAAATGTTGTTCCATAACAACATTTTCATTTTTCTTCAAAGACAACCTGCTTTGCGTTTTTCTTGAGGATACCGCACTTTCAGCTGTTAGCGATAACAATTCTTGATTTGGGCATCAGCATCACTCCAGTGGGCAACCCCGAGCCTCTACAGCCTTGCAGTCCCTGCCACAGAAAGCCTTTTGATGCTCCAACAGGATTGAAACTTAAAATTTTCACTTTTTCCAAAATTTTCTCTGTGGGTTTTCCATATTTCTCAAGAAAGAATTGATGGTCTGATCGGGCTTTTTTCCCTCTGATTTCCAAAGATAAAGACCAGAGTGATCAAAAACAACAAATCGGAAAGAAATTTAAGCTATACTTTTGGAAGTGGTGCACCGCCTGACCCTTTTGCCCCGGGCACAGTCCGTCACCCATGAGGAGCGTGAATGTCCCAATCGCCACAAGCCGTTGCACCCACCTCATCCAGAAACGTTGCCCACAATGAGCCTGACCTGGCACAGGTGACCCGGGTTCTTTTCAGGGGTTGGTGGATCATTGGACTGTCCGTCATGGTTTCCAGCAGCCTCGTTTACCTGTATTCCAACAGTTTGCCTCCCACCTATCAATCGGTGGGCAGTGTGATCGCTGTGCGTGGTGAGACCGGCAACAACATCATCAACAGCACACTGGTGACCGCACCTCCATTGCCTGCTGGTGCCGTGGATGAAGCCCTGCACACCCGGGTGGTGGTGGACAGCATGATCCGACGGGTGGAAGGCAGCAACCTGACCCCCACCCTCAAAAGGCAGGTCATTGCAGACCTGCAAAACGAACTCCGCCAGAATATCTACCGCCGCATCACCGTGGAAGCCAAAATCGACCAGCAACAAACCGGTGTTTACAAGATCACCGCCAGTGCAGAGACCCCCGAAGCGGCCTCCATCCTTTCTGGTGCTGCGGTACAGGCTTTGCTGGAATGGGATGTTCAACGGGCCACCGAACGCCTGATGAAATCCAAAGGCAGCCTTGAGAAGCAGCTCAGTGCACTTGACCTGACCCTTGCCCGTTCAGACAGAAATTCTCTGGAACGCCAGACTGCTTTCACGGCAAGGGCCAATGTGTTGCAAAGTCTGGCACAGGTGGCTGTGCTGGAAAATGCTTCCACAGGCACACTCACCTTGATGTCGCCCGGAGAGGTGCCCGTCCAGCCCAGCAATCCACGTCCTGTTCGGGATGCCCTGCTGACAGGTGCCCTGATGCTGCTGCTGAGTGGCGGTGCATTGTTGACGCTCGATGCCCTCCGCAGACGGGTGATGTCGGAAGAAGATCTGGTGGGGTTCGGGTTGCCTGTGGTGGGCAAATTGCCCCGAATCATGAGCAAGGACCTCAAGAAAGGCATGGTGGAAGCCACACGCTCTGGAGCGCTTTATGAAGCCAGCGGATTTTTGCGGGTCAACCTCATGTCGGTGCTGGAAACCTCCCGCGAAAAAACCCTGATTGTGTCCAGTGCCCGTTCCGGTGAAGGAAAAAGCAGTGTCAGTGCCTCTCTGGCAGAAGCTTTTGGAACGGCAGGGCAGAAAGTGCTGCTGATTGACATGGACCTGCACCGTCCCACCCAGCACAAACTCTGGGCCTCCCGCATGCAACGCACACGCCCCCTCCCCGGATCCACCGATCTGAACGACAAGCGCACCAACATTCAGGATGCCCTGCGTCATCCAGAGGGCGCTTTTGTTTTTCAGGTCAGTGAAAATGTGGATTTGCTGCCCGCTGGCCCGGCACAACGCTCGGCCAGCCACGTCACCAACCACCTGAAGCTGCACGACCTGCTGGACAGGTGGAGCAGCCAGTACGATCTGGTGATCCTCGACACCCCACCCATTCTGGCCCTCTCCGATGCGCTGACCCTCACCCGCAATGCTGCAGGCATCCTGATGGTGGTGGAAGCCCACGGAACCATGGTTCACAACGTGGAAACCGCCATCCGCAGCACCCGCACCGCCAACAGCAGGGTGCTGGGCTTTGTGCTCAACAAAGGCACCGAACGGGAAGACCAGTACTATTACTACCACAATTACCGTCCAGAGAAAACCTGATCCACACAACACTTTCACCTCCCCTGTCGCAAAAACCCGTGATGCATTCTCCCCTTCTGCATTGCCTGGAGGAGTCGATATGAACAAGAAGGCATGGTTGTTGTTGAGCAGCACTTCGATTGCCCTGGTGGCACCTCTGGCCGTGGCCCAGAAAGCCCAGAACCTGACCAGTGTCACAGGGATCCAGTTGCTGGTGGGGGTGGCCAAACTCAAAGGCATCACCCTCACAGACCTCCAGATGAAAGACCTGCTGGCCCAGCCTGCAGGCTCGACCGCCCAGACGCTTGCGGTGTTGTTGAAGGTGCCTCTCAGCACCATCAACAAGCTGGCCTCCAAAGGCGAGGCTCCGCTCACCGCTGGAGAGTTGACGGTTGCCTCTGTGGAGATTGCCACAGGAAAAGCCCTCACCCCAGAGCAGCAAAAGCAATTGACCGACGCGGTGAACAATGGCCAGGTGCAACCCATCACCAACCTCGAAGGGGCAAGCGACCTGATCACCAACCCGGAAGGCAATCCAGTGATCGATGCTTCTGGTGCAGGTGTCACACAAAAAGGCTGAACGCAAGATCCCCCCGGAAGGGTTTCGGGGGCTTTGGAGCATTTGACAGACAACCTCTGGTTGCTCCGTCAAAGCGGGAAGTTCTGAGACAAGAGGATTTTGATGGATCCTCTTGTTTCCTTGCTCAACACAGCATGGGGCAAAACATGACCATCTTCCTCAAACTGGCGGTCCCTGTGGCTTGCGGGCTTCTGGTGTTGCCCCTCTTTCAAGCTGCACAGCACGATTGGCAAAGCGACCTGCTCTTGCAAGCTGCAGAACGACAGACCGGGCAATTTGATTTTGACCTCGCCGCAGTGACCCTTCAGAAAGCCATTGACCTGCAGCCCAACAATGCTGCACTTCACCTGTCGCTGGCCAATGTCAGGCGCACCCTGTACAAATTCCGGCAAGAAAAACGCTGGCTTGTGCAAGCAGAAGCCAGTTACAGCAAAGCGGCCCAGCTGAACCCTGTGGATGCCCGCATCCACTACGAGTGGGCCTTGATGTACAGCTGGACCCAGAACCACCCAAAAGCCCTGCAGGTGTTGCAAAAAGCCCTGCAACTGGATCCCAACAACGGAGGCTACTGGTTGGAACAAGGACGGTATCTGGAACGACTGGGCAAAATCCGGGCAGCCAGAGCAGCCTATGCACAAAGCCAGCGCAAAACCCCCAATGGAGAAGCCAGAGCGGCACTTCTGCGCCTGAAGGAAACACCATGAGATGGATCTGCAGCGCTTCAGGGGTGTTGTGCATCCTCATGGCGATGGTCACCGTGACGGTGGCCCCTCTGGCCAACGGCAGCGTGTATCCCTGGGGAATGGCCCTGTGCACCTTTGCAGGTCTGCTGACCCTGATTCTGGGCACCCTGTGTTGGGCCACATTGCCTGCAGGGCACCACCCGTCACACAGGGCCAATGCCCTCTGGCTGATGGCGGTGGTTTTGTGTGGTGGATGGATCGGGGCCAGCACCCTCTGGGCCACAGAAACCACAGAAGCCAGTCGATACTGTCGGGTGTGGCTGGCTGGACTGGGGGCCGGGGTGGGCATTCACCTGACAGCTTTGCGTTACCGTCATGCCGGTCAATGGGTGCTGGGGGCCGTGGTTGCAGCAGGCACCACCAGTGTGGGGGCGGCTTACCTGCAAGATCAGGGAATTCCAGTGCCGCTCTTAAAACACATGGTGGGTGTTCCAGAGCAGTTTTTGACGGGCAGTTACTTTCATCCCAGCCATTACAGTGGTTATCTGGTGCTGGTGGCCGGAGTGGTCAGCAGCCTGCTGTTTTTTTCCAAAATCCACCTGCACACCCCGCTGCTGCTGATGGTGCTGCTGGGTGTGAACTGGGCCAACTTCCACACCGATGGCAGCAGCACCCCCGCAGTGGTGATGGCCTCTGGTCTTCCCTTGCTGTGGTGGTTGTGGCGGCACAACCGCTGGCTTGGGGTGGGACTGACCGCATTGATGCTTGCAGGAGGTGTTGCTGGTGCAGGGTTGCTCTTGAATGCACAGGGTGCTCCCACTTTTGAGGCCATCAAAACCCATTTTGGAATCCGAAGCCAGAGCTTCGAAGGCTTCTGGACCATCCGGCAGGCCGTCTGGGATTATGGGTGGCGCATGTTTCAGGATGCCCCTTACCTCGGGCATGGGGTGGGCCAGTTCGGGGTGATTTCTCCGATGTACCGGCTCAGCCATGAGACCAGTCCGGTGTATGTCCATGGTGGCTGGGTGAATTACGCCCACAATGACGTGTTGCAAATCCTCAGCGAGCTTGGACTGGTGGGACTGGGACTCTGGCTTGCCGTGTTGCTGCTTGCCATGGTGCACCGGATTCAGGTTTTTCAACTGGTCCTGCTCACCCCCCTGCTGATTTACCTGTTCACAGGCATTTACGACAGCCACCTGACCTCCATTCCCGGCACCATGGTGTCCTTTTATGCCGTGCTCGGCCTGGCAGCCCTGAAACCCCCACCTTCCAGCAGCCCTTCTGGCACTGATCCGTGACCCAAGCGGATTCACAAGGGTCCACAAGGATCCAAAAGGGTCCATTTGTGCCCACATTCCCCTTGTGGACGGAACACAGGTGTTTCTCTAGCGGATGTTTTTTGAGAGGGGAGGATGCGACTGAACCCTCCCCTCTCACTGATCAACGCAACAAAAGCCGAAACCCTGACCTCACCCCCTGAAAAGGGGGTTTTCCATGCCAGAGACACGATCACCTCTGGACCAAAAGCTCCCCCTTTGAAAGGCGTTCTGGTGCAGTTTCTGAATGGAAGCTTGATGGAATGCCTTTCCATGACCACAAAAAAGGGCAGGAAATCCTGCCCTTTCAGCATCTGTGGGACCGATCAATATGCCCCTTCTCGCAGCAGAACCACTTTCACGGTGCGCACCAGAATCACCACATCCAGCCAGATGCTCCAGTTGCGCACATAGTACGGGTCGTATCGGGCCATGCCTGCTGTGCCAGAGTCAGAACGACCGGAAACCTGCCAGAGTCCTGTCACCCCGGGGCGCACATCTTGACGGATCAATTGTGCCCGCTCTGGCAGGATTTTGTTGTGGTAAACGGTCAGTGGACGGGGCCCCACCAGCGACATGTCTCCAAGCAGCACATTGATCAGTTGTGGAAATTCATCCAGACTGGTGCGGCGCAAGAATCCACCCACCCGGGTGATGCGTGGGTCGTTTTTGAGTTTGAAGTCGACTTCCCACTCGGCACGCAAGGCGGGATCCTCCTGAAGGCGTTTTTGCAGGATGGCCTCTGCATTCAGGAACATGGTGCGAAATTTCCAGGTTTTGAAGATTTTGCCCCCCATTCCAATGCGTTCTTGCAAGAAGAGGGGATTCTGGCGGTCCTCCAGCCAGATGGTCAACCCGATCAGGAGGCAGAGCGGCATCCACAAAGGCAGGGTGACCACGATGGCGATCAGGTCAAATGCGCGTTTGAGCATCCTTGAGAACGGATCTTGCAGGTTGCGGGTGATTTCCAGACCCAGCACCCCTCCGAGATCACAGGTGATGGCCCACAAAGACTGCACATCGAAGAGGTCAGGGATGATCAGCACCTTGTGGTATTGCTTGAGTGAGCCCTCCAGCAGGTCGATGTTGCGTTCTCGGGGTGCTCCGGGCATGGCCAGAATGGCAATCGGGGCCCGGGCATCTTGATGGCTGGTGTCCCCGAGCACAGGAATCCCGTGAATGCTGGTGTGCCGGCAGCGGGGATCATCGTCAAAAAAGCCAATGGGACGGTAACCCATTCCCGGTTCAGCTTGCAGGGCTGCAGCCAGCATCTGTCCTGTTTTGGCCGCGCCATAAATCACCACAGGAACCCCCCAGAGGCCCATTTTGCCCAGCAACACCTTGGCAAGGTTGCGGGCGACCAACAACAGGGGCACCCCGAGGAACATCAAGAGCAGGTTGATGGCCCGCAAAACGTTGGGCTCTGTGAAGAAGTAAACCAGCAAGGTCAGCAGGGCAGCCAGCATGCCCAGTTCGGTGGTGAGGCGCAATTCTTGCACCACCCCTTTTCCCCAACCGGGGTAGAACTTCACCATCCATGCTCCGATGTACCAGAAGGTGAGCACCACCGCCAGAATGGCAGGGTTGTACGGGAAGGCACTGAAAGCCTGGGCACTCAGGGAAGCCAGAAAAAAGGCTGTGCCCCATGCCAGAGCATCGAACCCAGCCAGAACGAGGGTGTTGGTGGTCCGTCGGCCCACATAGAAGGCCGAGCGGGCAACCGTCATCGGATGGTGGTAACTCTGATGCTTATAGACCGTCATGAGAAATTTTACCATTGTTTTGATTTTTTGTACATATCAGTACTCAGATTTTTTCGCTTTGAAACGCCATTTTCGCTCATAAATTTAAAATTTGTTCATGAATTTTGCGGATCTGAAAAAAATCAGATCCGCAATTTCGAAATGTGTTATCATCTGAAAGGCACAGGCCCGGCAGACAGGTCAATACCCCCCTGTCAAACCCGGGCCTGTGCCCGATGGTTCACAAACCACTGCACCGAGTGCTGGATGCCTTCCTCCAGAGGCACCTTTGCGGACCATCCCAGGGCCTGAATTCTGGACACATCCAGCAACTTTCGAGGGGTGCCATCCGGACGGGTGGGATCGAAAACCAGTTGACCTTCAAAGCCCACCACCTTTTGGACCAAAACCGCCAGATCACGGATGCTGATGTCCTCTCCGGTGCCCACATTGATGGGGCCTGCAGCACTGAAACGCTCCATCAGAAACAGGCAGGCTTCGGCCAGATCATCCACATGCAAGAATTCCCTGCGTGGCGTGCCTGTGCCCCAGATTTCCACGTGGGGCAATTTTTTCTCTCTGGCTTCCACCATCTTGCGGATCAAAGCGGGAAGCACATGGCTGCCCAGCAGATCGTAATTGTCTTCTGGACCGTACAGGTTGGTGGGCATCGCACTGATGAAATCCCGTCCATGCTGGGTGCGGTAATGGTCGCACAGCTCAATGGCGGCAATCTTGGCCACCGCGTAAGCACGGTTGGTGGGTTCCAGAGGACCGGTCAGCAAAGCCTCCTCTTTGATCGGTTGCTCGGCCAGACGGGGGTAAATGCAACTGCTGCCCAGATTGAGCAGCTTTTTCACCCCCTGTTTGTGTGCGGCATGAATCACATTCAGGGCAATGCTGAGGTTGTCGTAGCTGAAATCTGCTGGGAAAGTGGAGTTGGCCAGAATGCCACCCACCCTTGCCGCAGCCAGAAACACGTATTCAGGCTGCTCTTGCTGAAAAAACAACTCCACCGCCTGCTGGTTCCGCAAATCCAGCTCCTGACTGGTGCGGGTGATCAGGTGAACATGGCCTTTTGCCCGCAAATGCCTCAGGATGGCCGATCCCACCATGCCCCGATGGCCTGCCACATAAATTCGGGCATCCAGTGGCAAAGTCATGCGTTCCCCACCCCTTTGAGGGCCACCTGATGACCGGCCTGCATGAGGGTTCTCTCCTGACGGGCCAGTTCCAGATCGCTCTCCACCATCTCGCGCACCAGTTCAGCGAAAGAGGTCCGGGGCTTCCAGTTGAGCTGTTCCATGGTCTCTCGGGCATCCCCGAGCAGGTAATCCACTTCGGCAGGGCGGAAATAGCGGGGGTCCACCTCCACATGGTCCTGATACCGCAAGCCAACCAGACCAAACGCGTGCTCTGCGAATTCCCGCACCGAGTACGCCTCACCTGTGGCAATCACATGGTCACGGGGGGTGTCTTGTTGCAGCATCAACCACATGGCCTCCACATAATCCCGGGCATGTCCCCAGTCCCGTTTGGCCTCCAGATTCCCCAGGTAGAGTTTCTTTTGCAGGCCCATTTTGATGCGCCCCACCGCCCGGGTGATTTTGCGGGTCACGAAAGTCTCACCGCGCCTCGGGCTTTCATGGTTGAACAGGATGCCGTTGCAGGCGAACAGGTCGTACGATTCCCGGTGGTTCACGGTCTGCCAGAAGGCATACACTTTGGCCACCGCATAAGGACTGCGGGGATGAAAAGGGGTGTGAAGGCCCTGAGGGGGTTTGGCTGCACCAAACATCTCCGAACTGGACGCCTGATAGTAACGCACCTTTTTGCCGGTGCGGTTGTTGTAATCCCGGATGGCTTCCAGCAAACGCAGTGCCCCCAGACCTGTCACATCGGCGGTGTATTCCATCTGGTCAAAAGAGACCTTCACATGGGACTGGGCTCCGAGGTTATACACCTCGTCCGGTTCGATGCGTTCCAGCAAGATGCGCAGTCCACTGGAATCCGACAGGTCCCCATAATGCAGGAACATTCTGGCCTCTGGATCGTGGGGATCGTCGTAGAGGTGGTCAATGCGGTCGGTGTTGAAGGTGCTGGCCCGACGGATGATGCCGTGCACCTCATACCCTTTGGCCAGCAACAATTCGGTGAGGTAAGAGCCGTCCTGTCCGGTGATGCCAGTGATCAGAGCAATGCGTTTCATTTTCGACCTCTCAGGATTTCTGCTGCCAGAGCGGCAGGGCGACGGGCTCGCAAACGGTTGTCCAGGTCGTTCAGGAAAGCATCCAGCACAGCGGTCTGGTCCAGATGCCGTTCGGCATACTTGCGTGCAGCAAGACCCTGTCTGGTGCGAAGTTCCACATCTCCGGCAAGGGTTTGAATGGCCTTTGCCAGTGCTGCAGCGTTTTCGGGTTCGGTGACCAGCCCACACTGGTGGTCCAGCAACACCTGTGCAAGGGTGGTCCCGGGATCGGCGGTGGCGATGGAAGACCGTCCAGCTGCCAGAATGTTGGTCAGTTTTGAGGGCATCACAATGTCTGCGGCTTCGCGTTTTTGCACCACCAGATGGATGTCTCCTGCGGCCAGCATCTCGGGGAGCACCTCCAGAGGCTGAACTGGCAGAAACAGGAAGTTCTGCAATCCGTGGGCTTCGACGGCAGACATCAGGCGGCGCTTCGAGACCCCCTCACCCACCATCACGAAACGCAGACCTGCGGGGTTTTCCAGTTGAAGGGCCGCTTCCACAATCAGGTCAAGCCCCTGTTTGTCTCCCATGTTTCCGGCGTACAGGACCACCGTTTCGTCTTCAGCGATGCCATGCCTCTGGCGAAAAGCGTTCATGCGTGGCATGGGTTTCACAAACGAGACATCCGACCAGTTGGGGAACACCATCAGGCGGTCTTCCGGCACCCCTTTGCTGATGATGCGGTCTTTCATGGCCGGGGTGATGGTGGAAACAAAGCTGGCCTGCTTGAGGAAAAACTCCTCCAGACGGAAAAGCAACCGTGAAAACAGACCCTGCCGGATGATGCCCAGTCGCACCGCTGCGTCCACTTGCAGGTCTTGCACATGCAACACCCACGGGGTGCGGGTGAACACCGAGTACAGCAGGGGTCCCAGAGAGGACAACAAGGAGGGGCAAACCGTGATCAGCACATCAGGCCTGCTGGATGAAAAGGCCCGCATCAGCCAGAAAGGCAAACTGTTCAGCACAAAGGAAGCCTCATACATCAGGCGGGTGCGTGAGGACATGCGCTCTGGTCCGGGAAGGTAAAGCGGGAACTGGTGGGTGGTGCTGTTTCCCTGCTGCAAAACCCCACGGCGGTTGGTGTGTCCGGCCCGGGGTTTCCACTCGGGATAGTGGGGCACCCCTGCAACCACGGTCACTTCACAGGTCCGGGCGAAGTGATCGGCCATCTCTGCACTGTATTTGGGCACCCCGGTGGAGGTGCGGTCAGTGGTGATGCTGTTGATCCAGATTTTCAAGGTCGATGCTCCTTTCTTGAATGAATTTCAGGGGGTTGCCCCCATAAACGCCCATGGGGGGCACGGTTTTGTGCACCACACTGCCCGGAGTGATGATGCTGTTGTGGCCCACCGTCACCCCCATCAGCACAATGCAGCGAGAGGTGACCCAGGCCCCGTCTTCGAGCACCACAGGTCGGGTGACCAGACCCATGGTTTTGCGGGTGTCATGGGATCCGGTGGTGATGAAAGTGCCCTGCGAAACCACACAATGTTTTCCAATGCGCACCTCATCCTGGTTGTGGATCCAGACGTCTTCACCGATCCAGCAATGGTCTCCGATGGCAAGCTTCCAGGGATATTTGACGCGCAACCTGCTGCGCAGCACCACCCCCTGCCCGATCTGCGCTCCGAACATCCTCAGGGCCAGAGCCCTCATGCGGGAAGAAAGCACCAGAGGGTTGTACAGGACAGCCATTTCCATGAAATACCACAACAGTTCGGTGATTTTGCTGCGGGTGCGAATGCCATCGGCATTGCCAGCACGGCTCAGGTCAATGCTTTTCAGGGCATGGTCATCCATGGACCACACTCCGGTAGACGGTGAGGAGTTTTTCTCCGATTTTGCGGCTGGAAAGCTCCTCCTGAACCAGACGGTGACCATTTTCAATGAGTTCGGCACGGCGTTTGACGTTGTGCATCAGGTCCAGAATCTGGGCCACCGCTTCCGGGTTGTTCTGCTGGATCAGCAGGGCTGCGTCATGGCGGATCAACATTTTGCGGATCTGCACCGTTTCACAGGCCACCACCACCCGACGGTGGGCAAAGGCTTCCAGCACCGTCATCGGAAAAGGTTCGTTCAGGGAAGGCAGCAGGTAAAAATCGGTCCAGGCCAAGTGCTCGGCCACCTGCTGCCGGTTGGCTGGACCACACACCTCGATCACCTTCTGCAATCCCAGAGCCTCTATTTTTTGCAAAGCTGCGGCCAGATCGCCCCCATCTGGTCCCACAATGCGTGCCCGCACCCGGTTGTCCTGCTTCCAGAGGCCCTCAATCAATTCAATGAAACGCAACACCCTTTTGCGGGGATGCAACCGGGCCAGAAACAGGAAATTGTACTCGGGCGTTTTTGGTGTGGAAGCTTGCGGACCCAGCTCAATGCCATTGGGCAATTCGTGCAGGTTCCCCCGGGTGTAATGCTGCAATTCTTTGCGTTCTTCCGCCTGCAGGTACAGCACTTTGCTGGCACGGCTCAGGATCGGAGCAATCACCAGACGGTCCAGCACCCGGGCAAACAAACCGGGTTTGCGCACCACCATGCCGTGGGTCTGGACCACAAAAGGTTTGCGGGCCAGCAGGCATTGCAGGGCCACCATCACCGGAACAAACTCCCGGGCAAAGTGGATGTGAACCACTTCACACTGCCGGACGGCGGAAAGGTTTTTCACCAGCAGTTCAAGGCTGACAATGCCCGTGAATTTGCGGGTGAGGGCCAAAGAACGGTAGTACTTCACCCCTTGCGCTTCCCGGGTGGTGTCCAGAGGGAGGTACTTGCGGTCTGCCACCTCCAGCACATTGGAGCACATCACCAGAGGCTCCAAGGGGGTGAGTTGCTGGAGGCTGTCGAGGTGCTGTCGGGCCACCGCCACCGGACCACCATAGTCGGTGGCAGGATAAAAAGAAGTGAGTGCCACGCCGATTTTCATCATTTCCTCCTCAGGGCCTTCGACCAGTGGAGCACCATCAGGTACACCGCATAGGTGAGTGGCAGGATGAAATACAGGTTTTTGATGTAAAAATCAAAGCCGTACCAGACCAGTCGGGGCAAACTGCACAGGGTGATGATGTAAATGGAAACGGTCAGGTACGTGGAAGACCGGAACAGCAGGTGGGTGAGTGCAAAAGCGGCCAGCACCACAGCGGCCACCAGAAACACCCCATACACCCCACCATTGAGCATGCCTTCACCAGAGATCAACAAACCGTTGTTGGTCTTGAGGGCCTGTGACACCAGCAATGAGCCCGGCGTGATGTCGTAAGGCAAGAAAAACGAGGGAATGGCATACAGCCAGGTGTTCAGCACGGTGTAGTGGTGTCCGGTGTTGTAAACGTACTGCACTGCGGCACATGCTGCATAAATCACGTCCTGCACGGTGCTGTAATTCAGAATGGAATTGAGCACATCCACAGAAAGGCTCGAAAGGTTGCTCCAGCCTTTTCCACGCACGGCACCAATCACAATGAACAGCACGCCGACCAGACCGGCAGAGGCCGCAAAAACCGTTCGCTGCACAGCGTTGAACTGTTGCAGACGGGCGTAATAGGCATACAGAATGAACAATCCCAGCAGTTCCACCCGGGCGTAATTGAGCAGGAACCACAAAGGAACAAACACAAGAGCCAGCTTCACCAGGGCAGGTTTGCGCCCAAAGATCAGGTAACAGTAAAACACCACCGCCAGCACATTCCAGGCATTGCCGGGCAGCAGGTTGGTCATGCCGGTGCCGTAGGCGTATCCGAGGTGCAGGTTGGGTTTGTAGATGAACGCAGAAAGCATGGCCAGCAGAGCAAAGACTTCAAGCACCAGAATGGGCATGCTCTGGCAGAACACAGCAAACCGCTCGATGGCACCCCGCTCAAACCGGGAAATCCGCGTGTTGAAGAACACCACCACCAGAGCCACCACAAAGTACAGGCGGTATGTGGACATCAGGATCAGCAGGCCATACCGGTCCACCATCCCGAAAAAGTTGTTGAAGTACGGGGCCACCTCCCCTTGCGGTGCATACAGGTGCAACGAAGACAGCGGCATGTAAAGCAGCACCATGCAAAACACCAGAGCGGTGATGCCATTGAAGATCAGGCTGTAGAGCAACACCAGGGTGGCACACCAGAACAAACCGGTTTTGATGGTCTCTGGCAACCACAATGGACCGTAAGCGAAAGACCAGCCCAGACCCAGCAGGGCGGCTGCCAGCGTGATGAAAAACAACAGGGTGCGAAACCGCAAACCGATGCTCACCCATTTGGAGGGCGGATTGTTTTCCCACACAGCAGGTGTATCCATCATGTCTTGCCCTCCTTTTTCAGTGCTTCGCAGGCCGCAACATGCAGTTTTTCAGCGTAATCCGATGTGGTGATCCGATGCCCCCAATTCGAAATGGCCTCAAAATCCATGCGATTTTGCTGGTACAGCATCTGGGCCTTGTGCAGGGCATCTGCCAGTTGTTCCACATCCCGAGGAGGGTAAGCATGACCCACAGGCAATGGGGCCTGCTCAATCAGATCGAAGGTGGCCCCGGCGGTACTGGCAGCCACCACATAACAGCCATAAGCCAGCGCTTCGTTGACCACCAGACCCCACACCTCACCCCATGACGGCATGATCAGCACATGGCTCTGCTGGTAGTGCTGGGCCGTTTCGGTTTCATTGCGGGTTGCGCCAGCATAGGTGATGTCCAGCTCTGGATGGTCTGCGATGAAATCCTTGACCAGTCCTTCCAGAGGACCGTAACCCACAATGGTCAGCGAAAAAGCCCCGGCCCAGGATCGGCCATGACGCTCAATCCCTTGCAGCATTTCACGGATGCCTTTGGCCTCGGTGAGCCGTCCCACATACAGCAAACGCAGCTTTCCGGAAGGCTTGGGCACAAAGGCCATGTGCTGGGTGTCCACCGAATTGGTTGCCACCGTGATGGAAGAAGCCGGAATCCCGAGGCTTTGCAGATAACGTGCAGAAAGGGTCCCATAGGTGATGAAGTGGCTGGCCCTGCCAAAAATCCAGCGTTTGAAGCGGTCCCCCCATCCCCCAGAGCGGCTGCTGTACTGGTGGCTGCCCCACCAGATCACCACCGGAATGCCCAGCCACTGGCAAGCCAGCAGGGCTTTCAGGTAGGAAAAGTTCTCGTAGCCGGAAATGATCACCACATCCGGACGCTGCCAGAAAATGTGCCGGAACACCCTCAGGTTGTAGTACATGATGGCATCGAAGCGGGGAAGGTCAAACGACCAGCCCTTCAGCACCTGAAATTTGAGGCCCTCCACCTGCACCATGTCCCAGATCCGGTTCTTTTCCCGCTGGGACAGCACGATGATGTCCAGAGCCACCTGGTTGGCAAGGTGTTTCCACACCGGGTAACGGTAAGGGGTCACCTGATTGGTCAGCAAGCACACCTTGAGGCGTCTCATGGACCCATCTCTGGCCTGCTCTGGGTTGGGGGTGGATTCTTTGGTGTGCCTGGCTTTCACATCAGAAAGAAAAGTTCGCTCTGCCATTCATTTCACCTTCCCGAGAAACAGGGAGTACCGCAAAAGGAGCATGGCGTTGATGCACAAACTGCTCACCATGGCCACAGCTGCGCCCAGCATCGAAAACTTCCAGACCAGAAACACCCCCACCGTCAGGTCAAACAAGGCAGAAAAAGTTCCGGTGTGCGAAGTGACCTCTCCCCGGCCTTCCAGCTTGAACAGGGCACCTGCCACGGTGATGATGCAGGTGAAAATGGGCAACAGGGACACGATGGAAAACACCACGCGGTTGGTCAGGGACTGGATGTCAAACAGGTCAAGGATCCACACCGAGCAGAGGTTCACGGCGACCACAGCACCAAGCACCCCCAGCAACCATCGCGAAATCATTTTGCGGGCAGCCACAGGTCGGTCTGTTGCAGCACTGAGCCGCTGAATGCCCACCACGTTGTAAGAGGTGATGATGTGGATCAACGGTTGCTGAAAAATCAGGATCACCCGGAGGTTCTCAATGTCCGTGAGGGTGTCCCCAAAGAAAGCCAGAAAGTAATAGTAGATGTTGGTGGGAATCCAGGAAAGCAAACTTCCCCAGTACACTTTTTTGAAGTATTGCAGGTTTTCCCGGTACTCCACAGGGGCATGCATCAGGGAGGCCGCATCAATGGACCACAACCGCACAATCCTCCAGCAACTGAAAAAATACACCCCCGCAGAAAGAACCAGCAGGTGTTCAATGCTGATGGCATTCCAGAAGACCAGAGCGGCCCCAACCGCCACAAAACCCACAATGGACAGCATCAGGGTTTGCGTCAGAAACCTCTGGACCTGCGGCAGCATGAGGGTGAGGCGCGACCAGAAACAAAAGCTCAGGTAAAAAAACGAACTGACCGCATCCAGCGCAAGCACCCCCAGAGGGATGTCTGGAAACAGGGTCTGGAAGCACAGCACCTTCAAAATGCACAGCACACCGAGCAAAAGGGCGAGGGTGCGGTACTGCCGGGTCACCTCCTGGACACGCTGCACAGGGGACATGCTGGACACCCGAATGATGGAATGCTCCAGACTGAAGGCGTTGGCAATCCCGAAAACCAGCCATGCAAAGGATGTGAGCAGGGCGAGATGACCGGCTTCACCCGGATGTCCGAATTTTTTCAACAGCAGAATGCTGAGGAAGTTGGGCAGCACAATGGCCACCTGATTCAACAGGGGATTGAGGCGGTGCACTTTGCTGTGCAGGTTCCTGAAAGGGTTCGTCCGTGAAATTTTTCCTTCAGGAGGGGCTCCCCGGCCTGTTCGCATGTCATGTGAGGGTTGAAGGGCTGGATCTGGCTGCATGTCTGGAACCTCACATCAATGGAATGGTGACCTGACTGGCATCTGCCACAATGAAACGTGCCGCATGGGGCCTTTCACGGATGCTGTTCAGTTGTGCTTTGAGCCCAATGATGCTGTGTGAGATCCGGCAATCGATGCTGTCGATGGTGGCCTCATCGTTGACCACACTGAATTCGATTTCAGAGTGCTGGATGGACACCCCTTCTCCAATGGAGGTGTAGGGACCGATGTAGGCGTGGGAAATGCGGGTGTTTTTGCCGATCAGCACCGGGCCACGGATGATCGAATCGCTGATTTCAGCCCCCTCTTCCACCACCACCCGGCCTTCCAGCACACTGTTTTGCACCTTGCCGTGAATGGACCGGGCCTGGGTTTCCAGCACCAGACGGTTGGCGTCCAGCAGGTCTTCGGGACGTCCGGTGTCCTTCCACCAGCCTTCCACCCGTTGACCCACCACGTTGCCCCGGGCAGCCATCAAGCCCCGGATGGCGTCGGTGATTTCGTATTCACCCCGGGCACCCGGCTTCAGGGCATGCAGGTGCTCCATCATGCAGTTGCGGAAAAAGTACATTCCGGCCACCGCAAGGTTGCTCTCGGGGACCTCTGGTTTCTCCTGAAGGTCCTGAATCCTGCCCTCAGGATCAAGCCGGGCCACCCCGAAAGCAGACGGGTTGTCCACCTCTTTGAGGGCAATCCATGCATCTGCTCCAGAGTGCAAAAAAGCCTCCCGGTAAGCAGCAATGCCATGCTCAAAAAGGTTGTCTCCGAGGTACACACAGAAATCATCTTGACCCACAAAATCCGCAGCGGTCCGGACGGCATGCCCGAGCCCCAGTTGCTCGTGCTGCAATATGAAGGTGATGTCGGCTCCGGGCTGGTTCTTCAGGGCTTTTGTGATGTCGGGCAGGGTCTGGGCGGAAACCACGATGCCAATGTCCGTGATGCCTGCCTCCATCAGGTTGTCGATGGCGTACTGGATGATGGTTTTGTTGGCAACCTTCAAAACAGGTTTGGGTCTGGAATAGGTGAGGGGGCGAAGTCGGGTGCCGAGTCCAGCAGCGGGAATGATCGCTTTCATGGTGTTCCTCCCGAGGGGTGAGCTGTTCACCCCGAGTGCGAAATGGCCACTTGAATCCATCCAGAAATGAAACCCCTGACCTGCTGGCCTGAAGCCAGCAGGAAGAACAAACCTTTGAAATGCCTGTTCAGGCAAATCGCAGCAGCTCGGGATGTCCCTTGATTTGCTGAACCACTTTTTTGATGTCCTGGGTGCGGTCTTTGCGCACCACCAGGGTGACTTCACTGGTGCGAACCACCACCAGGTCTTCCAGTCCAATGGTCACAATCAGGTCGTCCCCACTGGTGGTGTACAGGATCGCTCCGCCGGTATCAAGGCCCACATGGCGACCCACCGCCACATTTGGAGAGTCGTTCCTGAGCAGGCGTTCCAGAGCATTCCAATCTCCCAAATCGTCCCAGCCAAAATCCGCCGGGATCACCATGATGGATCTGGAACGTTCCATCACCGCATAGTCGATGCTGATTTTTTGAAGGGTGGGAAAGACCTCGCGCAACCTGCCACGGACCTGCATGGCCTGCTCCATCTGGTGAAACAGCTCGGGTTGATGTCGGGCATACTCTTTCAGCAGGGTTTGCACCGAGCAAATGAACATTCCACTGTTCCAGGCGTAATTTCCCGTTTGCAGGAAAGCGGTTGCCGTGTCCACATCTGGCTTCTCGGCGAAGCGGCGCACCTCAAAAGCCCGGTGGTGCTCCAGAGCAAGGGTTTCGGCTCCTTTTTCAATGTACCCATAGCCAGTGGAAGGGTACCCCGGGGTGATGCCCACCGTGACAATCACCTGCTGGCGCAGCGCAAGTTCGATGGCATCCTGAATCAGGCGTTGAAATGCCGCTTCATCCTGAACCTTCTGGTCGGATGGAAAGATGCCCAGCACTGCATCGGGTTGGTGACGGGCAATGGTCAGGGCCGCAAAAAGCACCGCAGGGGCAGTGTCCCGGGCCACAGGTTCGACCAGCAGGTTTTCCACCGGAAGCTCTGGAAGTTGCTCCAGCACCAGCGTGCGGTGGTCGTTGCAGGTCACCACAAACAGGTTCTCTGGTGTGCCACAGGTGTGCTGCAAGCGCCGCACAGTGGCCTGCAACAGGCTTTCCTGTCCTCCGTCAAGGGTCAGAAACTGCTTGGGTTTGGCTTTTCTGGAGAGGGGCCAGAAACGCTCACCGCTGCCTCCGGCCAGGACCACTGGAACAAAAGGGTTCTCTTGCATGGATTCCTCCTCACGAGACTCGGGTTCATGACTGCATCAAAGCACGGGCACTTTGCAGAAGGTCTTGAACTTCGGTGCTTGTGGGGGCTTCACAATACACGCGCAGCACAGGTTCAGTTCCAGAGGATCGCACCATCAACCAGGCGTGGCCTTCGAGGTGCCATTTGGTGCCATCCCGGGACTCCACATGGAGCACAGAACGGCCCAGAAATGAAGGGTTTTGCAGCAACCTGGCCACTGCCTCAAGGGCAGCTTCCTGCGTGGGAAGGTGCAGGTCCAGGCGGTCGTAAGCGTGGTGGATGCCGGTGAAGGCTTCCAGTTCCGCAAAAAGGGCAGGGAGGCTTTTTCCAGAGTGAGCCACCGCTTCCAGCAAGAGCAAGGCATTCAGGATGCCGTCCCGCTCGGGAAGGTGGTCTGGCATGCCCAGACCTCCAGATTCTTCGCCGCCGATCAGCACATCCCCTTTGAGCATTTCTTCGGTGATGTACTTGAAGCCGATGGGGGTGGTGGTGACTTCCAGATCCAGTTTTTCGCACAGGACATCCAGCAAAGCCGAAACCGAAACGGTCTTGATGACCCGTCCGCGCGATCCGCGATCATGCAGGTGCTTGAGGAGCACGGCAAAGATCTGGTGGGAGTTGAAAAAATGTCCTCCGGCCACCACTGCACCAATGCGGTCTGCATCTCCGTCGGTCACTGCAGCAAAGGTGAGTCCTTTTTCCTGTTGCATGACCTCACACAGGGGTTGGAGGTTTTGTGGAATGGGCTCGGGACAAACACCATAAAACATGGGGTTCGGTTCAGGGTGCACCTCCTGAAAATCAATGTGATCCAGACCAGCATGCTGCAGGAAATCCCGGATCCATCCGCATCCTGCACCTCCCATGCTGTCATGAAAGAACCGCAAAGGGCGATGCTTGAGCAGACCCAGGTCCAGCACCTGCATCAGGTGGTCAAAATAGGCCCTCTGGATGTCGAAGGTGTGAATCGGGTGACGACCGGCATCAAACACAGCCGGAACAGTGCCCAGATGGTTCTCCACTTCTTGCACCATCTGTGGGGTGGCGCTTCCTCCATGGCTGCCTTTGAGTTTGAAGCCACAGTACTGGGGGGGGTTGTGGGACGCGGTGATCATCACGCCACCCACCGCTCCAAAGCGTTTCACCGCATAAGAGAGGGCAGGGGTGGGAAGGTACTGCCCGGACAGGTGCACCGTCAGGCCATTGGCCGACAGGACTTCTGCACAGGCCTGTGCAAAATTCCGGGCCATGAAACGGGTGTCGTAACCCACCACCACAGGTGCACCCTCTGGATGGTGTGCTCTGATGTGACTGGCATAGGCCTGAGAGGCCCGCCTCACATTTTCGAATGTGAAGTTTTCGGCGATGACATCTCTCCATCCATCTGTGCCAAACCTGACCATCTCCGTCAGTATAAGTGAAAGAATTTTATTTGTGTTGCAAAAATGTCACATCATCATTCCAAAAACACCGATCCAGAGCATTCCTAAGAGACAATTTTTTCTGATCAGATTTTTGTAAAATATTTTTTATTCTTTTCAGACAATAAATTTTTGCTTCGAAGTGAACCTGCCAACCCCGCAAAACACAAGCCTTGCAAGCCCAGAAAACAGTACTCTGAAAGGAACAGCTGCTCAAGCCTTGCAAGCAGCGTTTCTTCAGAAAACAGTTGAAACCCCTGTTCAAATGCATACAGGGGTTTCAAAGGTCCTGTTCGTCTTTGTGGTGGTCTGGCTCTGGTGGCGCAGTGCGCATCCAGTACGCAAAAACAACCACCATCACCAGCACCACTCCGGCCACAATCCACCACATTTTTTGCTCCTGTTGTTGGCAGTATGCCACATCTTTGGTTGAAGGTCATCTCAGAAGAAGCCTTCCCTGCCCGAACCCTGAACTTTCTGGCATGGGCCTCCGTGTGTTCACCTGTTGATTTCGATGAACTGGTCGGTGACGGTCTGGACCATCTGGTCTTGCTTGACCTGCAAGGAGCACAGGCCGCTCTGGAGGTGCTGCTTTCACATGGCACCTCATGGCACACGCAGGAAAGCCACTGCCACCCGACCTTCAGTTGGGATGGAAAACGCATCCTGTACGCTTCCGAACAGGGGGAAGGGTGCAACTGTACCTGACCGAACTGGACTGAAATCATGGACCACAAACCAGTGTGTCCTGAGATGATTTTGCCGAATCATGACCATTGAGCATGTCGCCGGTTCTCTGGCGGCATGTTGCCATCAGGGTAAGCCTAAAGTCGCTGTCAGGCCATGCCAACACCAAGAGCCATCAGCCGTCAGCGATCAGCCGTCAGCAATAAGGACAGTTTTCTGGCTGCCTGTTGAAGGGAAAGTCTGAGTGGCGTTCCGTTTGTGTCTTTTTGTTTTGCTGTTTGCAAAAGCCTTTTGGTGAGCTTTTTGCTGAAAGCTGATGGCTGATCGCTGAACGCTTTTTCAAGTGACATGCCAAAAGTCAGACTTTGCGCTGACCCTGATGTTGCCATCCTGTACCCACAATTGTTGACCAGAGCGCTTTTTTGCATCCGGTTCAAGTTTATTGTGACCCCATGACCTTGACGAACAAACAAATTTTACTGGCCTCCCGGCCCACAGGCGCACCCACCCCATCCAACTTTCAATTGACCGAAACCCCTGTCCCAGTGTTGCAAGACGGTCAGGTGCTGGTCAAAAACCATTACCTGAGCCTTGACCCATACATGCGGGGGCGCATGAGTGAGAGCAAGTCTTACGCCAAACCCCATCCGTTAAACGAAGTGATGCTGGGGGGCACCGTTGGCGAAGTGATGGAAAGCAAAAACCCTGATTTTCAGGTGGGAGATGTGGTGCAGGGCTTCTTTGGCTGGCAACAGTACGGGGTCAGCTCTGGAAAGGGCCTGCAAAAACTGGACGCTTCACGGATTCCCATGCAGGCTTACCTGGGGCCTGTGGGGATGCCCGGTGTGACCGCTTGGTATGGGGTGTACAAATTGCTCACCCCCAAAGCAGGCGAGACCGTGGTGATCAGCAGTGCAAGCGGAATGGTGGGCAGTCTGGCCGGACAATTGGCGAAAAAAGCCGGAGCCAGAGTGGTCGGCATCGCTGGTGGAAAAGAGAAGTGTGATTTCGTGGTTCAGGAACTGGGTTTTGATGCCTGCATTGACTACAAAGCCGGGAACCTGATTGAAGATCTGGCAGCAGTGACGCCAGACGGCATTGATGGGTACTTTGAAAATGTAGGCGGTGACATCCTGAATGCCGTGATGGACCGCATGAACCCCTTCGGACGGATTGCCGTGTGCGGAATGATCAGCGGTTACAATGGCGAGCAGGTGCCCCTCAAAAAACCCTCTCTGATCCTGACCATGCGCCTGAAAATTGAAGGGTTCATCATTGGAGAGCAACCCGAGATCTGGCCTCAGGCCCTGCAGGAACTCGGGGCGGGAGTGGCTTCCGGTGAACTGAAGCACCACGAGGTGGTCACTGAAGGCATCGAAAATGCACCTCAGGCGTTCATGGATTTGCTCTCTGGCAAGCACTTTGGCAAGCAACTGGTGAAGCTGCATCCTTGATCTGCAAAGCCAGTTTAAGTTCACATTGGACAGTGGACAGCAAGAAATCCTCTTACAGGACATCTCAGATCAGCCAACACCATTTGTGAAACTGCATAAAGAACAGCCCGGAACATTCCGGGCTGTTTTCTTTTGAACGTTTGAGTGACTCAGACTTTGAGTTCTGCGCCCAGAGCTTTGAGTTTGTAGCGGGCCAGAGCGAGATTGGCACGGTCTTTTTGCAGCACGAGGTACAAAAAGAGGGTCTGTCCGGGCACCAAGTAGATGATGTGATACTGGTTATCAAGGGTGATCAGGATGTCTTCGATGCTGCCTGAGATGCCAAGGGACTGCATGGTGCGCATTTTGGCTTTGACCACATCGGTGTTGCCTGCTGCGGCAAGTTCAAGGTTGACGCCACCTCCGGCGGAACCGAGCATCATTCCACTGTTGTATTCGACGAGGGCAGTGGCGGTTGCGCCGTCAATGGTGCTGAGGGCAGCGTTGAGGGTTTCGTTGATGGAACTCATGTTGTAGGCCTCTCTTTCTGGTGGTGCAGGGGATGTTTGGGGGGTTTCCAGAGGTGCTTGGACCTCGGTGGGAACAGGGGTGGTTTCGGGTTTGGGTGCGGGTTCCGGGCGTGCAGGTCTTTTGAAGAACATGGGATCCTGTGGGAGGTCCTGAACAGCAGAAGAAGGTGGATCTGGCAACCGCAATCTGCCACTCTGGAGGGGGAATTCCGGGAATTGGGCCTGTACGGCATTTTCAATGGCCATGCTGAGGGTGCGGGTGTCTGGGGTGGCAAGCACCATCAGGGCAGGATGTTGGTCTTTCAGTTCTTTCAGTTGAGGTTGATTTGAGAAAGCAAACACCAGCAAGCAACTCTGGGGTTGATGTTCAAGCACATGGTCAATGATGTGTTTGGCAAGCGGTTTGCTGGACCACTCAACAACCACAAGATGGGGCTTGATGTTTTTGATGTGCTCAATCACATCCATGCCGGGATGACATGTGTCAATCTGCCATTGATGTGCAACAGCAACCTGTTGAATCAATTTGACCTTCATGACTTCTGAGAGTCCAGAGCAAATCATGACTCTGGGTGGTGAACGGTATGGACTTTCGGGGGGCCTTAACTTCATGTTGTGAGGCATGAATCCTCTCCTTCGGTTAATGCGAAACACAAGTTAACCGTTTTGCAAAACAAAGTCAAGGATAACCGATTCGATTGTTAAAGAATTATTACCCTGCGACACAATCCCCCAGAAACAATCAAAACGAGCGATGACCCAAGAGATTTGTAAAAAATTCCAAATACACAAACCTTACAAATTGAAAGGGTTTTTGCAATTGTTAATGCAATTAAACATCAAAAAACAGATCACAAAAACATTACAATTATTCAACTTCACATCAGATCAAAGGCCAATTTGTTTGTTCATCCATAAAATGAAATTCCGGGTTTCGAAACCTTCAAACGACATCTTCGACTGTACCACAACAAAACCCCAGAGGAAACCATCTCTGGGGTTCACTCTGGGTGGGGTCACTTGAAGATGCTGAGGGGCAACAGGGCACTGACCGTCATGTTGGGCCAATCCACCAACTGGCTGATCCGCAAATCCACGCAGGCACTGCAAAGCACATAAGCCTGAACCAGAGTCAGACCGCAAGTGCGCTGCAAGTGCTCCAGCATGCCCCGCACAGCAATGCGGGCAGCCTCCATCAAATCCGGGTGGTGCCCGGTCACCCCAAAAGAGCCTTTGCTCCAGAGGTCGGTGGGCTCGGGACCGCTCTGGAACACCGGACTGTCGATGGTCCAGTCCTTGCGAACAGACACACGCAAAGTCAACTGACCCGCCATTTCAATGCCTGTCCCACTCAGTTCACCATCTCCCTGAGCGGCATGCAGATCGCCTGCACTCAAGAAGGCACCTTCGGTTTCGATGGGCAGGTACAGGATGCTCCCGGCCACCAGTTGCCGAACATCCATGTTTCCGCCCACCCGACGGGGTGGACTGGTGCGGTGGGGTCCCTTTTCTGCTGGAGCAAGACCCACCACCCCCGGAAAAGGGGCCAGAGGAAGCACAATTCCGGGCACAAATTCTGCATGGGTGCCAGCACGCAAGTCCCAGAGGTGGGTGTATCCTTCACCCAGTGTGTCTGCGAGTTCCTGATCCAGCAAACCAATGCCCTTGGGACGGCAGGCGGTCCAGCCCCAATCTGCGCACTGGACCTGCAAAATCTCCACCATCAGGGTGTCTCCGGGCATGGCCTCCTCTACCCAAATGGGGCCTGTCAGCGGATGACCCCCAATCCCGAGCGTTGGAGGCAAAGCAACATACGCATCCCGCACGATGGTTTCCTTTAAACGCTCTGGGACGAGGTGCTTGCCTTGTTGCACTTCCCGCGCCACCCTTCCACCAGAGGCATCGAGGGTGTCCAGAACCACGGTGTCCCCGGACTTCACTGTCAAAGCCGGGGAAAGGCTGGCATCCCAGACGGTGTGGATGTGCTTGCTGGAAAGGTGATGAACGGTCATGCCACATCATAACCCCTGTGATGCCTGCCTTCAGGGCTGAACCGTGACCACAATTTTGCCTTTGCTGCGCCCCTGACCAAACTGTCTCATGGCCTCTGGAAGCTGCGCCAGAGGGATGCTCTGGTCGATCACCGGAACCAGCGTTCCTTGCGTCAGGTGGGAACGCAGAAAAGGCAGATCCAGAGGGCTAAATTTCAGGGTGAGGGTCTGGAAACGCTGGCCTGTTTTGCTGGACTTGAAGCCTCCCAAGAACAGGGCCTCGAACATCTGTTTCTGGGTTCCGCCGATCATCACATAACGGCCCCGGGGTTTCAGGACCTTCTGGTAATCCGAGAGGGAGCGGTGCCCGTTGACCCCAAGAACCACATCATAACGCTTCCCCAGTGTGGTGAAATCCTGTCGGGTGTAATCCAGCACCTGATCCGCCCCGAGTTGCTTTGCGAGCACCTGCTTTTGAGGGCTGCACACAGCGGTCACCTCTGCTCCGAGCAATTTGGCCACCTGCACGGCAAAACTGCCCACCCCTCCTGAAGCCCCCTGAATCAACACCTGCTGTCCGGGCTGTACCTCACCCAGATCCCGCAAAGCCTGCAAAGCAGTGATGGCCGCCAGAGGGGTGGCTGCCGCGGCCTCAAAACCGATGTTTTCCGGCTTGCGTTCCAGAAAACGCTCTGGCACACACACGTATTCCGCGAAGGCCCCCACTTTGAAATTCAGGAGCACCCCAAAAACCGCCTCTCCCCTTTTGAAACGGGTGACGCTGGAGCCCACCCCTTCCACGGTTCCAGCCACATCCAATCCGAGGATGTTGCGTCTGGGAGACAGCAATCCCATCTGAAGCCGCACCAGAAAGATGTCTGCGGTCAGGAGGTGCCAATCTGCTGCATTGATCGAGGAGGCATGCACCCTGACCAGCACCTCATCTGGGGCAGGAACGGGCTTTGGGGCCAGTTCGGTGAATTTCAAGACCTCGGGGGAACCGTAACGGAAGTACTCAATGGCTCTCATGGACAGCACCTTTCAGGAGGGTTGCAAGTGGCTCTGGACGGCAGAAGGCTGATCGGGTTTGCCACGGAAGCCCTTCGCAATCAGGTACACGGCCACGCTCATCTCGTACAGGAAGACCGGCAGTGCAGCCACCGCACCCCACGCAGACTGCTGGGCATACAGCCCGTACATCACCAGAATCGAAGAGACAAAAATCATCGGACCGCCCACCAGACCCAGAGCAGAAATCCAGCGCGGAACCAGTCCATGCCTGAACAGCAAAAAGGACATCATCGAGGTGCTGACCCCCAGAGCGGTGTTGGGACCCAGCAAAAACGTCCAGTCGTGTAGGGCCACCAGCATGCGTGTGGTGAGCAGGTGGGCCTCGGGTTGCAAGTGTGCAGAGGTGGGCAGGTTGTTGCTGAGGGTCACCGCAGTAAGCAACGCCAGCATGCCCACAATCACGATGGTGGATTCCAGCAACCGGAAAAAGGCATACCCGAGGGCGAGGGTTTCACTGAGCTTTTTCAGAACCGGATACATCCCGACGCCAATTCCGATCATGGACAGGGCCAGAAGCACCTCCATGAATGCCCCTGTGGCAATGCGGGTCTGCTGGGCATCGTTCTGCAAGGCATAATCGGCATGCTGCAAAACAGGATTGTACAGGAAAAGTCCAATGATGGCGGTGACGGCAGCCAGCAAAAACAAGCTGCCAACCACCCGGGCACGGGTGCGCAATGAAATCATGTTTCGGTCCTTTCTGGGGGTTCGAGGCGTTGCAGGGAAAGCAGGGGCAACCCCACATCCCGCAACTTTTTGAGGAGGCCATGCAAAGCGGCCTGATCGGCAAGGGGTCCGGTCAACACGGTGTTTCCAGAGGCATTCGGGCAAACCTGCATCCCGGAAAGCCACTCCGACCAGCCCTGATCGAGGGTGCCCTGCAAGCAAATCTGGTACAGCTCTGGAGGATGGGTGGACATCTTGGGCCTTTTTGAAAGCATGCGACAGAAGAACCAGCGGTTCTCTGTCAGAGAGGGCTTCTGACACATCGATCAAAACAGCAGGCAACACCAGAGCCACCTGCACCTCTGGGTGAAGGGTTTGAGGGTTTTTGGTTGTGCCAGAGAAACACCTGAACCTCAAACCCAAAGGTCTGAACAGCTCAGTGAAGGCATGATATGCAAGAACGGGGCGGCAGCAACAGACACCAAAGTGTGGGTTCAGGGTGTTGGGGAAAGTTCACATCAAACAAGGGGGAATGGTTTGCAATCCCATCCCCCCAAGTTCAACAATAGAATGCGTGGATGTATTTCCCTTCGCATTGCTGATTTTGTTTGAATGGGTTTGTGTCTTGATTGTTTTGAGGTTTGGCCTCCATCGAGGTACCCTCAAACAACGCGCGTCATTGCTCTCAATGGTCGTGATTGGTGTGGTCAGCATAATTTTTTTGTCTGTTCGCATGATCACTCCACATGATGTCTGGTTGGGCATGGTTGAGAACAAGACTGTCAGCAACACACCCTACGCTGCGCGTCACAGAGCTTTTTCTCTGTTGTTTTGGCCGTTCAGTCATCTGGGATTCTATATTCCCTTAATTGCTGCGAAATTGATCTCCGATGACCTCGATCATCCGAAAAGTGTTTCTCTGAATGCTCTGAGATTTCCTTTGATCTACTGGGTGCCTCATTTTTTCGTGATGGGTTACATTTTGAACTGATCCCTTCACAGATCCCAATTCAAACTTCTTTCTGCTTGCGTTCTGCCCGAGGTTTCATCCGGTTCCTGATGAGTGCCCGAGCGGCAAACCCCAGCAACAACACCACCAGAGCCACAATGGGTCCGGTCAGGTCTTTTTTGACCGCCCACCAGTAATGCACCACCACCAGAACCCCAGCCAGATACGTCAAACGGTGCAGGGCTTCCCAGCGCTTGAATCCCATTCGGCGCACGGCATCCTTGCCACTGGTGAATGCCAGAGTGACCAGAATCAAAAGGGCCAGAAAACCGACGGTGATGTAAGGCCTCTTCAGGATGTCATACCACCATTGGGACGGGATCAACCCTTTGTCCAGCACATAAATGACCACATGCACAAAGGCGTACCATGCACTCAGCAGCCCGAGGTGCTTGCGAACCCGGATCGGCCAGACCCACTTTTGCCCGAGCTTGCTTCCCAACAGGCGCAAAGGGGTGCAACTGAGGCTGAGCAGCAGCATGGCAAGGGCCAGAACCCCGGTTTGTTGTTCTGCACGCTGCAAAGGGTTGGCCCCGAGTTGTCCGGTCAGGGCATCCCACACCAGAATGACGGTGGGCAGCAATCCGCCCCACACCACGGCATCCTTGATCCAGCCATCTGAAGCAGGTTTTTGGGTTTTGGCATTCAGGGTGCTCAAAAGAACCGCCTGAGGTCCATGCCTGCGTACAGGTCCTGCACTTCACGGGCGTAACCGTTGAACATCAAGGTCTCCCGTCTGCCCAATTCACCGAGGCGACGCTCGGTGGCCTGACTCCACCTCGGGTGGTCCACTTCTGGGTTCACGTTGGCGTAAAAACCGTACTCGTTGGGGGCGATGGTGCTCCATGTGGTGGTGGGCTGTTCGGCTTGCAGGGTGATTTTCACAATGGCTTTGATGTTCTTGAACCCGTACTTCCACGGCACCACCAAGCGCAAAGGGGCACCGTTCTGTTTGGGCAGGGGTTGACCGTCAATGCCCACGGCCAGAAGCGTGAGGGGGTGCATCGCCTCATCCATCCTGAGGCCCTCAATGTAGGGGAAATCCAGCACCCCCGCACGCACACCCGGCATGACCTCTGGGTCGGCCAGAGCGGTGAATTTCACGTAACGGGCACCCGACGTGGGATTTGCTGCCTTGATCACCTGCCCGAGCGGAATGCCCCACCAAGGCACCACTTTGCTCCAACCTTCCACGCAACGCATGCGGTAGGTGCGGTCCTCGGGGGGAAAGCGCTTCATGAGGGTGGCGATGTCCAGCGTGAGGGGTTTTTGCACCATCCCATCGATGGTGACGGTCCAGGGCTCGGTGACAAGCTGGCCTGCGAGGCGTGCAGGATCGGTTTTTTCAAGGCCAAACTCGTAATAGTTGTTGTATCCGGTGATGTCTTCCCAGGCACTCACTGGATCTCCGGGCACAGCAGCAACTGGACGTGTTGGACGGGGCACAGGACTGCTGGGGGTACTGGGACTCCGGCTCAGGGCTTCAAGGACCGCAGCAAACCCCACCGCACCTGTGACCGTGAGGATGCCCTGTCGCAACACATCACGCCGGGTGCGCCGATCCTTCAAAGGGTTGTTGTCGTCGTTCATGGGCCTCCTTTGGACCGGATGGGAACCGGGCAGGCTCTGGTTGCATCTTGTCATGCAGAACGGAGAAATACACATGTGCATGCTACAAAGTGGGGGTTGGGCGGTGCCTCGCCCAGAAGCCGAGAGCCGAGAGCATCGTGCTGTGCGTCCAGAAAATCTTCAAGGGGACCTGTAGGGGCGCAGCGTGCTGTGCCCAATGCAAGCAACCTCAAACAACACCATATAGGGGCGAGCGCGCAGAAGTATCAAGACGCGATCCCTCGTTTTGCACAAGAAGGCGTGCCTCGCCCAACTTGCCCAACTCGCTCAACCTCACCCACCTGTAATATCTACCTTCCCAACTGAACCACCCATCCCGAGGTCCAACCCAGATACGCAAAGACCTGACCCAAAAGTTCAATGTTTCACAGCAAGCCCAGTTCACGGGCTTTGACCAGAGCTTCTGTGCGCCTCTGGACCTGCAATTTGCCGAAAATGTTGCGGTTGTGGCCTTTCACGGTGTCCAGAGCCAGCCCGAGTTCTGCTCCAATTTGCTGGTTGGAGAAACCTCTGGCGATCAGGTGCAGGATTTCCAGTTCTCGGCGGGTCAGGGCTTCTGTGTCAGGGTCTTTTGGAAAAGCAGCCTGAAAATGGGTTCTGCCTTTTTGCAGCAGGCTGAGAAGGTGCTGTTTTGCCAGACCCGAGACCTCTGGTTGCAGCTTTTGCAGCAGTTCAAAGAGGTCAGGACCTGCATCCAGAAAGATGTACACTGCTCCGCAAGGGGCGACCCTTTCCATCACTTCACGGACCAGAGACAGGGCAGCTCTGGTCTCCCCTGTTCCATGCAGGGCAACAGCCTTGAGGCACATCAGGCGCAGGCGTTCTTCCTGCCAGTGGTGCGCCTCGAAGTGAGACATCAAGGGCTCGATGTGTTGCAGGGCTTGATGCCACTGTTTTTCGAACAACGACCACCAGACCAGAGCCAGAGGATGGGTCACGTTGGGCAAGCACTTTTCTGCCTGTGCCCGGTTGCCTTGATGCAAAAAAACCTCCAGTCTTGCAAGCCACAGATCAGGCAAACGGTGGGCAAACCTCTGGTGCACGAGGGGTTCAAGGCGATTCAGTCGGGCATGGGCAGCCTGAAATTTTTCTTCCACCATCTCGATGCGGGCCAGCAGAAATTCAGAGACCAGAAACCGGTCCACATTCGGGTCGTACTGCAAGGCCAACTGCAAACTCTGGAGGCCAAGTTTGAACGCCTGATCCAGTTCATGCCGTTCCAGAGCCATGCGGGCCAGCCCAAGGAAGGCATCGGTCGCGCTGGGCAAGGGGGGATCTCCGGCCAGTTCAATGGCTTCTTGATAAAACACGTCGGCCTTTTCAAAATCGAAGTTCAACTCTTGCAGTTGCCCCACCCCACTGAGGGCCAGCAGCATCGAAAAGGTGTTGTTCTGCTGCCTGCTCAGGTGCAAGGACGCTTCATAAGAGCGGGTCGCCTGAATGCGGTTTCCTTGCAACAGCAACGCGGAAGCCTGCGTCCAGAGCGCAGCCGAACGGTATGCAGAGGTGCCCACATCCAGCAATTCCAGTGCTTTCCCTGCATGTTCCAGCACCTCTGAAAGGCGGTACTGGGTCAGGGCGAGGGTGGAGCGCATGGCGTGCAACTGACCTTGCAAGTCATCAAACCCAGCAACATTTTGATGCTGGAAAGCCTGCTCTGCGACCTGCAACGCTTCAGGGACCCCTCGGGTTTGACCCCGGATCAGCTTGAAAGAAGCCAGCATCATGCACAGGATTGGACGGCTGTGCAGCACCTCGACGGGCAGCTTTTCCATCCAGTCCAGAACGCGGTCTACCGTGGTTCTGAGGTGCAAAGGAATCAAAGGAGACTGCAACAAACGCTCTGTCCGGTCCAGATCCTGAGCCGCCACCCCATGTCCAAACGCCTCCATGCCCATCTGGTGGTTTTCGTACCACTGGCTGGCTTTCTGGTGGTTTTGCAGCAGGAGGGGAAGTTCGGTTTGTGCAGCTTTGTGGGTCAAACGCTGGCGCAACAAATCCGCGAACAAGTGGTGGTACCTGTACCAGCCCCTCTGGTGGTCCAGAGGCACCACAAACAAATTCGCCCGTTCCAGAGCCTCCAGCAGACCTTGCGCTTCCTGCTCGGGGTGTCCGGTCAGGGCTGCACACAAAGAAGCGCACATCCGTTCCAGCACAGCCGTCTGGAGCAAAAAATGCTGCACCTGAGGGGTTTGCTGTTGCCAGACCTCCTCCATCAGGTAATCCAGCACAAAACGGTGGCTGCCCGAGAACGACTGGATGAACGGCTCAGGATCGCTCACCCCTTGCAGGGACAGGGCGGCAAGTTGCAGGCCAGCAATCCAGCCTTCGGTCCGTGCGTCCAGTGCCTGAATGTCCGCTTCAGACAGGGAGAGGCCCATGCTGTCTTTCAAGAATGCTGTGCTTTCCTGTGTGGTGAAACGCAAATCGGCAAGCCTCAGTTCGGTCAGTTTGCCTTTCACCCTCAGGCGGGCCAGAGGCAACGCCGGGTCTTCACGTGTGACGATCAAAAGGTGCAGGTGCTCTGGAAGGTGATCCAGCACAAACTGCATGGCTTGCATCACCTCTGGGTCATCGAGGGTGTGGAAATCATCCAGAATCAGGGTGACCGGGTCAGGCAAGTTCAGGAGTTCATGGACCAGAGCACCCATCAGGGCTTCAAGAGCTGGCAATTGAGGGGATTGCAGCGTGTGCAGCAAGGCCATGCCAAACCCATCAAAGGGCTTTTGCAGTGCAGCAATGGTGCAGGTCAAGAAGCTGGCGAGGCTGTTGTCATGGCGGTCCAGAGAAAGCCAACCCACCCGATTTTGTTTTTGCTGCTCGTGTGCCCACAAACCCACCAGCGTGGTTTTGCCTGAACCTGGTGGCGCAGAAACCACCGTCAGGCCACCCTGAATGTGCGCTTCATCCAGCTTGCGGTTCAAGCGCACGCGTTCCACTCGGGCTTTTCCGAATGGAGGGATCAGAAGTTTGGTGTCCAGAACCCGCATGCTGCGTCCACCTGACCTTTGCTTATGGTGCAGTGTATCAGGGATGGATGGAAAGCTGCTGTGCTTGAGGCCAGGGTAAGTGCAAATTCTGACCTCTGGCGTGTCATTGGAAAAAGCGTTCAGCGATCAGCCTTCAGCTTTCAGCAAAAAGCTTCTCCAGAGGCTTTTGCTGTAAGGAACAGCAAAACCAAAAGACACAAAACAAAAGGCAGCCAGAAAACTTTCCTCTTGGCTGACCGCTGACGGCTGATGGCTCTCTCGGTGCGCATGGCCCGACAGCGACTTTGCGCTGACCCTCGCCGGAGTCTCTGGCCAGCCACACGAACTGGCTTTGAATGCTTGTTTACTGCGTTTAACAGTGAAATAGAAGGATTCTTTTGAATCCTTCTATTTCAAACAACACGATCTCAAGCATCAACCTCTTATTTCTCTGTCAAATGCTTTGATCCCAAGCTCAAAAAGGCCCAAAAGGGCCTTTTTGAGTCACATGCTTTCCTGAATTCAGTTGTTCTGGATGTCGCCGTACACGATGCCGTAGCCGTTGGTCCCGATGTACACCCGACCATACACTCTGGGATCCCCGGTGATGGCGGTGTTGGTCGATCCAAATTGGTGCAGGTCATCGTTGATGCGCACCCAGCTCTTGCCTCCATCGTCTGAGCGGAAGAAACCGTTGCTGCCCCCTGCCTTGCCCGAGATGTAAACCGCCATGTACCCCTGACCGGGCGCAGCTTTCCCGAATCCCACCACATGGGCGGTCTGAATGCCAGAGATCTTGCTGAAAGACTGGCCTCCGTTGGTGCTCTGGAAAAGGCCTGCACTGCCTGCGGCCAGCCAGACGTGGCCTTCTTTGCCGGGAACGGCTTTGATTTCCACGTTCTTCCATTCGGCGGGAAGTCCGGTGCCTGCGGTGGCTTTGAAGGAGGCCCCTCCATCGGTGCTGATGTAGAAGGTGTTGCCCGAGACCCCGTAGAAGGTTTTCGGATTCACCCGGTCTGCTGCGATCTGTGCGCTGTTGGGAATCCCAGTGGACAGGGTCCAACTGTTGCCTTGTGTGGTGGAATAATATACCCCTGTTCCTTGCGGTGCCCACACCACCCGACTGGCATCGGCGGCAGCGGTGATGAATCCGGCCCCTTTGATGCCAGAGGGTTCGCTGTTGCCGGGGTTCCAGTTGAGGCCCCCATCAAAACTGAATGCCGTGCTTTTCTTGCCCGAGACCGGGTTCCCTGCCCGCACCATGAAGTTGGGCTTCAGTTCGGCGTAATCGAGGGTGTTGTGGCTGCCTGCATAAGGGGCCACGATCATTTTCTGGGGCACTTTTCCAAGGTCGTCGTGTCGGAAACCGCCAATGTCTCCCAGAGCGCTGTACAGGTTGGCCCCCTCGGGTGGGCTGATCAGGTCCAGCACTGCGGTTTCTTCGATGCCCTGAGCCAGCACTTTCAGGTTGATTTTGCCTCCCAGATCCCACTGGGTGAGGTTGTCGGTCCCGTAAACGGTGGCTCCCGTCCCGTACATCATGCGGTTGGAGTTGAAGGGATCGATTTCCAGATCGTTCACCATCCACCCGAGTTTCACGGCAGGCTCGGGGTCCACGGGACTGGTGTTCCCAAAGTTGAGCCATGGGGCACCTGAAGTGTCCATGTTGTACCTGAGGCTGCGACTCGGGTAACCATTCCAGTCCCAGATGCGACTCCACGTTTTACCATAATCGGTCGAGCGGAAAAGGATGGTGTCCGGCCACCATGAATTGAGGGCAGCCACCATCAGGGTACCGGGCTTCTGGCGGTCCAGAGCCACCCCACCATACCCGTAATACAGGTCTGCACTGCTGGAAGGCACCGGACTGACGTTGGTCCATGCTCCTGTGGAGGTGTTCAGTTTCCAGACGTCTCCTTTGGTGCCATCATAAGGACCCGCCCCATCGCTGTAAGTGATGTAGAGGTTCCCTTCACTGTCCAACTCGCCATGGTGAGGCAAAAATCCCGTGGGCTGACCTGCCACCGCACTCCATGTCACCCCTCCGTCTGTGCTCTGGTAGATGCTCTGGTCCTTGTCTGCCACACCCACATAGATTTTTTTGCTGGCGGTGCCAGAGGTGCTGCTCTTGGGATCGAAGGTGATCCAGACCACGCCCACTTTGTCTCCCTGATAGGCGTCACCGGGCACAGGGATGTAATTTCCGGGGTTTGGAAAAGCAGACACCTGACTCCAAGTCACCCCGTAATCCGTGCTTCTCCAGAGCCCGTTTCCACTTCTGGCCCCGAAGTACAGGGTGCTGTTCTTGTTCGGGTCAATCGCCAACCGTTCACCCATCCCACGACCCGGCATGTTCCCCCCCACTTTGAAAGGCAGGTCGGTTTTCTGCCAAGTCTGCCCACGGTCGCTGGACCTCAGGATCGCTCCGTTGTTGGGATCCCAGTCGTTGGTGTAGGTGCCGACTGCCAGATACACCCGGTTGGGGTCCACCGGATCGGTGGCAAGGCTGTCTACGCCAGAGAGGCCCCAGTCATCTGCGCCAACCCAGTTGAGGAGTTGAATCCAGCGGTTTGTGGTTTTGTCCCAACGGTAAGCCCCACCAATGTCGGTTCTGGCGTAAATCAGGTCTTTTTCCTTGGGGTTGAAAATGATGCCGGGAACGAACCCTCCGCCCACGATTTCCACGTTCTGCCAGCGGTATTTCTGGCTGCCCGTGGGTGGAGGTGGGGTCACTGGCAGGCTGATGGTCACGTTCACCTTGGCAGAGACTCCGGTGTTCCCTGCAGCATCTATCGCTCTGGCCATGAAGGGATGGAGACCATTTTGACTGCTGTCCTGCACGTTGTAGGTGTACGTGTAAGGGGCGGTCAGGTCCTCCCCGAGTTTGGTGGTCCCATCGTAGAACTCGACTCTGGAAACGCCTGCATTGTCTGTTGCAGTGGCCGTCAACTCAATGGTGTTGGGTGCAGTGGTGACACTGGTTTTGTTGGCGCTCAGGGAAGCGGTGGGCTTGATGGTGTCACTGCTCAGGGGCTGACCGTTGATTTTGGCAGCCAGCACGGTGATGCCAGAAAAGGTCCCATTGCCGTTGAAGCCGAGGTCCCACTTGCCTCCCACCGAAATGGGGCTGTACTGGAGCCAGTCGGGGCTTTTGGCGGTGTAGACTCCGCTGGCGTCGGGACCGGTGACGGTGCCGTTCCATGCGCTTCCAGCCATGGTGGTGGTGCCATTGAATTTGAAGGTGAATTCAAAAGATTTGATCGGCACAGAAGCTGTGACATTGGCGACCCGCAGGTAACCCGAGTATCCGCCTTGCCATGCGTTGGAGGTGCCGCCATCAATGGAGTAACCACTGGCGGAGAAGGCTTGTTTGGTGGCCTTTGTGGTGTTTTGTGTTGGAGCAAGGGTTTGGGTGCCGCATGAAACGGCTCCGGTGATGAGCAGCAAGGAGATGAAGGCAGTGCGACGGGCTTGTACGGTCATGTTTTCCTCCTGTATGATGGGGGTTTTGCGTCTGGGGATTCAGGGGAAACCCTGATTTGAACCTTTACAATTTCGTGATACTATCGAATCGATTCGAGTTGACAGCCGATCCACCCCAACTTGCCCAGCGCAGACACCCTCTGGTGCCTTCACCGGGAGGTTTTCCTCCTTGCGTCCGTCAGAACAGCTTTCTGGCAAACAACCGCAATTCGCATGTGGGACGAGGCCATGCTAAACCGGATCTCTAAAAAATTCTGAAAAGCCTCTGTTTTTGTCCCCAAGGAGCAAACATGCCTGAAGTCACCTTGCCGTCCCCTGCTGTTTTGTCCCATCAACTCGACCAGTGGTCCGAACACCACCTGTCCCGGATTCGCAAGCGACTGGAACTGGAAAAAGCCCTGCCAGCCCGCAACACCCACCACGAAAAAGTGCTGGAAATCAAAACCATCGGGCTGCCAGAAGTGCATGTGAACGGGCAAAAACTGGACTTCCCCTACCTCAAGGTGCAAGAGTTGCTGCTGTACCTGATTTTTCAGCCGTTCTCGCCGAAGGACCAGTTGCAGGAAAACCTCTGGCCGGGAGGCCTTGCCCACAACGTTTACACCGCAGTTCGGCAACTGAAACTGCTGCTCGGACAACACCTGAACATGGATGATCCCATCGTCAAAAGGCGCTGCGGGTATGCGCTGTCGGACCAGATCAAGGTGGTGCTGGATCTGGAAGCCGTCTCGGGACCGCTCATGCCGGGCGGAAAGTTGCATCCCGCTTTCACTCTGGGGGTGCTGGAAGGTTTTGACTCCGAATGGCTCGAAGAACCCCGAGCCCTGCTGCAACAAAACCTCCTGCAACGCCTGCTGACCGAACAGACCAAACAAAGTGGAAAAGACAAACAACTGGGCCTCACCCTCTTGATGCTCCGTCAGGATCCCTTCCATGCCGAAGCCCTGCATCAAGCCAGTGCTCTGGCAGGGCAACTGGGCGACCAGAGGGTGAAAGACCTCCTGAACATGCTGGAACGTGCTTTGCAGCAAGGCACCCCCCTGCAAGCCCTGCTGGGCAAGTTGTGCGATGTGGCCAGCACCCTGATGTCTGACCCGCAAGGCAGAAGCGCATGAATGGCCGTCTGCCCCGCTATCTGGATGAATTTTTTGGACGTCAGGCCGAGTTTGCCTTGCTGCACGACGCCCTGATGTGCTCGCAGTTGGTGTCGGTGGTGGGTTGTGGAGGGGTGGGCAAAACCCGTCTGGTGGTGGAATTCTGTCGCCAGATCCAGAGCCAGTTCACCGATGGGGTGTATTTTCTGGATGCCTACAGCAGCCGGGACCTCAACAGCCTGATTTTTCACCTCGGGCAACTGTTCGAGATCAGCGATGTGCGGATCGAGTGGATTGAAAGTACACTCTTGCGTCATCTTTGTAACAAAAATGCACTGCTGGTCATCGACAACACCGAGCATCTGGAGGTCGCGGGCCTCCTGATGAAACTGCTGGAACCTGCCGAGCAACTGAAAATCATGGTCACTTCCAGAGAACGCCTGCACCTCAAAGGGGAATTTGTGTGTCCTCTCTATCCTTTTGAACTGGACTCAGAAGAGGCCATCCAACTGCTGCACAGCCGGGCCAGACGCAGCGGAATGGACGTACAGCAACTCCATCCCCACCTGTCCCGTCACATTTGCACCCTGCTGGAAGGCTTGCCCTTGGCCATCGAACTGGTCGCCTCGCGGATGTACACCCATCCGGTCCGGCAACTGCTGGAACAGCTTCAAAACAACCTGCTCTTTCAGGACGACCTGCAAGATTCCTGCGAATGCAAGGACCGCCAGAGCAGCATGCGAAACGTGCTGGACTGGAGTTACCAGCTTCTGACCCATGAACAGCAACTGGCCTTGCGGGCACTCGGTTTTTTTGATGCACCTCTGGACCGTCAGGAGGCTGTGCAGGTTTTGCAGGTGGTGCTGGACCAGCACCACCTGCCCCTCTCTGCACAGAGTTTGCTGGTCAGCCTGATCGAAAAACACCTGATTTACCACAAGATCGGGCCAGAAGGTCAGGGGAAAGTGTTCATGCTCGACATGGTCCGGCAATATGCCCGCAACCAGTACAGCCCCCACGAACAGGAAAACCTTGCTGAACACTACACCCGGTACTTTCTGACCGCCCTCCAGGAAAGCCAACCCCATGGGCACCGCAGCCGCATGGAGTTCTTCACCTGCCACCAGCACACGTTGCACCAACTGGTGCAGGTGATGGTCCAGCACGACCCCTTTTTGTGCGCAGAGCTGATGGCCCGGATCTGGCACTTCTGGCAGGCCTCACGGCACTATTACCTCGGGTTGCACCACACCGACCAGCTTTACCACGCCTACCAGAATTCTGCGGGCAACGTCAAAAACCCCGAGCTGGGCAAACACATCTGCACCACCTTGCTGGGCGCAGCGTGGATTTCCAACGACAACTTCGATTATGACCGCTCACAGGAGTATTTCCTGAAGGTGTTGCATCTGGCAAAGTCCATCCAGCACACTGTGGGGGTCGCGCAAGCCCACTCTGGTCTGGCCCACCTGTGCATGTTCTGGGGCGATGTGAACCAAGCCCGGCACCACATCGAGCAGGCCAGTCAAATCATCCCCCTGCAAGGTTCTCTGGACCAGCAGGAATGGATGAACAGCCAGAGGGGTCGCTTGCTGTTCCATCAGGGGCATTACCGGGAAGCCGAAAAACATTTCGAGCAGGTCCAGCAGTACTTCCTGTGCCAGAAAAACCTCTGGGGCTGCGCATGGAGCCAACTCCATCTGGCTGAACTGTACTTCGAGACCTGCCAGTTTGAACGGGCCTCCAGACTGCTCTGGGCCATGTGGGAAGGGGACCTTCCACTGGAAGACATGCCCACCGTGCGCCTCCACCTGCTGCTCCTGATGGTCCGGGTGCTGATCGCCCAGCATGACCTGCCCACCGCCACAAAAATGCTGGACACCTGCATGCAGCAGGCCACCGACCAGAACACCAGCCTGAAAATCCACGATGTGCAACTGCTGCGCCTGCAAATCGCTCTGGCCGAAAAGAAGGTGCCTCTGGCCATACGCCTGCTGGAAGAACTGCGCACCAACACCACCCACACGGTGACCTGTTTCAGCATTCTGGACACCTATTACAGCGCAGGACTGCTGGAACGCCTGCAGGGAAACCTTGCACAGGCGAAACTGTACCACCAGAGGTGCCAATCCCTTCACCAGCAACAAGGCATTGTGGTTTCACCGCGCAGGCATGCACAGTACAACGTCCTGCTTCATCCAAATGAGGTGCTGACCTGAGGCCCTCACCATGGATGGGGCCGGTAGTCCTTCAGAAAACAGCCCCAGAAAGGCTCTGGTGCAGTCAGTCCATGCACGATGGGGTCATACACCCGTGCCATGCCGTCCAGCACATCCAGAGGGGTCACGAAACCCCTTTCACGCACACGGGCTTTTTTGGGATGCGGGTTTTCTTCGGTGATCCATCCGGTGTCCACACTGGTCATGAAAATCCTGTCCTGCAGGTAATCCTGTGCCGAAGTGCGGGTCAGCATGTTCAGGGCGGCTTTGGCCATGTTGGTGTGCGGATGAAAAGCGGTCTTGTTCTCGCGGGCAAACTGGCCTTCCATGGCACTGACGTTCACAATGAAGCGCCGCTCAAACGGTGACTTTTGCATCAGGGAGCGCAACTTGGACACCAGCATGAATGGGGCCACGTTGTTGACCAACTGCACCTCCAGCATCTCCAGAGTGGGCACCTGATCTGCCGTGCTGGTCCAACTGTTCTGGTCGCGCAGATCCACCTGCTGACCATCCTGATCCAGCCATCCCAGAGGAAAATCTGCATGGGCCGTGACCGACTCTGGCAACATGGCTGAGCGGAAATCCAGAGCAAGCCCTCCTGCAACAGACAGCACCTCCTGCCACTCCAGAGGAAGTTTCGCTCTGGGGGTGGTTTCCAATTCCAGCAGGTGCTGGTAAAACGCTGGAGGTCTTTTCACCGTCTGTGCAGCATTGTTGATCAGGATGTCCAGATGGGGCAACCGCGCCTGCAGCCCTTCAATGAACCTTTCAACAGCCCCGATGTTGCGGAAATCCAGACTGTGCAACTCCAACAGGTGCTTCCACTGGGCAAAATCAGGCTCTGTGGCAAAACGTTTCACTGCATCGTGGGGAAAGCGGGTGGTGAGCAACACCCTTGCCCCATCCCGCAACAGGCGCAATGCCAGTTGATACCCAATTTTGATGCGTCCACCGGTCACCAGAGCAATGCGTCCATGCAAATCTGCCCTCTGGGTGCGTTTCTGGTGGTTGAAGCGGGCACACGCTGGACACAACAGGTGGTAAAAGAAATGCACCTGTGTGAAAGGTTCCTTGCACACGTAACACCGCTCAGGACGCAAACGCTCACCGATCAGGTCGGGTTGCCCGGATGCTGGAAGGGCATGCAGGCCCAGAAGTCGCGTCGCATCGTTGACCTGAAACACCTCGGTCTGCCTTTTCAGGCTCTGGTCATGCTCACGCTGCTGGACACGGTTCTGGGAACGGATGTGTTTTTTGGCCCCTTTGTGAATCTTGGTGACCAGTGTTTTCATGGTCTGGGTGTCTGGACCGCAAAACGGATCCCGGGCCAGAGCCTGCAAAACCTTGATGCACACCTCCCATTCTTCAGGAGTGAAAGGCAGGTCTGGGATTGGATGGGGGGTGTCGTCGGTGGGTGTCATGGGACCTCTGGTTGGCGGATGTGGCCACCCCATAACGTTCCTTGACTTGGACCTCAGGGGGCTGTGCCCGAGATTCTAGCACAGCCCCCCTCTTCTTCCATTCGCCAATTGGCCTTCCAGATGCACAAATGGCAGATCTCATGGATGCTCTGGCAGCACCTCAAAAGGGAAAGCCAGATCAAAGGCATCTTCGTGGTCCTGGGTGTTTGCCCAGTCTGCAAAGTACACCTCCCGGCTTCCCATCACCAGAGTGTGGCCATGCTCCTGAAGCCATTGCTGTGCTGCATGGTGGGCCTGCATCAGGTCTGAGGGTCGCGCCTGCTCTTTGCGCAGCCGGATGAACGCTGCACGGTGGGCCGGTTCATGTTTGAGGCTGATTTCTGTTGTGGGCACTGCTTGGCCTGTGTAGGGCACGCACACCTCCATGATGCCGGGGGCATCCCGCGTGGGACCTTCATGGCAGATGGTCCAATCGATCTCCAGGGCCTCTGCACCTACTTTTTCCAGATGGGCACGGATCTTCTGGATGCTGCCCCCAATGAACGAAGGGCCTTCATGCTGGGCCACTTTGCCCGTAATGGTGGCCACAAAAGCAGCCGGAAAAGCACGTTCTTGCACCTGAAATGACATGTTTGCTCCTTTCCCTGACAGCAAATCGGTCAGGTGGTCCACCAGCAGATGGGCTTGCTGGTGTTGCTGCTGCACCCCGCGCCAGAGGTTTTGCAGTTCCAGCAGAGGATCAGGGCTGTTCAGAAGACCCTGAATGGCAGAAATCGGCAGGTCGATGGCACGCATCACCTGAATGACCCTTGCTGTGTGAAGCTGATCCCGACCATACCAGCGGTAACGGCTCTGGGGATCGATGTGCAACGGCAGCAGAAGGCCATTCTCTTCATAGATCCTCAGGGCTTTGCGAGAAAGACCCGACATCTGGATGAATTGTGAAGGGCTGAGCAGGGTTTGTGGGTTCACAACACCACTGTAAGGGTGGCCCAAAGGGCCAGGTCAAGCTTTTGTTTTAAAGGATTTGAGAAAAGAGGTCATCTCTCTGGAAAAGTTTTTTGAAACAGGACAAATCGTTTGAAACCTGCTGTTTCACTGTTCAACACAGTACGGCATCAAACACAAAAGCCTCTGGTGTGGAAGGAATCGAACCTCCACCTTAACCTTGGCAAAGTCATGCTCTTCCATTGAGCCACACACCAGAGGGGGCTGGGCAAGTGGGATTCGAACCCACACGGTGTTGCAACAACACATGCTTCCATTGCATCGTTGCCCACAGAACCAGCAGGGGTTGAACCTGCATCTCAGGAATGATGAATTCCGTGTCTTTCCAATTCGACCATGGTTCCGGCTTCCAAAATAGCACAAACACCCAAGGGGTCCCTCTGCCAAATGGTCAAGGAAAAGCACCGTCCAAATCCTTAAAATGAAAGCCATGCATTGGGGAACCCTCTTGACAAGGTGGCTGAAACGGGCTTTTGAAAAAAAGCAGGCTTGGTCTGTGCAGCCTTCTGCCAAACAGGAATTTCCTGATTTTTACACCTGGGACCCCAGCAAACCCTCTGCGTACAAAAAAGTGAGACCCTCCCTGTCTGATCCCATGCCTGTCCGTTCAGATGCATGGGCATGGACATGGGAAGAACGCCTTGATGGAGAATGGCAGGTCCGTGAATGGATCCAGAGCCATTGGCTGCCCACCAACCGCCATTGGAAACAGCTGGTTCGCTTCCTCCACACCATTGATGATCCCAAACTGGCCGTTCAGGTGCTGCACTGGTTTCGCAAGTGGTCCATCCAGCATCCACCAGAGCGTTTTCAGAACGTCCTGTCCAAAATGCTAAAATTGCGCAAGTGGTGGGACGCTTTGCCTTCCAGCCCTTGGCATGAGGTTGCCCGAGTCCTGACCCTGAGTGTGCAAGAGAAACCTGCTCTGGAATTGCAGCCACTTTTGATTCCTTTGCTGAAATCCAGATCACCCGTGGTCCGTGAACGTGCAGCCAGAACCTTGCGCAAATTGGGCTGGCGACCAGAGAACCGCAAGGAAACTGCCGTTTACGTGGTGGCGGTTCGCCGCTTGAAAGCGGTTGCCCACCTTTCAAACAAAATCCCTGCGGTGTGGCGTCAGGTCATACCAGCAGAGCGTTTTTGTGCTTTCAAGGATGGAAATCTGGTCTTTTTACCAGAGCACATCCCTTTGCCTGATGTGGATTTTGCCCTTGATGCATTCCCTTTGGTGCCTTTTCGTTCAGGGACTCTGGAACTGCTGCTGGAGATCTGTGCTTGCTGCCCCACCCAGCGCGAGAAAGCCCTGAAAGTGCTTGAACAGGTGCCTCAGGACCCTGAGCTGTGGTTGCAGAAAGGGGTGCAAGAGCGTTTGCAGGTTTTGTTGACCACATGGCACCTCGGGTTGGCAGATGACATCCAGAAGAGGGTGCAGACAGACTTTTTGCCTGTCTGATGACAGACATTTCATGGGCTTTCATGGCTGTGAATGCGCTGTCAGAAACAACAAAATGGGAGAATCCCGATGAAAACGAAGCCAAACCCATTTTCTGTTTGAAAGATTGAAGGGTCGAGACTGTCGCCATTCAAGAAGCTGGGTCTTCAGAAAAAACTGGGGACATTGGAATTTCATCAGAGAACTGCAGCAAAACACTTCTCCAGTGCACTTCAAACGGGTTCAGGTTGTCAGAGCCTCTGGTCTCTTGAACCTCCTCCTTGCATCAAAAAACCCCTGTTTCGATCTGAATTGAAAGCGTTTGCCCATCACTTCTAGACGAAAATCAATTGTGCAGCACAATCTTTTCAAAACAGGTTACATATTTGTTTCAGTTTATTTTAGTTCTTTCTTTTAACCTCTGGAAGAAGTCCAAACCCTTCAGGGATGCACTGGTGTAGCAGTGGCATTCCGACCAGAGCGCAGGTCCAGCCCATGCCCAACGGCGAAAGCTGCCTGTGGTGGGGTTGTGGTCTGAAGTCTCAGGAGGAACGAATGAAGATCTCAGGAAGTCGCACCGCCCTCATTTCCTTGCTGCTCGTCACTGGAGCCGTTTCATGCGGCACCCAAACGCCCACCCCCCAGAGCAACACCACAAAGGCCACCAAACAAGCCTTTTCCGCCAGCGGTTACTCCATTGATGGAGGCACCTCCAACGCATGGCAAGGCGGATACTCGGGTTACCTCCGCGTCTCCAATGTTGCTGCAAGCACCCCCATCACTTCCTTTGAATTCACTTTCAAATTCAATGGCACCACCACCATGGCTGGAAGCGCATGGAACGGCACCGTCACCGGACCCGACGCCAGCGGAATCTACACTGCCAAAAGCCCCGACTGGCTCCAGTACAGCCCCATTTCGGTGGGAGGCAAGTGGGACCTCGGCTTCAACGGCAATGGAACCTTCTCTGGCATCACCGTGCTGGCTGCCAAAATCAACGGTCAGCCCCTGAGCAGTGACACCATCAAGCCCACCGCTTCCCTGAGCGCCAACAAAACCAGCGTGACCACTGCACCCAACAGTGTGCTGTTGACCGCAACCGCTGCCGACAATGTGGGTGTGGCAAAAGTCGAATTCTACGATGGATCCACCAAAGTGGGCGAAGATGCCACTGCCCCTTACAATTACACTTTCGATGTGCAGGACAGTGGGCAGAACGGCACCCATGCTTTTATGGCTCGGGCTGTGGACCTTGCAGGGAACACGGGCGACTCTGCCAAGGTAAACGTGGTGGTGAACGTGCCCATCACCCCCGGAAGTGGCACTCCCCTGCCTGCCGCAGACAGCGAATACACCAAGCGCTTTCTGGAGATGTACAACAAGATCAAAAACCCCGCCAACGGCTACTTCAGCCCCGAGGGTGTCCCTTACCACAGCGTGGAAACCCTGATTGTGGAGGCCCCGGACCACGGCCACGAAACCACCTCAGAGGCTTACTCTTACTGGCTCTGGCTGGAAGCCATGTACGGCGCAACCACCGGAAACTGGACCCCTTACCAGAACGCGTGGGCCAACATGGAGAAGTACATCATCCCCACCGACACCCTGCAACCCATCAGCAGTTACGATCCCAGCAAGCCTGCCACCTACGCTGCCGAGTGGGACTTCCCCGACCAGTACCCGAGCGAACTGAAATTCAACAGCGTGTCCGTGGGTCAGGATCCTCTGGCCAACGAATTGAAATCCACTTATGGCAAAAACCAGATTTACGGAATGCACTGGCTCTTGGATGTGGACAACTGGTACGGTTACGGCCAGTGTGGCGATGGGGTCACCAAACCCGCTTACATCAACACCTTCCAGCGTGGACCTCAGGAATCCGTTTGGGAGACCGTTCCCCACCCGAGCTGTGACGTGATGAAGTTTGGGGGCAAAAACGGCTTTTTGGACCTCTTCACCAAGGATGCCAGCTATTCCAAGCAGTGGCGTTACACCAATGCACCAGACGCAGATGCCCGCGCCGTGCAGGCCGCTTACTGGGCCCACCAGTTCGCCAAAGCCCGCAACCAGAGCAGTGCGGTGTCCACCCAGGTGAGCAAAGCCGCCATGATGGGCGATTACCTGCGCTACGCCATGTACGACAAGTACTTCAAGACCATCGGCTGCAAATCGGAAACCTGTGCAGCAGCGACAGGCAAAGACAGCGCTTTCTACCTGCTGAGCTGGTACTACGCATGGGGAGGTGCCATGGACGGAAGCTGGTCGTGGCGCATCGGGTCCAGCCATGCCCACTCGGGTTACCAGAACCCCATGGCCGCTTACGTGCTGTCGAGCGTGAATGAATTCAAACCCAAGTCTCCCACCGCCGTTGCAGATTGGAAGACCTCTGAGAAGCGTCAACTGGAATTCTACCGCTGGCTGCAATCCAGCGAAGGGGCCATTGCTGGGGGTGCCACCAACAGCTGGAAAGGCCGTTACGCTGTGCCGGATGCCGGACTGCCCACCTTCTACGGCCTGACCTACGACTGGCAACCCGTGTACCACGATCCACCCTCCAACCAGTGGTTCGGCTTCCAGGCGTGGACCATGGAACGCGTGGCCGAGCACTACTACCTGACCAACGATGCGAACGCCAAAGCCTTGATGGACAAGTGGGTCAAGTGGGCGCTGGGCAAAACCAGCCTGACCGCCGATGGTTCTTACCAGATCCCCAGCACCCTGCAATGGACCGGGCAGCCTGACACCTGGAACCCCAGCAATCCCGGCTCCAACACCAACTTGCATGTCACGGTGCTGGATTACACCAACGATGTGGGTGTGGCCGCCGCTTACGCCAAGACCCTCACCTACTACGCTGCAGCCACCCTCAAGCACACCGGAACCGCAGATGCAGCCTCCAAGAACATGGCCAAAGCCCTGCTGGACCGCATGTACAGCAAGTACAGCGACACCAAAGGCATGTCGGTGCCCGAGGTGCGCAGTGATTACGCCCGCTTCGATGACAAGTACAACCCCAACTCTCCCAACCGCGACGGCATTTACGTGCCTGCAGGATGGACCGGCAAGATGGCCAATGGTGATGTGATCGATGCAAACTCCACCTTCATCTCCATCCGCAGCAAGTACAAGCAAGACCCCGATTGGGCCAAAGTGGAAAGCCACCTGAACGGCGGTCCTGCCCCCACCTTCAACTACCACCGCTTCTGGGCACAGGCCGACATTGCCCTTGCCCTTGCCGAGTACGCCCGCTTCTTCAAGAACTGATTGCTTTTCCTGCCTCCAGAGTGCCTGTCGCTCTGGAGGTTTTCAGGTCATTTCGAAACGATTCAATCACGACATCAAGGAGAAACCCATGCATCTTCCCAAATCCCTTTCCAAACCCCTTGTACTCATTTCTCTGGGCCTGCTCACTGGATTGACCGGATGCCAGTCAGGACACACCCTGACTTCCGAAAGCCTGCAAGTTGTGCAGAAAAACGCCCTTGCCTACAGTGCCACAGTTGCTGTCACGAACCAGTGGCAAGGAGGGCATCAGGGCAGCATCAAAGTGGTGAACACCTCTGGAGAACCCATCACCAGCTTTGCTGTGTTGCTGAAATTCAACACCGAGCCTCAGTTGGGCAGTGCATGGAACGGCACCCTGCAAAAAACCGCCAGTGGGTACCTCGCCCAGAGCCCGGACTGGCTGAAGTACAGCCCTGTGAAAGCTGGAGGCAGCTTCGAAGTGGGCTTTACCGCTGTGGGGGCCTTCAGTGGGGCACAGGTGATCGGCCTGACCATCAATGGTAAACCCGTCACGGACACCGCAGACACCACCCCTCCCAGTGTGCCCTCTGGTCTGACCGCCAGTGGCATTTCCAGCAACAGCGTCACACTTTCATGGACCAAAAGCACCGACAATGTGGGGGTGACTGGATATCAAGTGTTCAACGGAAACACCCTGATGGCCACAGTGGCGACCACCTCGGCCCTGATCTCTGGACTTGCCGCAAACACCTCTTATGCCTTCACGGTCAAGGCGCAGGACGCTGCAGGAAACACCTCTCTGGCCAGCAACATTCTGACTGTGAAAACCTCTGGCACCGTGCCACCCCCCAGCAACATCTTTGACCTGAACAAGAAGCTGTCCAAGACCATCAACTTCGGGAACATTCTGGAAGCCCCCAAAGAAGGGGATTGGGGTCTGGTCCTTGAAGAGCGCTTCTTTGACAAAGCAAAAGAGGCCGGATTCACTGCGATCCGTTTGCCTGTGCGCTTTTCTACGCATGCCCAGAGCACTGCCCCTTACACCATCGACCCTGCATTTTTTGCCAGAGTGGATTACGCCATCTCAGAGGCCAAAAAGCGTGGGCTGGCGATCATCATTGACATGCACCACTACGAAGAACTGTTCAGCGATCCGGCCAACCATCTGGAACGGTTCACAGCCATGTGGGACCAGATTGCCACCCGTTACAAAAACGAACCTGAATCCGTGTTCTTCGAGCTGATGAACGAGCCCAACACCAAACTGGAACCCCTCTGGAATGATTACTTGCAAGCGGCCCTGACGGTGGTGCGCAAAACCAACCCCACCCGAGCTGTGATCGTGGGACCCAATGGCTGGAACAATGCCGAGCGTTTTCCAGAGCTGAAACTGCCTGCCAGCGACCAGAACCTGATCGTGACGTTCCACAATTACGTTCCTTTCAACTTCACCCATCAGGGGGCAACGTGGATCAGTCCAGTTCCGCCAACAGGTGTGGTGTGGCCTGCACCCGGCAAGACGCTGGCACCCACATGGCAAAACTGGTCTTGGGACACCACCGTTGGCTCTACGGCCACAGGACTGAGCGTCCAGTACCAGAAAGCCAACGCCGGTTTCTACATGCACAGCGACACAGGCATTCCCACCAGCGGTTATGACACCCTCAAATTTGTGACCGACAAGAGCGTAACCCTTGGGGTGCTTTGCATTGAGGACCATCAAGCGACCCCTCAACCTGCACCCATTTCTGTGACCACCCGAGCAGGTGAACCCACGCTGGTCCCCCTGTCCAGTTGCGGTAAACCCGTTACAGTTCGGGACATCCGATTGCAGAATTTCACTACTGGAGCCCTGAATTTGCAGGTTGAAGGCATGGAGTTGACCGGACCCTCTGGCAGCAAATCGTTGCTGGGGACCGCAGAAGACGAGGTGCGATTCTACATGCAACTCGGGGCCAATTACGGCAAAGCCAACAACCGCCCGGTGTTCATGGGCGAGTTCGGTGCCTTCAACATGGCCGACATGGCCTCCAGAGAACGCTGGACCCGCTTTGTCCGCACCGAAGCAGAAAAAATGAACATGGGCTGGGGCTACTGGGAACTGGCCTCGGGCTTCGGGGTGCTGGATCCGGTCAGTGGTCAGTGGAACACGGGCCTCCTGAACGCCCTTTTTCGCTGAATCAGGCAAACGCATCAATGGCTGGAAAGAAGCTCTGGGTGTGCCAGAGCTTCTTTTGTGTGCTGTTGACTGACCGCTTTCTCAAGATCAATGCCAGAAGGTCAACCCTTGCACTTACCCTTCAGGCATGACCCGATTGCGTCCGGCATGTTTGGCCTGATAAAGCTGTTGATCGGCCTGATGGAGCATGTCTGTGAGGCTGCAATCCCCTTGACCCACCGCAAACCCGAGGCTGACCGTCACTGTACGGTCTTTGAGCAATGGGCGCCAGTCGTGCTGCGCAATGGCCCTGCGAAAACGCTCACACACCTGATGGCCCCTCTGGTGGTCCAGATGGGGCAGCAACAACACGAATTCTTCCCCACCCCAGCGGGCCACCACATCGTGGTTGCGGGAATGTTTTTTCAAAAGGTTCGCCACGGTTTTCAGCACTTCATCGCCCACCGCATGGGTGAAGGTGTCATTGACCATTTTGAAGTGGTCGATGTCCAGCACCACCAGAGCCACCCCTTTGCCTGCTTCCAGCACATCGGTGCGGATCCTGTCACACTGGGCTTCAAAACCCCGGCGGTTCAAGAGCCCTGTGAGCGTGTCCTGCTGGGCCTCCTGCGCCAGCGTGTGGGTTTGCTGGTGAAGCAAAGCGTTCTGTTCCTGCAGTTCCTGAGAGGTTTGCTGCAGATCGTGCAACTGCTGGTGGATTTCCTTGACCTGCAACTGGATGCTGAGCATCTGGGATTTTTCTCTGGCCTTCTGGCGCTCCTGTGCCTCGAATGCCTGATGGTATTGCTTGAGTGCCCGATACGCCAGAGGGTAATTTTGCTGCGCCTCGTACAGGTCGGCTTCCTGTTTGAGGGTCAGCATCACCCCGTAACGTGCGTTGGCCTGTTCAAAAACCCCTCTGGCAAGGTGCAGGTGGGTCAAGGCTTCGCTCCAGCGTTGCTGGTGCATGCGGACCACCGACAGGTCCAAGTGGGCATCTCCAATCAAGGTGTCAGAAGGATGGTCTTGCAACAAAAACAGCATCCTCTGGACATGGGACTCTGCTGCCTCAAAACGAAGGTGGGCCAGTTCCAGTTTGACTTGCAAATACAGCTCAAAATGCAGCAACCTTGCAGAGGAACGCTCCTTCAAAAGCTGCTGGTAAGCCACCAGAGACCTCTGGGCAGCCTCCAGATGCTCAATGTTGTGGGTCTGGGTGTACAGGTCCAGGTGGGCTTCCAGCACATTGGCATGCAGAAAGGCCAGTTCAAGTTCCAGATGGTTTTTGAGGGCGTGGGCCTCCACCTGCTCTCCGTATTCCACAGTTTGCTCGGGGACATTGCTGTGACGGTACAACCAGCACATGCCCACCTGAATGCGCAGGTGGTGTTTTGAAAGCCCCTGTTCTGCTGTGTGCTGCAAACCCTGTTCAAACCACTGCAAGGCTTCATGAAAATGACCCATCCCGGTGCACACCGTCCCGAGCCAGCGGTACACTTCTGCCTGCACCAGAGCAGCATCGCTTTCCCGGGCATACTGGAGGGCTTCCATCAAATGCTGGTAGGCTTCCAGATGGAAACATTTGTAGGCTGCCAGCATGCCTTTCAGGCGCAGGAAATCCGCGTGCAAAGCCACTTCGCCCAGTTGAAAGCTGAGGTCAAGGCCCACATCAAGCCACGTCCCTGCTTCTGGAAGGTCACGTTCAACCATGCCCGGCAAATGCGTTTCGAGCAGGGCAAGTTGTTCCAGAACGGGCAGGTGGGAGAAAACATCCACATCGGGCAGGTCGACCATTGGGTACCTCTGCCCTGAGGATACCCTGCCCTTTCGCACGCGACCCTTACAAACCTTTGCAACCCGATCAAAAAGGATTCAGCAAAGCCCGGGCCTGTTGTGATGCCACTGGAGGGGAGAACAAATACCCTTGCAGGTAATCGCATCCAGCTTCGATCAGCCATGCTTGCTGTTCGGGGGTCTCCACGCCCTCTGCCACCACTTCCAGCCCGAGGTTGTGGGCAAGGTGAATGATGGTTTTCACCACTTCCCTCTGGTGGGGGTCGTGCATCAGGTCGCGCACAAAGGAACGGTCGATTTTCAGGGCAGACGCAGCAAATTGCGGAAGGTAACTCAGGGAAGAGTATCCAGTTCCGAAGTCGTCAATGTGGAATTTCACCCCGAGGTCCTTCAGTTTCCCAAGGTGTCGGTTGACCTCAGGGGAGCGTTCCAGCAGCAACCTTTCGGTGAGTTCCAGATGCAACTGAACCGCTGGGTGGAGGCTCTGGTTCAGGGTGCGTTCCAGCACCTCGGAGAAATCTGGGCGGGAAAACTGGGCACTGCTGACATTGACGCTCAGGTGCAGTTGGGCCATTTGAGGGTGCAGGTGTGCCCACTGGCTGATTTGCTCACAGGCCTTTTGCAGGATCTGGCGGTCCAGTTCGGTGATCAGTCCGGCATGTTCGGCCACTGGGATGAACTCTGTGGGCGGAATGAACCCATGCTCGGGGTGGTTCCAGCGGGCAAGGGCTTCAAACCCCGAGATCTGCCCGGTCCTGCTGTGCACGATGGGTTGAAAATGCGGGTGGATGCATCCTTTTTGCAGGGCAAGGCGCAATTCCTGTTCCAGCCAGCTTCGGCGCAGCACTTTCTCACGCATGCCCGATTCAAACAGCCTGAGCTGTCCGATGCCCGCTTCTTTGGCATGCGACATGGCGGTGTCTGCATCGCGCAGGATTTCCTCTGGATGGGTGTAAATGGCGTTTCCCATCACCAGTCCGATGCTGGAGGTGGCATGCAGGTACAGGCCGTTCAGGTCGTACGGTTCATGCAGCAGGTGCTGGATGCTCAGGGCAAGTTGCAGGGCCTGCTGCTGGTCCTGCAAATCTTCCAGCAGGATGGCGAACTCATCGCCGCCAAAACGGGCCACCGTGTCATAAGGCCGCACCGCTGTGGAGAGCCTCGCTGCAAACACTTTCAGGAAGTGGTCTCCCACCGAATGCCCGTATGCATCGTTGATGCGTTTGAACTGGTCGCAATCCACGCACAACACCGCATGGGTCTGGTCCACATCACGGGTCATGCGACGCATCGCCTGCTCCAGACGTTCTTCCAGCAAATGGCGGTTGGCAAGGCTGGTCAGGCTGTCGTGGATGGCCTGCCGTTGCAGGGCTTCGCTGAGCACCTCCACTTCACGGGTCCGCACCTGCACGGCGTCCTGCAAACTCTGGTTGTGCAGCCTGAGTTGCATTTCCAGATGCTTGAGGTCGGTGATGTCACGGGTGACCCCCACCACCCCTTTGACTTCACCGTTTTGCAAATACGGGTATTTGGTGGTTTGCACAGTGCGCTGCAGGTCACCATACACCAGAGGATACTCATAGGTGATGGGCACACAGGTTTCCAGAACGGTCTGGTCCACCTTCTGGACCCGCAACGCCTCCTCCTCTGGCAGCAGGGCATGGTCGGTGCGGCAGAGGATCTGCTCTGGGGAACGTTCCATCATTTCGCAGGCTGCCCGATTGACCAGCAGGTAGTGCCCGGCGAGGTCCTTGATGAAAATCGCATCCTGACTGTGCTCGATCACCGCCCGCAAACGGGATTCACTGTCTTGAAGTTTGCTGGCTGCCTGATGCTGTTCGGTGATGTCCTGAGTGACCCCGAGAAGCTGCACGGGGGTCCCTTCTGCGTTTTTTTGCACCCTCAGGCGACTGATGAACCAGCGGCCTTGCTGGTCCGGCCAGTTCAGGCGGAAAGGCACATCGCTGTCCTGACCCTGCAAAGCTTTCTGCCACGCCAGCACCAGACCGGGCAGGTCTTCGGGATGCACATGGCTCTGGAATTCTTGCAAAGATTGGGGATAAGTCCGTCTGGCTGAAGAAGAACCGTCTTGGACCTGCAATTGGCCGGTGGCCATGTCAACCGTCCAGACCACCGTTTTGGTGCCTTGCAGGATTTGCTGCAACTGGTCTTGCTGGTGCTGCACCTGCTGTTCCAGAAGGCCCAGCTTCAGACTTGCATGGTGGCACAAGAACACATCCTGCACGCTGTCTCTGAAATCTTGCAGCAAAGCAATATCTGGGGTTTCGCATTCAAGCATCAGGTGACACTGGATCTCTATGGACGGGCAATGCAAAACATGGTGCCAGAGGTTGGTCTGGTTTTCTCTGGGGAAACAGGCCCAACCGGAAAAGCTTCCAGATGCTCTGGACGGTTGACCGAGCATGGGATGGGCAGGATTTTGTGCAGATCCTTCCAGCGTGGATTCGATCATCACGCAGATGGGTTGCTTCAGGGCATGGGATGACAGACGAACCAGACGTTCCAGAGCAGACCGCATGGAAGGGTCCAGTGCTCCAGTCGCATCGAAGACACCCGCAGAAAAAAGGAAAAGGTCAGGGGAAGTGTCCAAAAGAGGCTCCAATCCAGCAAACATGCGACATTGCCTGACTTCAGCTTACCTGATCGGGATGTCACAGATCTGATTTTTGATCAGCAAACTTCACATTGCTTCAGAAGGTTTTGGTGCTTCCCAGCGGGTTTGTTTTGCAGCACGTCACATTCGAATGTTCAAAAACAATTGCAAAGGGTGCAGGCCTGAAAACACCTCAGAAAAAATCTGAGGACAAAACCCCGAAGCCCAAACGGGTAATCTGTCCCGGTACTCAGAAAGGACTTTCATGTTCAAAAAAATCTTCACTGTGGCTGCCTTGATGCTCAGTTCTGTGGTTTTTGCCCATGCCACCGTCAAAACCGAAATGGGCCTCTCCGAAAGCCTCGCAGGCAAAAGCGAAACCTACCGCCTGCAGGTCCCTGTCGAAAAAGACATGGCCACCACCGAGATCCGCATGGTGGTCCCCGAGGGGGTCAAAGTCAGCCGTTTCATGCCGGTGCCCGGTTGGACCCGCACCGTGGAAAAAGATGCCAATGACCGCATCCTGTCGGTGACCTGGAAAGGGCAACTGGAGCCCGGTGAATTCATCCGTTTCCTGTTTCAGGCCACCAACCCGGCCAGCACCGGAACCCTGAGCTGGAAAGTGTACCAGAAGTACAGCGACGGCACAGTGGTCGGCTGGGACGACACCTCCGAAGGCACCCCCTCCAGCAAAGTCACCCTGAAATAAATCCCTGCCCCCATCCTTTGCTTGCACCTCTCTCCTGAAAATCCTCCACCTCTGCATCAGGTGGGGGATGCGTTTTATAAAGCATTTGACAAAGGAACAAGAGTCCATCTCTCTGGTGGAGGTTTTTTGAATGGGAGGATTCATCTAGATCCTCCCATTTCACTCTTAAACGCAGTAGCATGCACTTTCACAAATGAGGTTGAGTCAACTTAAAATGACCGAAGGTGGCTGGAACACGTTTTTTCCGTGAACTGCCAACTGTAAACTGTGAACCTGAAACAGCAACCTCAGCGGAGCATCCTGTGCTGCACAACCAACAAGAGGGCCATTCCAAACGCACAACCCACCGCCAGAGTCTGCACAGGCACATGGTCAATGATGCTGCTGATCAGCAACAGCATCATGGGCATGCTGAGGGCATTGAGGGCGGCATACAGGCTGAACACCCTGCCCCGAAATTCTTCCGGGATGACTTCCACTTCCAGCACGGTGGCTGCGGTGCTTGCCAGAGCAACCCCCAGACCCATCCAGACCGCTGCGAAGTACACCACCCAGAGCACCCCGGAGAACCACAGCAAGCCGAAACCACAGGAAAGCAGCACCAGACCGACCTGCATCAACACCTGTGGACGCTGTTTCAAGATGCCTGCGGCCACCAGAGCACTGCCCAGCAGCATGGACCCCATCAATACACCAAAGAAAATGCCGTATCCTCTGGCCCCGAGGCCCGCCTCCAGCATGATTTTGGGCACCATCAATTCCAGAGGGGCAAACACCCCTCCAGCCACGAACACCAGCACCATCAAGAACCGCAGGGTGGGGGTTCTGGACACCAGTTGCAAGGCTTCACGGATGTCTTGCAGAATGTGGCCCTGTGTGGCCTTGGGCACCCTTGCAGGCATGCGGACCCACAGCAACAGCAACCCCATCAAGAGCAGGGCGATGCTGTTCCAGAGAATCGCCACCCCGGAGCCGAACAGCCCAACCAGAAAGCCACCTCCCACCAGCCCGATCAGGGCCATCCCCTGACTGGCCATGCCCATGAAGCCTGTTGCACGGGTGATTTCTGAAGCCGGAACCAGCGTGGGGAAGACGCTCTGGGAGGCCGGGGTGTAAAACATGTCCACCAGACCGTTCACCAGAGAAATCGCGTACACCGTGTACAGGGAAAACTGGTCTGTGAACGCCATGTATGCGACGTATGCCATCAGGAGGGCACGCAGCACATTGCCCAGCACCAGAGGAGGTTTGAGCGGCAGGCGGTCAATCCATGCGCCCATCAGGGGAGCAAAAACACTCGGGATCAGGCTCAGGGCAAGGGTGATGCCCATGCTGCTGACCTGCCCGGTTTTTTCCAGCACCAGAAACGAAAAAGCCACACCGGCCACCGCAGTGGCCAGTTCAGATTGCATGCTGCCAAGCCAGAACAGCAGAAAATCACGGTTCCAGAGTTGTCGGCGTTCCAGAGAAACTTGCACATTCACCTCTGGATTCAGGGTGCATGTTAAGCTACTTGCAATGAAAGCTCCAGATTCTATTAGCGTCCAGATCGAGACCGAAGCGCAAGCCCATGTGCTGATGGATCCCCTGAACCAGAAAATGCTGGACGTTTTGCTCTCTGGACCTTGCAGTGCACAAACCCTGGTGGAGCAAACCCGCCTGCCCATGCACCGGGTGCATTACCGCCTGAAGGTTCTGGTCCGACACGGCTTTGTGTGCATTGATGACCTTCAGAAACGGGCAGGCAGGCCCATCAAGATTTACAGGGTCACTGCACAAAGCTGGAGCATCCCCTTTCACCTGACCCGCAGCACCGATCTGGCAGACTTTCTGGAAACCTCCTCCGAGCAGTGGATGAAGCACGTCTTCAAGCCGATGGGTGACCAGACCGGAAACGTGCAAAAAGTGGTGTTCGCACGGCATGGACCCGGCCCCGCCTATCTGGACCCGATCATGACCCCAGAGGGGCAGCAGGTCATGGATCAGGTGATGGTTTACATGAAAGATTTTCGTCTGGACCCGGCCCGTTTGCCAGAGTTGAAAGCAGCTCTGGATCAGGTGTTCTCTGAATTTCATACAGAGGAGGGCAAGGCGTACAGCACCGCAGTGATGCCTCTGTATTTCTAGAGCATTTGACAGAAGAATAAAAGGTGGTCGATCTGGAAAGGGTTTCTTGAAACACACGGATTCAAATGAATCCTGTGTTTCACTGATAAACGCTGTAGGCCATTTCACAGAAGCAACTTCAGTGGCTTTGGTGCACACTCAGGGCATGAATGCCAGAGGCAGCTATTGAACCCCATTTCTTTTGAACTGGCCCTGAAAAGAGGACTGGGTCGGGCATTGCAAGAATTGAAAATGCAGCCCCATCCCGAGCACCGCAAAGTTGTGCTCCAGCACCTTGTGCATTGTTGCAGGCATGATCCCCAAATTGAAGGCATCGGAAGTGTTTACCTGCTGGAAGCCGCAGGTCTGGCAGGTCTTACCCCTGAGTTGCCCTCTGTGCTCATCCAGCATTTGGAAAAATGCATTGAAGAGGAAACCACTGGAACATGGGATGCGGGTCAGGTGGTACAATTGCTGGGCCTCCTTGCTCCTGAGCATCCTGAAATCACAACACAACTGTTGGACTGGTACTCGCGGTCGGTCCAGGAAAGTTTGGAATTGCAGCCATGGCTGGAAGATGAGATCTTGCAGGTGTGTCGATTGAACGGACTTCGTTTCATGTTGCAATGCAACGGGAAAATGCTGGATGAACATCCAGAACAGCCTTTTCCTTTTTCTTTGCTCGACACAGCAAAACACGTTCTGGCAATGGATCCCAGAGACAGCATGCAACACTGGGCCACCACTGACCCTGACATTCGACGCTTGATTCAGGCATGGCCCGAAAAGCAGAAGGGGCCTCCTCGCAAAAAGCCCGATTTCACCTATGGTGCCATAAGAGCCATCATTGACAGCCGTCCAGAACACTGCATGGGATTGCCTTTTCGGGGACGTCAGGTTTCTGAAGATGTCCTGCTGCAATTGGCCAACGACCTGGAACAAACCACCGATCCAGAGTTGCTCGCCCCCTTGTTGTGTGTTTTCCAATCCAGACCATTCCCCAAAGGCCCTGAACCCCTGATTGAACTGGCACAACACACCGATGAAAAAATAGCTGTTCGTGCCCTGTCCTGCCTGGAGCATTTCGCACATCCAGAGGTTCGCAGACTGGCTCTGGAGTTTCTGACACACGGCCAGCATGTGGTTCAGGCTCTGTCCCTGTTCAAATTCAACTTTCAAACTGGCGATGAGCAGGTGCTTCAACATGCCCTTGACGCCACCATCGTTACAGGTGATCCCGACGACCTGTGGAATGTCATTCATGACCTGACCGACATCACCCAAAAGCACCCTACAACAGAGATGCTGGAAATGCTGACTCTGGCTTTTCCCCATCAACCCTGTTCCCATTGCAGACTAACCCTGCTGAAAGTCCTGCACCAACACGATGTTTTGCCCTCTGCTTTGCTGGCAGAAGCTGCACAGGACCTTTATGAGGAAACGCGTGAGTGGGCCTCACAACAAACACCCTGAACAAAAAGCAACCCACAAAAAAAGCAGCCCGCCAGAGCGGACTGCTTTTCAGTCAAGTGGAGCCTTACCAGCGGGATTGACGCTGGGGACGGCTGTCGTATGAGCCTTCGGGTGCTGCTTTGGTGACCACAATGTTTTTGGCCTGGGGACCTTTGCCGCGTTGGCCTTCTTCAACTTCGAATTCGACTTCATCGCCTTCGTTCAGTTTTTTGAAGCCGTTGCTTTTAATCGCACTGTAATGGGCAAACACGTCGGGGTGACCTTCGTGAGAAATAAATCCGAATCCTTTTTCTGCGTTGAACCACTTTACTTTGCCTGAAGCCATGTTCTTTTCCTTCCCTCCAAAAACAAAAAACGCGCACTGCAAAACCATGTGCGCCATTTCATCACTTGCGTCCTTGGAAGGCCCTAAGTATCCCACATCCAGAGATCTGAAACGTGATCTGCATTACTTTATGCTTGTAAATTTGCCCTTCCAGAGCGAAAAATCACATGTGGCAAGTCTCACAGACCTGTGAAGCCAGAGTCTGGGTGTGCCCCTCATGAGAGCGTGCTACGCTGGAAGAGAGCACCTCTGACCCTCCGTGACTGCATTCCGCAGCACCTGTGTGCAGGTCCATGCAACACCCTTTGAGCAGGAGGTTTCATGACATTGATGGTTCCGTGGAGCACCACCCCCGAACACCGCAACACCATTCTTCAACTTTTTGAAAGAAGCCAGAGCATTTCCGGGCAAGACGTGCGGGACGCTCTGGAGTGCAGTTCTGCTGCGGCCCATCTGGTGCTGGAAGACCTGATGGGTGTGGGCTTGATTCAGGCCCAACCGGCAGCCAGAGGCATCACCCGTTATTTGAGACGGCATTTTGAGCACCCATCCGAACTGGTCCATGCAGAGTGGTTCCATCCGGTGTTGCAGTTGTTCCAGCATGGCAAGCAGGAAACGGTGTTCAGCACCGCCCAGCAGTTGGTCCTGCCCCTCCCAGAGGTCCGAGCCACCCTTGAGGAGATGCGCAAACAGGGTTTGCTGTTCGGGCATTTCATTGGCAGCATGTGCGTGTATTCTTCCAGACGCAGTCAAGTCACTTTTCAATCTGACGTTGCTCAGGGCTGATTCGGCCTGATCCCAAAAAGCAAAGACCTCCGGAGCTCACCCGGAGGTTTTTGGCCTTTTCAGGCACTTCGAGGAATGGAAGGAGAGGAAAACTAGGGTTGGGTGCTGAGGGTCCAGTCTGCCGTGAGGTTCACCTTCAGGGAAACAGGCAGGTCCTGGCTGCTTTGCCCGAGGTGCAACAGGAAGTCTCCCCTTTCGGCGACCCATGCGCTCTGGGTGTCGGAGTAGTACGCAAAGGAACGCATGTTGAGGATCAGGGTGAGGGTGCTGGATTGTCCGGGTTCCAGAGCGACTTTCTGGAAGGCTTTGAGTTCTTTGAGGGGGCGTTCAAGGGTGCTTTGCAGGTCCTGCACGTACAGTTGCACCACCGTCTGTCCGGGTCGGTCTCCGGTGTTTTGCACGGTGACCTGCACTTGCAATTCTTCATCGGGGTTCAGGGTGTCTGCCGCCTGTGCAGAGGTGATTTCAAATTGGGTGTAGCTCAGTCCGTACCCGAAGGGGAACAGTGGGGTCAATTGGTGCTGGTCCACATGGCGGTATCCGATGTACAGACCTTCCTGATATTCCACGTGTCCGTTCTCGCCAGGGTACTGAAGGTCCGGTGTCTCCGGGTGGGTGGGGTCATCCGAAAGGCTCTGGGGGAAAGTCTGGGGCAGTCGGCCCGAGGGGTCTGCATCACCGAGCAGCACGTCTGCAATGGCATGTCCGGCTTCTTGACCAGGGAACCACGCTTGCAGCACCGCTTTGACTTCTGAAAGCCAGGGCATCAGGATGGGACCTCCCGTTTGCAGCAGCACGATGGTGTTGGGATTGGCTTTTGCCACCGCCTGAACCAGTTCGTCCTGACGGCCCGGCAAAACAAGGCCCCAGCGGTCCACCCCTTCGGTTTCCCATTCGCCGTTGCTGCCCACGCACACCACAGCAAAGTCTGCTTGCGCAGCCACGTTTGCAGCTTCCTGAATGCTGCTCTCTGGAAGGGGTTTGCGGAACCCGAAACGCATGGCGCACATCTGGATGCCCGATTCAGAGAAAAGGGGACGGTATTCGATCTGGATGGGGTGCGCTCCGGCGGTCAGGTGCACCTGTGTGCGCACTTCGTTGCTGCCCGAGCCGAAGTAGGAATCTCCGATTTTGAAGCTGTCCCAGTTGTCGATGCGCTGTTCACCGTTCAAAAGCAGTTTGGTGAGGCCAGCACTGGTCAGGCTCAGGTCGTACACGCCGTCTTCTGCAACCTTCAAGGTGGTGGAAACGGTGGCCTCAAAGCCCCAAGGAACCCCCTCTGGCAGCCCGAACCACATGATTTCTCCGCCAGAGCGAACCTCGGTGGCGAGGGTTTCTTGGGTGTCCAGAGCCCGGTACTGGATGTGCAGGTCTCCGGTGTACACCGGCAGGAAACGGTCGTTGTCGCAGCCGATGTGATACAGCACCTGACTTTCCCCGAGGGCTTCCTGCAAACCTTGCAGGGGGGACACTTTGCGGTGGGCGCTCATCTGGGCACTGCCACCCCCCATCACCTGTGCGGTGGCTCCGTTGGGACCGATCACAGCAACTTTTGCAGCTCTGGCGAGGGGCAAGATGCTTTGCTCGTTTTTCAGGAGCACGATGCTTTCTGCACCTGCACGGCGGATCAATGCCCGGGTGTCCGGGTATTCGTTTTCCTGTTCGTTTGCGTCAAGCACATCCAGAGGGTTCTCCAGCACTCCGGTGCGTTCCAGCAGTTTCAGGACGTTCAGGGCTGCTTCGCGCACCGCTTGACGGATCTCTGGGTCGTTCTGGGCCTCTTCCAGCAGATTTGCACGGGCACGGGCCGGACCGGGCATTTCCAGATCGAGGCCAGCAAGCACGCTTTTTCCTGCGGTGTGGGCACCAAACCAGTCTGACATCACCAGTCCGTCAAAACCCCATTCGGTGCGCAGGATGTCGGTCAGCAGGCGTTTGTTTTCGCTGGAGAAGGTGCCGTTCAGTTTGTTGTAGGCACTCATGATGGCAAGGGTCTTGCCTTCTTTGACCGCCATCTCGAAGGGCACGAGGTACAGTTCGCGCAGGGCACGCTCAGGGATGTCGCTGGAGATGGTGTTTCTCTGGTATTCGGATTCGTTGCCGACGAAGTGTTTGACGGTGGCAGCCACCCCGTTTTTTTGCAAACCCAGAATGTATGCGCTTCCAAGTTTCCCGGTCAGGAAAGGATCTTCGCTGTAACTTTCAAAATTGCGTCCGTTCAGGGTGCTTCTGAACAGGTTGACGGTGGGCGCGAGGAGCACTGCAGCCCCTTTCTCTCTGGCTTCTCTGGCAAGATGCTCACCAACTTCGTGCAGCAAATCCACATTCCAGGTGGACCCGAGCGCAATCCCCACAGGAAAAGCTGCCGTGTGTTTGCCTCCCACCAGAGCCCCTCCGCCCCGCACTCCGGCAGGTCCGTCGCTGACCTTCAGTTGGGGGATGTTCAGGCGAGGAATGGGGACTGTGCGCCAGAAGTCTGCTCCGGCAAGCAAAGACACCTGTTCTTCAAGGGTGAGGAGGTCCAGCAGTTCTTGGGCTGTGCGGGGTTGGGTCTGGGTCATGGGATCCTCTCGGGGAGTGGGGAGAAGGGATTTATTAAAGCTGGATTTATTAAATCAATGCTAGTAAAATCAGGAAGGATTGTCAAGCACATCCGCAAGGCAGGCACACAGCCTGAATTTTGGCAGGTCACCTGAAAAAGCGGTCAGCCATCAGCTTTCAGCGAAAAGACCACCCAGAGGCTTTTGAATTGGAAAGCAGAAAGGCAGAAACGCATACCCTGATCAGGTTTTGCAAGTGCAAGGGATTGGAGAAGACTTTCCTTGGTGCTGATCACTGACCGCTGACAGCTGATGGTTCTCTGTGTTTGCACCGCCCGAATCTCGACTTTACGCTGACCCCGCCCATGCCCTAGACTTCTTGCAACCGAGGCCCCCATGACCCAAGCACCTGAATCCCGATCTGCCCGAGAACGCGTTTACGAGGCCCTCAAAGCTGGACCTGGCACCCGCCCCGAATTGGCCTCCCGCACCGGACTGAGTGTGGTTTCGGTGATCGCTGCCGTAGATGAACTGGCCTCTCAAAGGTTGGCCCTGCTGGAAGACACCCCTCCCCCTTCTGGCCGGGGCCGTCCAGCAGCACGGGTCCGATTGAACACCGAAGGTTTCAGAATCACTGCTCTGGACCTTGGAAGCCCCACCGTGGCCTGCGGGCGCTACAACCTGCTGGCAGAACCCGAAGAGGTCCAGCAGTTCGGCAACCCCTACCAGCTTCTGAGCAACCAACCCGAGCACAACCTGAACCTCATCCATCAGTGGCTTTCCCTCCATGGTCCGGCAGATGTGGTGGCCATCAGCATGGTGGGGTCCATCAACCCCAGAACACGCACCGTCACCCATCCTGTGCTGGGATTTCATGACTTTCCTCTGGAATCCCAACTTTCTGCACGGCTGGGATGCCCTGTTCTCTTGGAAAACGACGCCAACCTTGCTGCGTGGCACACCTGGCACCATCTGGAAATGCAAAAAGAAGACCCTCTGGCCTTCCTGAACTACAGTTACGGGCTGGGTCTGGGCCTGATGCTGGGCGGTCAGATGTACCACGGGGCCACAGGCGGAGCCGGAGAAATCTCTTTTGCAGCAGACCCTTCCAAACGGGTCAGACACCAACCTCTGGCAGAACGCCTGATCGGACACCTGCAAGAGGTCAACCCTTCAGGGTCCATCGAAGAGGTGTCGGTGCAAGCTGCACAGGGAGACCGAAGGGCAAAACAAGCTTTGAAACTGTACATGCAGGACCTCGCCAACCACCTGACCGCCGTGGTCGCCATGCTGGACCCGGCCATTCTGGTGCTGCAAGACATCCCACACGCTGCCGAACCCCTCTTGCAAGAAACCCTGCGCGCCCTTTCCGAACTGCACCTGCCCACCCGAGTGATGGTCAGCCCTCTGGGACCTCTGGGAGGTCTGGACAGCGCAGGGGCTTATGGGGCAAGGTGGCTGGAACGGCAAAAACTTTTCGGGACCCCATCAGAAAACTGAAACCGCTCTGGATTTTTCCAGAGCGAATCTTCAGAACAGGGAAATATGTACAGGTTCATTGAGGTTGGATCAACTCTAAATTTTTGACAACACCCATGCATCAACGGAGAGGATCCATCTGAATCCCCTCCGTTCAAAAACCATTTCCAGAGAGACAATATCCTGTTTTTCGTCAAATGCTTAGACCCTGCCTGAGAAAGCTTTTTACTGTGAACTGTTGACTTGCGCTCAGAACAGCTTCACACGGCTGAGCTTGAAGGGGGTCTCTGGTGCCCCTTTTTGCAGTTTGTCCAGTTGTGCCTGTGTGACCACCAGATCTCCACCCATCAGGGTTGCTGTAGCCGGGAAACGCAGACCATGCAGGGGTTCGTTCAGGGTCAGGGTGGCGGTTTTGAAGTCGGCCCCGAGGGTGACTTTGCTGACCATCTGGTCTTTGTTGCGCACCACATACAGGTTCTGCCCATTCAGGACCAGACCATCCCCATTCATGAGGCCGGTCATGACCTCCGTAACGGCTTTGCTCGCCAGATCGATGTGCCAGAGTTGCCCGGTGTTGGTTTGCACCGTCAGGATGCCTTTGCCATCTGGCGTCACCACAATGCCGTTCAGGTTGGTGCCGGGCTGGTACACGATGGGGGTGTCTTTCAGATCGAGCCAGCGTTTCACCTGCAACTCCGGGGTGACCTGAAACAGGATCGGGCGTGAGGAGTCGGTCACCAGAGCCGACCCATCGGGCAAGAACACCAGATCATTGATGAAGGGCAAAGGGGTTTTGGGGGTGTGAAGGGTCTTGAAGGGCGAGCCATCAGAATTCAGCAGGGCGATGGTGCCACTGGCCCCTCCAGCCACCCACAGGCGTCCTTCAACGTCCACTTTCATGCCCAGAGCGCTGGTGCGGCCTTCTCCTCCCCCATCGCTGAACTTGCTGACCTGTCCTGAAGAGGCATCAATCTGGTAAATGGTGCCGTTGGCAGCACTGCCTGTGAACAGCAGGTTGCGCTTGGCATCGTAAGCCACACCTTCAGGGAAGTCCTGAGGACCGGGCAGGGTGTAATCCTGCACCGTCAGGTTGTCCCGTTCGATGGTTCCGCAACGCTCTCTGGGACCCGACTTGCCCGAGGGGTCAGAGGCGTAATCGTCCGGGGCAGCGTGGATCACCAGACTGCGCCTCAGGATGCCGTTTTCACCCATCAGGCTGATTTTGCTGGTCATGAACTGGGCGGTTCCGGTTCCGTCGCTGCCCACCGTGATCATGGGGAGGTCTCCACCGTGCCCGGTTTTGTTGTCGGTCTCGGGGTGGTCGTGGTTGCCGGACATGCCGGGGTCAAAGTGACCTCCTGCTGCGCCAAAAGGAACGATGGTGTTGGTGGCCGGGTCCACACCGGGCTCGCAACGGCCAGATTCATGGACGTGCATGCCGTGGTTTCCAGCAGCAAGCCCAGAGACATTCACGGTCACCTGCACACCCATGCCGTTTTGCACAAACGTGGCAGTCCCAGCAGGGGTTCCATCTGGCGCAATCAGTTTTGCAGTGGCACTGAGGGGAGTGCTCTGGGCCAGGGCTGCTGAGCACATCAGGGTGAGGGACAACAGCAGGCGTTTCACTGGGCACCTCCAGTGTGTGAAATCTGGTAAATCACGCCGCTCTGGTCATCGGTGACCAGCAGGGAACCGTCTGTGTACTGGGCCAGTCCGGCCAGCCTTGCAAATTGCTTCCACACCTCACCATCTTTGAAAATGAATCCGGTCATGAATGGGGTGATGGAAACGGGTTTGCCCTGTGCGTCAAATTCCACATGGGCCAGTTCGTAACCGCTGGGTTCGCTGCGGTTCCATGAGCCACGGAAGGTCACAAAAGCATCGTTTTTGAAAGCTGCTGGAAACTGGTTTCCGGTGTAAAAGACCATTTCAATGGCCGCAGCGTGGGCGGTGTAATTCAGGGTGCTGCCTTCGGTCATGCGGCAGTATTCCTCTTTGGTGATTTTGCCGGGCATGTTGCCGACATTCACGTAAGGATCGGGGATTTTGTCACCGTAACAGAAGGGCCAGCCGTAATTCTTGTTGCGCTCCAGAGCGTTCAGTTCTTCCGGGGGGATGTTGTCACCGTGCCAGTCAGACCCCTGATCGAAGCCGTACAGCACGCCCGTGGTGGGATGCCATTTGAAGCCGATGGTGTGGCGCAACCCTTTGGAGAAGACCTCTCTGGATTTGCCATCTGGTGCAATGCGAATCACCGTGGCGGCTTCGGTCTCTGGAACAGGGGTGTCGTTGTTGGGGCTGCCCACTCCGGCGTACAGGAAACCGTCCGGTCCCCAGTGGATGGTGCGGGCAGAGTGCTGTCCAGAGCTCGGGAACCCGTCTGCAAACACCGCTGGTGTGCTGAGCGATCCGTCAGGCTGGATGCGGGACACCCAGATGGTGGTGTCGGCAAAGATGTAGAGTTTGCCGTCTTTTTCAGCAAGACCGTGGGCAAGTTTCAGGTTCTGGGCCACCTGTCTGCGCTCTGAAGCTTCAATCAGGCCGTCCCCGTTCTGGTCTTTGAGCAGCATCACATCGTTGGAGGATCTCCGGCTGAGGTAGATGCTGCCGTCGGGCATCACCAGCATCATGCGGGCATTGCCAAGTCCGGTGGCCATCACTTTCACCTGAAAACCTGCGGGAAGCTGAATGCGCTTCAACTGGTCGGTGGTGAACTCCAGAGGGGTGGGTTCGTTGCGGGTGGCCGTGACGGTGGCGGGCGGTTCTCCGGGGGCAATGGGACGCGGCTTGGGGGGTTCTTGCTGGGCGAATGAAACCGTCAACAGGCTGGTGATCAGTGGAAACAAACTTTTCAAAAATGGACGCATTGAGTGAGACCTCCAATGGCAACTTTAGGGGTGAACCCCCCTGATCTCTGCATGAAGTGATACACCACCAACAGCAGCAGAACACCATCCAGCAAGAGCTTTTACAAGGGTTTGGTGCTCTGGGACACCATTTTTACGTGACAAAACTGACTTTTCATCAGCTTTCTTGTGAGCGATAACGCCCTGATAACGCCCCCTTTGCCAGAATGCATGCATCAGGTCAGACCCCCTCAAACTGTCCATGGCCTGATGTCCATCTGTGCAGAAACCCCCTTCTGGCACAGAACACATTTAAGGAGAACACATGAAAAAATTGGCTCTGTTCGCTGCCCTGTTGTTTGGTGGCTCCGCTTTTGCTGGCTCTGTAGACGTCAAGTTCAATGCTGCCGTAGAAAACGTCTGTGTGATCAACTCGGGTGGCAGCGACACCGACATCATTGAGGCCAAATTCGATAAAGTTGTGAGCCTCTCTTACGACGCTTCCCGTGGTCTGGCAGACGATTCTGCCATCACCGTTTACAGCGTCAAATGCACCGCTGGCACCGTTTTCAGTGGTGGAGCCAAAACCTCTGGCTCTGTGGACCTGAAAGTGGGCAGTGAAGGTCTGACCGTGCTGACCCTGAACTACACCGATGACCTGCAGTTCACTGCAGACGCCGGTGACAACTCGGGAGATGTTTACCAACTGACCCTGACCCCTTCCATTGACACAGGCAAGTGGAGCGTTCCCGCTGGAACCTACACCGGCACCCTGATTTACACCATCAGCTACGAATAAACCTTCTGGCACTCCGGGGAGGCCAGCCTGTGCTGGCTTCCCTTTTGTTCTCTGCTTCAACAGGAAAGGCAATTCCAAGCCATGCCCATCAACCGTAAATTCTGGATGTCGTGCCTGACCTTTCTGACCTGCACACTGCCCCCATCTGCACAGGCCGTCAATGTGACCGTCACCCCTCTTGTGATGGAAATCAACTCTGCCATGCGTCTGGGCACCGAAACCCGCATGGAGAACCTCGGGACGGAGGCCTCTACGTTCACCGTGGAAGTGGTGAAGTGGACGCAAGTGAACGGTCAGGACGTGTACCAGCCCACCCGAGATGTGGTGGTCACCCCGGCCCGGTTCACCGTGCAGGGCAAACAGGGACAGGTGATCCGCTTCGGTCTGCGCAAGAAACCCGAGGGCACCGAAATCAGTTACCGGGTGTTCATCACTGAAATTCCAGAGGCCAATGCACCCACCCGGGAAATTCAGAAGGATGGGGTGACCGCCCAGCTCACCACCGCCCTCAGGATGTCCCTGCCCCTGTATTTCACGGACCCCGCAGCCAAAAGCGACATGAACGTGCAACTGCTGCAAGATGCAGAAGGCCTTTTTGTGAAGGTCAGCAACAGTGGAACCCGCCGTGAGGTGTTCAGGAACCCCGAGGTGGTGTACAACAACCAGAAGTTCAAACTGGAAACCCGCACCGCTCTGGCCGGGTCCACCCTTGTTTACCGTCTGCCCAATTCCCTGAGCTGGAAAGGTCCTGTGCGGGTGAATTTTGTGCAGGGAAGTGAAAACCGGAATGTGGAACTTGTCCTCCCGTAGTTTGCGGTGGCTCTCTGTGGGACTGCTCATGTCTGGTGCAGCCCATGCCAGCAACCACTGCTTGGATCAGGAACAGCAACTGCTGGTTCGGGTCAATCAGGAGGTGCGAGGTCCCACTCTGGTGATGCTGTCAGACCAGCAAATCGCCCTGCAAAAAGGGGTCTTGAACGGTCCAGAGCTGATTTTTGTCGGTTCTGAAATCGAGTGCGATGGGGTCACTTACCAGTGGTTGAAGCCAGAGGCCACACCTGTTCTGAACTTGCAGAATGCCAGTCTGGATGTGGATTTGCCAGTCCGCTTGTTTCCGGTGCAAACCCGCATCGCCCAGCAACTGCCCGATCCCGAGGTGGTCGTCCTGACCCCTGAACCTGCGCTCACCCTGTCTTACCGAATGCAACTGGACAAAGACCTCCAGAAAAACACCCCGTGGCGGGAACGCGGCAGCTTTGAAGTGCGGCTAAACGATGCACAGTGGGATGCCCGGCTTCAGGTGGGCCAGAGCTGGAACGGACAACTGAATGTCTTCAATCCCAGAGTGCAAGTGACATACCAGTGGGATGGGGTGAAAGCCTCTGGTCTCTGGAATGCCAACCTGCCTGTGCTTTCTGGGAACCTGTGGGCCTTGCCTCGCACAGACCGCTTCTCTGGCTTGGCTGTGCAGGGTCAAGAAGGATTGCAGCGCACCATTCCAGAGGTGGAACTGGAATTGCCCCGTTTTGCCACCGTGACCGTTTCGCAGAACAACCGGGTGCTGGACCGCTTTCAGGCTGGGCCGGGCTTGCTCAAACTGCAAAACATTGCGGTGACTGGTGCAGAGGGCACCGTGCTGATCCGGATTCAGGACCGGGTGAGAACCTCCACGGTAAAAGTGCCGTTCAAATTCAACGGTCAGGTGAATCCAGCAGGCAGCATCCAGTATGCCGGGTTTGCCGGTTGGCAGGAAGGACACTGGGCAGGAGGCGTTCAGGCGGTATACGGTCTGGACGAAAACTGGAACCTGCAAGGCCAGTTGGCTGGACGCACCGATGGAACGGGTGCCTTGCAAATCTCGGGGGTGACCCGCAGAGACGGCCAGATGTTCTCTGTTGGACTCGGCTTGGAGCACGCAGACCAGAGTTGGTCTGGTCACCTCAAGCTTGCCACCGAAATGACCTCTGGACCGGTCACATGGTCGGCAGCCCTTGTGGACCCTTTGCAGAACCCTCTGCGTCCCAGAGTGGATGTGGAAGCCAAGCTGCAAGACGACAAAAACCCGGTGGATCTGTCTGGAAGTGCATATTGGAACAGCTTGAATGGCAACTTCGGGGTGAAAGCCAGCCTCGGGTATTCCATGAAAAGCAACCGGGTGCAGCTTTATGCCCAGCACGATTCTGGTAACGGCTTCCGCATCGGATTGACCGGACGTTTTCAGGTTGATCCCATCAGCACGGCCACCGTTCAGGTCAAGGCCAACCCAGAGACCCGCACCGTGCAACCTGAAGTGGTGATCACCCAGCGGTTGGACGGTGCCAACCAGATCCAGTATGGGGCCAATCCGGAAAAGGTCTTCGGTGCCTACAGCTTCAAGGGGCCTGTGAACGGCAGCGTTCAGGCAGACTCCTCTGGGCAATTCACCGCACGCTTTGAAGGCTCGGTGCTGATGACCGAAACCCGGGCGTTTGTGCAGTCGCAAGCCTCTGGAACAGCCGTGCTGCTGCAAACCGGAGTGCCCGGCATGTCCCTGTACTTGAACGGCGATTACGCTGGAACCACCGATGACAAAGGCGTGGTGTGGGTGGCAGGATTGGACCCCAGAGCCACCAACGTCCTGTCGGTGAAGATGGAAGAATTGCCCTTCACGGTGGTGCCCAAACGCACCTCACTGCAAATCAAAATGCAGTCTCCGGGCGCAGCCCAGTACGACTGGTCCAGCAATTTTCAGGTCAACCGCTGGGTGCAGTTCTTCTGGCAAAAAGACGAGGTGGCCCGGTTTGGCAGTGTGCTGCTGGCAGATGGTCAGGAAATCCTGCTGGATGAAGAAGGCTGGGGACTGTTGCCCTCTGGAACCTTCCAAGGTCAACTTCGGACGGAATCCGGCCAGAACTGTGCGGTGGAAATCGGCGCAGCAGAGCAGGCCACCTGCACCAAATGAAACCCTGTTTTGATCCCGCAGCATGTGTTAAGTTTGTCTTGCCAGAGGAGCTTTCTTCTCTGGCTTCACTTCAACCCCATTGAGGACACCATGAACGAACCTTCTCAGGCCGCCACCGTCAACCTTCGCCTCGATGAAACCGGGCAATTCCTCCTCACAGCAGAGGGGGCACCCGTGTATGTGTTCATCCCCCACCAGAGCCTCAGTGCAGGAGAATTCATCCCCTGGGGCAACGAGTGGGACCTTGCTCCGCTCAAACCCGTCAAGAAATCCGTCTGGCACGGGCTGGGAAGATGGATTCAACAGTGGCAGCCTTTGATTGGCACCTCTGGCTCAGAAGACCCCCGCATTCATGGGACCGACCTCACCCCTTCCAAAGAAAGGGCACCCAAGAAAAGCGGGGAGGCCCCTGAAATGCAGGCCACCTACCGCAACTGGCAACTGTACGTTTACGCTGGACCGCAGGCAGACGACATCCAGCAGGTGACCGGGCTCTGGGAACGGGCCAGTGTGAACTTGCAGCCTCTGGAGCAAGTGGATCCGGTGGTGGATCCGGTCAAACCTGCTGCTGGACCCTGAGGTGGTGCTGCCTGAGCCACTGGAAATTCAGCCACAAATCCAGAGGCATCGGGTGCTCTGACCACGAAGTGCGGACCAGCACTTCTTCCAGCAGTTCTTTCTGCCAGCGGGACATCCGCATGCTGCTCAATTCTTGCAATTCGCGGATGTTCCCTGAGCCTTCCAGATGCACCAGATCGGCATAATACAGCAAACTGTCCACCACCCTCGAGGGGGCCAACTGGTCGCGCATCAGGTGGATGGCGAGCATCAGGCGGTTGCGGGCGGTGGGCAGTTGTCTGAGGAGGGTGTAGGCCCTCGCTTCCAGCAAAACCGCATCAATTTCATGCACTGGGTGGTGGCTGCCCTGCATTTCTCTGGTGATGGAGCCCACACATTCCAGCACTTTTTCGTACTGGCGGTCTTGCAGGTAAGCATGCCCGAGGGTGACCGTGATGTCTTGCAGGTGGGTGCTGAGACCTGCTTTCTGACAACGTTGCAGGACCTCTTCCAGCAGCATGACCACCTGTGCCACATGGGGGCCACGCACATGGAAGAGTTGCAGGTGGCTCCATGCCAGCACCACCACGGCCAGCAGGTTCACATCGTTTCTGAGGGAAGGGGTGCCCAGCAAAAACTGGTATTCTCTGGCGGCCTCCTCATGCTTGCCTTGACCCATCTGACAGGTGGCGAGGTTGCACCTGTACCGCAACATCCTGACTGGATCGTTGATTTCCATGGCCATTTTCAGGGCTTCGCGGAAATGCCCTTCAGCCTGCGCTTCCCGGTCGTGCTGCAAGTGGATGGTCCCGAGGGTGTTGTGCAGTTGCATCAGGATGGTTCTGGATGTGCCGGGAGGGGCCAGCACCAGTGCCCTTTCTGCAAGGGTGAGTGCCGTGTCGTAATCTCCGCAACGGAAGGCCATCCAGCTGGTGTGGGCTTCCAGAATCACCTGCACAGCGTTGTGCAACCCTGGCAGATTGCACAGGGCCTGAAAAAACTGCAACCCTGCACGGTACGCACCTTGCCGCTCAAAGTGCATCAGACACACATAAAGCGTGGCTTCGGTGTCAGGCAGTTGCTGCTTCACCCCATGCGCAATCGCCTTTCTGAGGTTGACCTCTTCTGAGGAAAATTCCGCAGTCAGACTGTCTTCAGACAACTTGTGCAGGCGTTCACACACGTAATGCTGGTGGTGCCGTTCGGCCATGTTCTGACACTGCTCTGGGGTGATGCTCTGGCGCAGGTGTTCCAGGAACAGCGGATGCAAGGTGTATCGGTCTGAAGCTTCCAGTTGGATCAGGTTGTGGTCATGCAGCACCTGAAGTTCAGCAAGTCCAAAGCCTGCCACCTGAATGCTGGCCTGCAAATCGAAGCCGTCTTCAAAAACCCCGAGCCAGAAAAGTTTCTGCTGGATGGCCTCTGGAAGCAGCAAACAGGTGGATTCAAACACCTGCATCATGCCCTGTCCGGGTCCAGTGGTTTCTCTGGGATTGTGTTGCAAGGATTTCAGCAAGTCTGTGGGGGAGACAAATTTCAGCAGGTGCCCGAGTTGCTGCAAAGACAGAGGGTGGTTTTGCACCTGTCGGACCAGATGTTGCAGGGCCGTGGGCTTCAGCATCTGGATGCGTTCTGCTGGGATGCCTTGCAGCATCAGTTCAATCGAAGCCTGTTCGTGTTCCAGCCCTGAGAGGGCACGGGCCTTTTCGATGGACAACCCGAGTCGAGCGCGACTGGTGACCAGCACATGCACATTGGGGCAGTGCTGGAGGAGCTGTTCCAGTTTGCTTTTTTCGGTGTGCAGGTGTTCGAAGTGGTTGAGCACCAGCAGCACATGGCGTGGCTGCAAATACTGCAGAATGCGGTTCCAGCTTTCATGTTCTGAGAGGGGCACCTGCAGCATTCTGGCCACGTGATCGGTCCATTGGGAGGCACTCTGGTGTTGCAAGTCGATCCATCCAACCCCATCTTGAAACCCTTTTTGCACTTCTGGATGGTGAATGAGGTGGCTGGCCAGGGTGGTTTTCCCACTTCCACCAATCCCGGTGATGGTGGTCAGGCGCTGGGTTTTGACTTGCTCCAGCAGTTCTTGCAGACAGGTTTCCCGTCCCAAAAAGGGCTCGGATTTTTCAGGAAGCACCATCATCTTTTCACGCTGGAAAGCTGTGACCTCCTCTGGTGCCTCCTCTGGGATGGCACAGGCATCGAAGAACCGGGCAGCAGGGTCTCCAGCAGCAATCAGCAACGCCCGCGCATGGTGTTTTTCTTCGAAGGTGAAGCCCAGAGTGGACCCGTAATGCAGCCCTTGATGCACCCTGCGGCTGACCTCTGGCCAATCGTGCAAACGGGCGTGCTGCTCGGCCAGAGAAAAAGCTGCATGAATGGCGTGCCTGAGCATGGATTCCCTTGTTGTTTGCACCCACTCTTCGAGTTCCTCGCCCATTTCGAAATCCACGGTTTCCAGAAAGTGACCCCGGTACAGCAGCAAAGCCTGTTCGTGGTGGTGCCTCTGGACGGCCAGCAAGAAGCGTTTCACGTCCGAATCCACAGGGCTGGAAAGCAGGTCCTGATTCTCAATGACCAACTCGGGGTTTTCTTTGCGCAACTGGTTGAGGACCACCCTCAGGGCAGAGGTGCTGGAACCCACCCCCCAGAAAATTTCACGTGCATACCGCCGTGACACGGGTCCAGCCAGAGCAAGATAGGCCAGAAAAGTCAGGGTTTTGGGTCGGGTCAGGGGGTGGCCGTCCAGTTGCAGGGGGCCCAGAGTGCGCAACATGGGCACATTCTAAACGCCTGCAAAAAATTGTTCACAATGCCAGTCGACATTTTTTTACAAACTTGAAACAGAAATGTTGGAAATTGTATCAAGGGATACACTTCTATTGACCCCACTTCTGAAGCCTCACCCAGACCCAAAACAGTTGATCCAGATGCAACCCTGTGGTTTTGATCTCCTGTATTGCCCCAGCACAAGCGCAAAGTCTGAATTTTGACATGGCACTTGAGAAAGCATTCAGCGTTCAGCCGTCAGCTGTCAGCGAAAAGCACATCCAGAGGCTTGTGTGACTCAGTACAACACGGTTCAAAAGCAAAGCCCACTCAGGCTTGTCAAGCCCACGGGATCAGAAACAGACTTTCCTTCTGACGGACCGCTGACGGCTTTCTGGTTTTGCATCGCGAGCAACGACTTTGCGGCTGCCCTTTGTGCTGCCTGCAGTTCAGGCCACAAACACCCAATTGGCACTCGCCACCGTCAGGATGCCCAGCAGGGCATACCCGAGGGTCAGATAGGTGCGGTCCAGCCTTTCGTTTTTTCCCCAATGGGCCAGCAGCATGAACAGCGGGTACAGAATCAACACGTAACGGCTCATGGACATGATGCCACTCGAAGCAGGAATCAGCACCCCGAGCACCACATAAAGCGCGTAACTGAACCCCAGTTTGCGCCAGATGACCACACTGAGGCCCAGAGTGCACAGCAAAGCAATGCTGTCCAGCACCACATTCCAGTAATTCAAGCCGGTCAGCCAGTTCTGGCTGACCAGAGGTTTCCAGTCTTTGATGAAACTTCCAATTGGCCCGAGGTTTTCCCGGCCCCAAGCAGACTGCACCGTCCAGAAAGCCAGCGGATCAGAAACACTGAAAGACAGAAACAGCATGTGGAACAGTAAACTCAAAGGGGCCAGATGGATCAAAACCGCAGAGAGGATGTCTTGACGGATGCGTTCCCAGAGTGCTCTGGGCTGGATGGGACATCCCCTGAAGAATTCCAGCATCACCATCAGGTAGGTCAGGATGCCCACAATGCGCGACGAGGTGGTCAGGAAAGCAAACACCGTGGCCCATCCCCACTGCCTCTGGCGGGCATAAAACATGGTGGCCGTGGCACACAGCAGAAATGTGCTTTCGGTATAAACCATGCTGAAAAAGAAACTGGTTGGGAAGGCACACAGGTAGACAACGGCTCTGGCTGCCGTCTGGTTGTCCCCGAATTCCAGCAAGGTCAGGCGATACAAGAACACCAGAGCCCCCAGAAAGCACATGTGCGAAACCACCGTTCCGGCCACCAGAGCCCCAAAATCGCCGGGGCCAAACAGGGGTTGCAGCAGGTTCACCAGCAGTGGATAAAGCGGAAAGAACGCCACGTTGCTCTGCTCACCCGGATTCAGGCTGTACCCCTGCGTGATGATCGAGAGGTAAAATCCGCTGTCAAAGCGGGCCAGAGGGTCCAGAATCAGGTTGCCTGGAGCCACATGCCACTGTCCAGCTTTGGGCTCTGCGTGGATCAGCACCTGCCCGAGGTATCCGGCCAGCAAGACCACCATTCTGGACAGCAAAAAGGCCGAAAGCGGAACCTTGATCCACTCTGGCAGAACAGGCAAACGCGCAGGAAAAGTCATGGCACGTCCCTCAGAATGAACCGACTGAATTCCACCTGGCTTCTGGAGGTGGTCAAGGCCACGTAGGTGCCTTTCTGATAAGGGGCTGTGAACAGCATTTGACCGTCCAGACGCACAGCAATCTGCCCGAGTTGTCCGCTCACAGACAGGGTGTAAGCTGGTCCAGTTCCAACTTTTGAAAGGTAGCCGATGGGTTCGTAAACCCCTTGATCGTTGAATTTGCCCCACAGGATGCCCGGTCCCTGATCGTTGAATCGCACCAGATAACCCCCTGATTTGTTGCCCAGCTGGGTGCCCAGCATGACCCCTCCCCCCTGTCCTTTGAGGTGCCTGAGGGTCACGTTCATCTGGAAGTTCTCTGAAAGGGGTTTGCGGTTCACCAGCATGGTGTCGTATTCGTTTTCGTTGATTTGGACCACTGCAGCTTTGTCTTGCTGCCATTTGCCACTGACCGACCGGAAGTTTTTCAGTTGCAGACCCGTGGGATTGGGTTTGAGCAAATTGAAGAATTCGGCCACCTGCAAGTCAGTGAAGGTCACCTGCGGGGTGCTGCCACTCAAGGCCACCAGACCCGATTGGTGCTGTAAATCCAGATTTTTCAGGACCTGCTCCCCTTCCCAGAACACCCCGTAGCGGTTGTTCTGCACTTTGATGGCAAGCGTACCAGACTGCTGATCGGGAATCTTGACCGATGCACGCAGCTGCACTTTGCCTCTGGCATCCACAAAACCGGCCCCAATCTGGGCCTGTCCTGCACTGCGGGTGAGCACCACCATCTGGCTTTCCTTGTTGTCTTGATGCATGAACAGCAAAGAGGCACTGCCTCCTGCATCGGGCAAGCCCAGAGTCACCTGTGCCATGAACGGACCTTCGGTGCGCAGGGGAATCAGCGCTTTGCCGGGTTTCACGGTCACCAGACTGTGGTCCCGCACCTCCCACACGCCTGTCAGACGCCAACCTCCCAGAGGGTTCTCTGCAAACGTCTGCTGGTAAGGGATCTGGATGCTGGCCTGCAAAGGTTTTTGTTGCAGTCTGGTGTACAGGCCCCAGTTCAGGAAAGCCAGCAGAAACAGCAGGGTCAGCCCCGGCCCACCCCACATTGCGGTGGGGTTGAGCGCAGGGCTGCTGACAGGAGAGGCTTCGGAAGGCTGACGGGTCACAGTCACAGGTTTACCACGCGCTGAAGAACTGCTTCACGGATTGCTGGAGAGGACGCTTGTACAGGCGGGCTTCGTTGCGGTTTTCAGCCAGAGGTTGGTACCAGTTGGTTTTCTGCAAACCACCGCTCTGTGCCCAGTTCGAGAAGTTCAGGTAGGTGGGAACCAGATCGCTGACTTCCTCGGGGTAATCCCAGTTGCCGGGGATGTTCAAAACCCACGGCAGGGTGTTGCGTGTCACGTAAGTGCGACCGTCTTTCACGCTGGTGTTGTCGGTCATGGTTTTGAACAGGCTGGGATCGGCAAGGTCGGTGGGCATCTGTCCGGGCAGGTGCACCTCATGGCCCCGGTTGCGTGCAGGGTCAATCTGACCGGTGCCATCGCTGATCAGGAAGGGATTGAAGGGAGCCGTTCCGAGCGCCGTCTGGCTTTGTGGGGTGTTGAATTCCACAGTCAAGCTCATGGGAATGTGGGTGATGAACGGCTTGTCGCTCTGGGTGTTCATGTACTTCTGGTAGGCGATGTACTGGCCTTTGGACTTGAGCACCTGATGCACATCGTCCATCACAATGACCACGCCTTTGGTTTGTCCCTCTTCGGTGCCATTGGCCCGGGTTTTGATGTATGAATTTTGAGGCAAAGTGTACCCGTTGCGGGTCACGGATTTCACAGCGCTCTGGGGCACATTCAATTGGAACCCGAAACCGTTGTGATACAGGGCTCCAGCAGCACGGAGCACAAAATCTGCTTTGACCCGCACCACCTGATTGCTGGCATTCATCAGGAGGGTGTATTTGTAGTTCATCACCATGTCGTTGAAGTCGTAATCGCCACTCATCGGCCACTTGTCCTCGAAGGCGAGGGTGGCGTAATTGACGGTGCCCTCGGTGAACTGGGCTGGGAAATCGGTCTTGAAGGCCAGAGTGGAATCGCTCGGGAACTGGTCGATGATGTCTGCCACACCATCTTTGTCTGTGTCGAGCGTGGAAGGATCGGGTTCTCCGGGGTTGCGCACATTGGGAATCTGGCTGGTGTCAATGGCGGTATAAGGGGTGGCAGACACTTTGAAAACCGCATCGTTGAAGTCCTGATCGCATCCAGAGGTGGTGCGCAGGAGGTCTTCAAACCCGAGCATCAGGTGCTGGGCGGTATCGTCTTTGAGCAAAATCGCGTGACGCTTGATGTTGGTTTTGCTGAGGGAGTTGGTGATGCTGTTGGGGTTCTCGGGGTTCAGTTGGTCCAGAGAGAAGTAGGTGTTCAGGCCGTTGGTGGGACTGCCGTTCCAACCGTTGGCCACAATGAACCAACCCACGGCTTTGCCTGCTGGGAAGCGGTTGCTGGCTTTGCCGGTTTCATCGAAGTACTTCAGTTGCACTTTCATCCCAGAGGTCATGCCTCCATCCGGGCTGTAAGACAGGTTGGGGAAAGCAAGGTAATACTTCAGTTTGGGGTCGCTGGGAGAGGTGGGAGGGTTGAGGGGATCGTAAATGAAGTACCCCAGCATGTTTTTGTATCCGGCCCCTTCGTGCACGAAGGACACCCACAGTTCAGCGTCTTCTTTGAGGATCACGTTGCTCTGGGTGCTGCTGGCAATGTAAGGATGGTCAGCCCTGAAATTGCTGGTGTCGGTGGGGTAACTGATCTTGCGGCCTTCAGGCAGAGAGCTGTTGACCTGATTCAAGAAAGCGGAGGTGATGGTTTCAGGGGTGGTCAGGTAGGAGGGAACCCCATTGTTGGCCCATCCGCCCAGCACAGTGTAGCGACCCACTGTCGCGCCAATGGAATAAACCGCCTGTTTGCCAATGCTGAGGTTTTGCAAGGGCAGGCTGCTGAAATCGAATGTTGCACGCCCCTGTTGGATGGTGGCTTCACGCACACTGCTCTGGTTGGCAAAAATGTAGTCCACCCGCACAAAAACGCTCTTCACATCTTTGGGAATGGTCACGGGGGTGCTGAACTTGCCTCCCACCAGGATCCCTTTGGCCAGAGGTTCCAGAGGGAACCCTGCTTCATCTGGAATCTGGGGATCTCGGGTGAAAACACTCACTCCGATGTTCTCTAAGGGAGATCCCTGATCTGTGGCATTCACCTCCACCTGCAAGGTCTGCAATGTGGCGTAATCAAAAGAGGGAGGCACCACCAGATCGGTCATGGTTTCCGCTGGAGGGGGAGGAGGGGTCACGCTGCGGGGAGAGCTGCAACCTGCGATCAATGCTGCCGTGATCAGGGAAAGGAGCACTGTTTTGTTGTTCATGCTTTTGATTCTGGGCAAAAATTCTCTCACAAATCTTGAAGTGTGGCCAAAGTGTGAATTTGTGAGTGATTGAAAAAACCTCGATCAGTACAACAAAAACTTACAAGAATGTCACTGTGCTCAGGTGAAAAATTGTGAGAGGAAAAGGGCTAAGCTGAAACCAAGATGAATGGAAAAGCCATGCACAAAGACTCCCTTTTGATGCTCCTCTTGATGGGTGTGAATGCCCTCAATTACGGATTCACCGTGCTGTTGGGACGTTTTCTGCAACCCACAGAGTACGGGCAGTATGTGGGATTCATGGCTTTGCTGCTGATCCTTTCCCTTTTGCCTGCCACTTTGCAACAAACCGCAGCCCGATTTGCAGCCCTCAGCCAGAGCGTCACCCGCAACCTCTGGATGGGCACCCGCAAGCACCTGCTCTGGTTGGTGCTGGTCGGGGTTGCTGTGCTGGTGTGGTTGGCACCCGTTCTGGAACTTCCGGTGCTGTGGTTGGTGCTGCTGATGCTGGCCTTGCCGGTCTACACTCTGGTGGGTTTGCAACGTGGCGAAGCCCAAGGCCAACACGACACCCGCAGTTTCACCCTCAGCCTGTACATCGAACATGGCGTGAAAATCCTGTTCACCTTGCCCCTGTTTCTGGTGCTGCCCAAAGCCACCGCAGCAGTGGTGGCCACCCTCCTGCCCATTTTTCTGGTGGCCTTGCAACTCCGCAAGCACCTGCCCAAACAGGTCAGTTCCATTGCTTCAAAAGAACTGAAAGGCTACCTCTCCCCCACTTTCACCCAACTGGCCACGCAAGCCCTGTTCATGAACCTCGATGTGCTGCTGGCCCCGGTGTTTCTGTCCCACGAAGATGCAGGTCTGTATGCTGCGGTCAGCGTGGTGGGCAAAGTGATCTTCTACGTGTTGTGGGCCATGACCACGGCCCTCTTCCCCAGAGTTGCCTCTGGAGAAAAATCCCGTGAACTGCTCAAAATTTCTCTGGCTCTGGGGTTCACCATCACCCTCGGAGCTGTGCTGGTGTGCTTTCTGGCTGGGCCTCAACTGGTGCACCTGCTGTTCGGTTCGGCTTACAGTCAGGCCAGCAGCCTGATTGGCTGGTACGCTCTGGCCACCAGCCTGTATGGCATGGCTTTTGTGATCGCAAACCACTATCTGGCACTGGGCAGCAAACAGGCAGGTTACCTGATGCTGCCCGGTCTGGTCTTGCAAGTGGTGGGTCTGCTGTTTTTCCATGCAGACCTGCAACAGATGCTTCTTGCCCTGATTTTCAGTCGCCTTGTGCTCTTGATCGGATACCTGGCCCTTCTGGTGAGCCGCGAAAGGAACGTTGCCCATGTCGTACTCTGACTTTCAAACCTGGAAAGAAACCGAACACAGCCACTTTGACCTCAGCATCGTGATCCCGGCCTACAACGAAGCCGAACGCATCCTGCCCACCCTCGGGGCGATGGCCGTGAATGTCTCTGGAATGGGCCTGAAGTGGGAACTGATCCTTTCGGATGACGGCTCAAAAGACCAGACCGCTGATCTTGTGGAAGGTCTGGGCTGGAAAAACCTGCGGGTCTTGCGGCACCCCAACACCGGAAAAGGCGGAGCCGTGTCCAGAGGGGTCAAGGCCGCCAGAGGGGACATGGTGCTGTTTGCCGATGCCGACAACTCCACCCCCATTGAGGAATTGCCCCGATTGATTCAGAAAATCAAAGACGGTTACGATGTGGCCATCGGTTCCAGAGCAGCAGACGGGGCGCAGGTGGAGAACAAAAGCGCCCTGCGTTCAATGGTTTCCTCGGGGCTTCGCATGCTGGTGGGGGCATTGAGTGGGGTGCGGTTCAAGGACACCCAGTGCGGGTTCAAACTGTTCAGCAAAAAAAGTGCACAGGTGCTGTTTGGAGAGCAAAAAATGCAGGGTTTCTCTTTTGATCTGGAAATCCTGTATCTGGCCGTCAAATACCACTTCAAAGTCGCAGAAGTGCCAGTTCAGTGGTTTGATGCGCCGGGCAGCAAAGTGGACCCCCTGAAAGACAGCATCAAGTTCATGAAAGACATCCTGACCATCCGCAAACTCGACCAGCAAGGTCAATACAAAAAGGAGATTTGAATGCACATTGCCGTGATCACCGCTTATCCTCCGTCCAGAGGGACCCTGAATGAATACGGGTACCATCTGGTGGAGGCTTTCCGTCAAAACAGTGCGGTTTCCAGGGTGAGTGTGATTGCAGACCGTGTCCCAGAGGCCCCCAGACACAAGCACGTTTACCGGGTGTGGGATTTCAACGACCCCAAAAACAGCCAGAGCATCTTGCGCATTGTGCGTGCCCTGAAGCCCGATGTGGTGCTGTTCAACCTGCAATTTGCCACCTTTGGAGACAAACGGGTGCCTGCCGCTCTGGGTTTGATGGCCCCAATGCTGTGCAGGCGGGCCGGATTCCCGACCATCACCCTGATGCACAACCTCTTCGAGACCATCGATTTGCACAAGGCTGGCTTCAAACTTTCCAGAGTGCAGGAATTCATCACCCGCACGGCAGGAAGGATGTTCACCCGGATTTTGCTGCAAAGCAGTCTGGTCGCCACCACCATGCCCCGCTATGTGGAGATTTTGCGCGGCAGTTATGGGGCAGAAAATGTGTTTCTGGCCCCCCACGGCACTTTCACCCAGCCTCCAGAGCCTGCCCCCTTGCCTGAAACCCCCACCATCATGACGTTCGGGAAGTTCGGGACCTACAAGACCGTGGACCACCTGATCGAGGCCCACCAGCAGTTGCTGACCAAAAACCCCGACATTCAACTGGTGATTGCTGGAAGCGATTCTCCAAATGCCAAAGGCTACCTGCAAAGCATGCGGGACAAGTACCAAGGTGCGCGCAACATCCATTACACCGGTTACGTCGCAGAAGAAGGCGTGCCCAAAGTGTTTCAGGGCAGCACGGTGGTGGCTTTTCCTTACAACAGCACCACCGGATCCTCAGGGGTGCTCCATCAAGCCGGAGAATTTGCCAGAGGGGCCGTGATGCCCAAAATCGGAGACCTGAAAGACCTGATCGAAGAAGAAGGTTACCAGGCCGTGTACTTCGAACCCGAGAACACCGAAAGCCTGCGCGATGCCCTCTGGGAGGTGCTCTCTGACCTCGAGAAAGCCCGGTCATTGGGCCTGAACAATTTCCGGGTAGCCTCTGGATTGTTGCTCTCCGATGTTGCGGAATGGTACATCCTGCACTTCGAGAACCTGCTCAGGAGGTCACATGGACATTCTTAAACACACTGGCAATCCTGTCCGTCTGGAACTGCGGGGCCGTCTGGATGCCCACGAGGTTCCCCAGCTGAAAAGCACCTTGCAAGACATCAAAAATGACTTTGTGCTGGATTTTGGAGGGGTCAATTTCATCGACTCCTCGGGTCTCAGCTGGCTGGTGAGCAGTTTCAAACTGGCCCGGGAGCGGGGCCTGCAAATGCAGATCCTGAATGTGCAGGATGCCGTGCAGGTGATTCTGGAAATCACCGGACTGCATCTGGTGCTGCCCATCGAAAGGATCCATGGACAGCCCTGAACTGCAAGCCGCCTTGAAGGCTCTGGCCGACAGCTTCGACACCATCGAACTGCTCCAGAAGACCCTGAGGCGCAGCCTTTCGGTGGAAAAAGAACAGGATCTGGTGCGCTTCGTGCAAGACGCCCAGAAACTGATGGGGGCCAGCAACAGTGCCCTGAAACTCGGGCGGGTCTGGATGAATACTGTGCCCCAGTGGCTCCATGACCTGCCCAAACCCCAGCGCACCCAGTACAAACTGCCCGGTGTGACCCAGAGCGTGCTGACCGTTCCTTTCAAAGGAGGCTGGATGGTGTTCTGGGGCAAAGCGGAAGGCTTCACCAGTGAAGACGCCCTGACCGCCTCCACCATTGGCAGCGTGCTGCAGCAAAATTTGAATGCCCTGAAAAACCGCCACCGCCTGACCACCGCCCACATTGAAAGCCGTGAACGGGAAACCGCTTCGCAGTTGTGGCGTCAAATTGTCCCCGAGCACCTGACTTTTCCTGAGGATTATCAGGGCACTCTGGTTTCACGCACTGCGCAGGATGTGGGGGGAGATTTTCACCTGACTGTTGGACCGTGGATCGCACTGGGAGACATCTCTGGAAAAGGCATTTCCGCCGCCTTGCTGACCGGAATGATGGTCTCTGCCCTGAAAGTGGCGGTGCGTCAACCCGATCCGGGTGTGGCTCTGGAAGATGCCCTGCACGGGATTCTGGAAAACCTTTCGATGTTTGCCACCCTGATTCTGGTGCGCCTGTCCCGAGACGGCAGCTACAGTTACCTGAATTTCGGACATCCCCCTGTGCTGGTGATCCGCAATGGCGAAGTGGCCGCACGCTGGAAAGCCACCGCACCCCCTCTGGGCACTTTTGCTTTTGGTTCTTACGTGATGCAGTCGGGCAAATTGAAACCCGGCGACATGCTGTGCTTTTACACCGATGGGGTCACCGAAGCCGAGGACCACTCGGGCAGCATGTTTGGTCAGGGGCAACTGGAACAACTGCTTCGCAAAAGCCCCCACCCCGATCTGGCCCGCAAATCGGTCCTGTCTGCCCTGAAGTCTTACACCGTCAACGACGACCTGAGCATGGTGTTCTTGCAGTACCAGCCCGGCGAATCCCAGAAATTCGAGATGGAAGCGGACACCCGTTACCTTGCCGACCTTTCTGCATTTCTGGAATCCCAGTGCCAGAAGGCCGTCAATCCGATTCTGGTGAATGTGGCCGTCACCGAACTGGTGGTGAACGCCATCCGTCACAGCGAAGCAGACCGCATTTCCATTGAAGTACAAGACCGCAACGACGATTACCTGATCAGCGTGCTGCACGATGGACACACTTTTGATCCCACCTCTGCTCCAGAGCTCACCGAAGGCGAGTTGCGTGAGGGAGGATACGGCCTCATCATCGTGCGCAAGGCCGCCAGCAGCATTCAATACACCCGCAATCAGGGCTGGAATTTCACCCAGCTGACGTTCCCCAAAGGAGCCCACCCATGAAAATCACCCGAAATGCCGGACAGGCCAGCATCCTGCTGGATGAGCGCCTGGATGCCCACAACGCCCCCCACCTGAAATCCATTTTTCTAGAGCTGTCCCAGGTCGGCATCCACCAGCTTGAAGTGCATGCATCACAGGTGGAGTTTCTGGATTCCGCTGGACTGGCCGCCATCATCTCGGGCCTCAAGTTGGCCCGCAGCGGGCGCGGTGAGCTGTACATCGTGAATGCCAGTCCGGTGGTCAAGCAACTCCTGTCTTTGACCCTGCTCGATCAGGTGATTCCCCAGAGGGAAGGCTGAGACCATGAACCGCGTGCTGGTGGTGGACGACGAACAATACATCGGTCTTTTGATCCGTCACATCCTGCAAAGCCACGGCTATGAAGTGGTGGTGACCACCTGTGTGGCAGATGCACTGGAAAAACTGCAATCCGAGCACTTCAATCTGGTGTTCACCGACCTGAACATGCCCGGCGAGAATGGGTTCAGCTTGCTGGAAACCATCCAGCAGCAACCCCAGCACACCAGTGTGGTGGTGATCACCGCACAGGGAGAAGAAGAAATCACCGGTCAGGCCCTGGCGCTCGGGGCACGCGATTTGCTTCACAAGCCCTTTTCCCGCCAGAGCCTGCTCAAAATGGCCCGCAAGTTTCTGGCCGCCTGAAAGGAGAAGCCATGCAAAGTCCCCTGTTTGTTCCTGTGATCCTCGCTGGTGGGAGTGGCGAGCGTTTCTGGCCCCTCTCCAGAAAGGCCAAACCCAAGCAATTCCTCACCCTTGACAACAGCCCCTACAGCCTGCTGCAAAACACCCAGCGCCGCTTGCAGCAACTCACCGACCACCCCGAGCAGCTTTTTGTGGTGACCAGCAACGATTACCGTTCTCTGGTGCTGGAACAGCTTCCCGATTTGCCTCTGGAAAACCTGCTGGTCGAGCCCATGGCCCGCGATACGGCCCCTGCGGTGCTCTTTGCCGCCCTGTCGGTGGCCCAGCATTACCCGGATGCTGTGATGGGCATTTTCCCTTCCGATCACCGCATCGGCAATGAAAAGCACTTTCTGGAAGTGGTGCGGGCCGCTGCACAAACCGCCCACACTTTCGATTCGATTGTGACCCTCGGGATCAACCCCTCTTTTGCCTCCACAGGGTACGGTTACATCAAAAAAGGCCCAGAGGCCGGAAATGTGGACGGCTTCGCGGTCCATCAGGTGGCACAGTTCACCGAAAAACCGGACCGTGAACGCGCCGAGAAATTCATTGCTTCAGGCGACTTCTCCTGGAACAGCGGGGTGTTCATTGTGCCTGTGCAGGCTTTGCTGCGCGAGTACCAGCTTCACCAACCCGAGCTGTACCACCAGTTGAAAACCGCGATGCAGCAACGGGGCGGTGTGCGCGAGGTGTTCCCCACCCTCGACAAAATCAGTTTTGACTACGCCATCGTGGAAAAAACCCACTCGATCATGGTGATGCCCGCCGATTTCGGCTGGGACGACCTCGGAGACTGGAACGCTCTGGAACGCCTGATGCGCAGCGAAAACCCCAACGTTTCGGTGGGCAAACACGTGGGCCTTGACACCGAAGGGGCGATTTTGTTCACCACCTCTGGGGACGATTTGATCGTGACCATTGGCCTGGACGATGTGGTGATTGTGCGAACCAGCGAAGTGACATTGGTGGTCAAAAAAGACCGGACCCAGGACATCAAAAAAGTGGTGCAGGGCCTGAAAAACTCTGCCGAGTACAGCCGCTACGCATGAGGTGATGAGATGATTCGTTTTGGAACCGACGGCTGGCGAGACCTGATCGCCGAAAACTTCACTTTCGAAAATGTGGCTCTGGCCGCTCAAGCTTATGCCGAATACCTGAAAGTCATCGGTGGGCGGAGGGTGGTGGTGGGCTTTGACACCCGCTTCATGGCAGACCGCTTTGCCCGCAAAACCGCCGAAGTGCTGGCCGCCAACGGCCTTGAGGTGTACCTCTCCAGAGCCTTCCTGCCCACCCCAGCCCTGTCTTTTGCCGTGACCCACTTTCAGGCCGACGGTGGCGTGATGATCACCGCATCACACAACCCCAAAGAGTATTGCGGCTTCAAACTGAAAGGGCCATATGGGGGCAGCCTGATTCCCGAGCGGGTCAAGCAGGTGGAGGTGTTTCTGGGCACCGCTGCACAAGAATTCGATGCTGCAAAGCACCCCATCGAAACCTTTGACATTCAGGCCGCTTACTACGACCACCTGAAAAACCTGCTGGACCTGTCGGTTTTGAAGTCCTTCGAAGGCACCTTCTACCACGACAGCATGGGAGGCTCGGGAACCGGATGGGTCAGTGGTTTTCTGGAACATGTCGGGATAGACCTTGATGTGCGGAACGTGCGCGAAGAGGCCAGCCCCACTTTTTATGGGGTGCACCCCGAGCCCATTTTGCACAACCTTCACCACACCAGCGACCTGTTGAGGGACGCTTCCGGTCTGGCTTTCGCAGCCGTGACCGACGGAGATGCAGACCGCATTGGGGCCGTCACCGCCGGAGGGCTGTTTTTCAATCCGCACCAGATTTTTGCGGTGCTGCTGAAACACCTTTACGACCGTGGCTTGCGGGGCACCGTGGTGCAAACCGTTTCGGTCTCTGGGATCATTGAACGCCTGTGTCACCTGCTTTCCCTGCCTGTGATCACCACCCCGATTGGGTTCAAGTACATCGCAGAGGAAATGCTGCAAAGCAAAATCCTGATTGGCGGAGAAGAATCGGGTGGAATCGGCATCCTCGGGCACCTTCCCGAGCGGGACGGCATCCTGAACGCCCTTTTGCTCCTTGAAGCGGTGGCCCTCTCTGGCAAAAGCCTGCCCGAGCTGTTCCATGAAATCGAACTGATGACCGGCTACCAGCATGCCTATGACCGCCTTGACCTCACCCTGAACAGCATGACCGAACGCAACGAGGCCATGGATCGGGTGCAAGAGCCTTTCCCCATCGCAGGCCATGAAGTGGTTTCGGTGGACCGCAGGGACGGCATCAAATGGCTGCTCTCTGGCAACGCATGGGTGATGTTCCGGGCCTCTGGAACCGAACCTGTCTTGCGGATCTATGCCGAAGCCGCCAACCCCGAGCATGTCCAGTGCTTGCTCAGTCTGGCCCACATGCACGTGACCGGGGTCCAGAGCAACCTGAGGGGCTGCCCTGAAGTGATCGAAAAAACCGAAGCGGCTCTGGGCGAAACCGCCTGATCCTTCCAGAGCATGGCCTTTTTTGTTGTGCCACGCTGGGTTCTGCTCAAAGCCTGCATGAACGGCTTTTAACAGAACACCTGCAGAAAGCCGTCATGCCCCTTGAACTACACTGATCCATGAACCCTGCTGTGTCCCAGTTCCCCCACGCCAGAATTCTGGTGGTCGACGATGAACCCACCAACCTGATTCTGGTGCGGAGGCTGCTGATGCAAAGCGGTTACCCCTCCCCTCTGGAAGTGCAGGATTCCCGTCTGGCTGTGCAAACCATCCTTGAACAGAAACCCGATCTGGTCTTGCTGGACCTGATGATGCCCCATGTCGGTGGACTGGACGTGCTGAAATCGCTCTCTGAACAAAAGGACTCCACCACATTCATTCCAGTGATTGTGCTCACCGCCGACAACACCACCGAAGCCCGCCACGAGGCGCTTGCTCTGGGGGCCATGGATTTCATCACCAAGCCGATTGACCGCACCGAAACCCTGCTGCGCATCAAAAACACCCTGCACCTGCAACACCTGCACCAGAAACTGTCCCAGCACAACCAGAGTCTGGAACAACAGGTTTTTGAACGCACCCATGACCTGCAACTCGCCTACGAACAGATTGTGCAGCACAACCACGAGTTGCATCTGGCCCATCAGGAAATTGTGGAACGGCTCGCCCGTTGCGGAGAATACCGCGATGACCAGACCGGAGACCACACCGACCGGGTGGGTCACATGGCTGTCCAGATCGGGCAAACCCTCGGGATGCTGGAACCCCAGTTGGCACTGCTGGAACAGGCCGCCAAACTGCACGACATCGGCAAAGTGGGCATCCCGGACCACATTCTGTTGAAACCCGGACGCCTCACCCCAGAGGAGTTCGAAGTCATCAAACAACACGTCCAGATGGGGGCAAACATCCTGCAAGGCAGCAAAACCCCTGTGTTGCAAATGGCTGAACGGATTGCCCTGTCGCACCACGAGCGCTGGGACGGCAAAGGCTACCCTCAGGGTCTGTCCGGCGAGGCGATTCCTCTGGAAGCCCGGATTGTCTCGGTGTGCGACGTGTACGATGCCCTGACCAGCGAACGCCCCTACAAAAAAGCCTGGACCCATGAAGAGGCCCTGCAAGAAATCCTTTCCCAGAGCAGTAAAATGTTTGATCCTGAAGTTGTTCATGCTTTTCTGGCCTGCATCAAAGCTCCGCTGACCGCCCATGCCATTTGAGGCCAACCAGAACATCCGAAAAACCCTCAGATGGATTTTGATGCTGGTGTCGGTGGTGATCACTCTGGCCTTCACCCCTGTGCTGGTCATGCTGGTCCATGACGCCCTGCAGCGCAAAAACCAGCAATGGAACCAGTGGCACTGGGAAACCCGCACCTTCACAGAAACGCTGGACAAACGCCTGAACCAGCTGGTTCAGGACATGAAAAGCCGTGCAGCCGTTCAAGATGCCCGCCTGACACTGTTCGGACGCTGCGAAGTGGCCTTCACCCCCGAGAACCTGCTTGAACGCTGGGGTTACCAGAGTGCAACCTCCACACTGGAGTGCCTGCAAAATGGGGACTCCCGCCTGATTCCAGCTTTCAAAAAACCACCTGCAGACAAAACGCCTTTCACCATCATCCAGACGGATCGAGATCCTGTGTTGATGTTGTGGATTCCAGTGCGACATGGCTTTTTATGGGCCATGCTGAGCCCAAAAGGTCTGGAAGACCAGTTGCCTGATTCTCCTTTTGGGGGTTCAGACGTGTCTGTTGCCCTCTGGCAGGGCAAGCTTGCTGTGCCTGTGCATGGCAGCTTGCTTCCTGAAGGCCAAACCACTGGCCCTTCACACCAACTGCAAAATCAGGGTCTGAAACTGGCCTCTGGCATACAACCTGCTGCCGTGAACCAGATGAACCACGACCTCCAACAGCGCTTGTTGCGACGGGTGGGGACATGGAGTCTGGTGTTGATGTGCGTGATCCTGATCCTCCGACTGATCCGGGACCGGGCGGTGGGCCGTCCATTGCAACAATTGATGTACGCCACGGCCCAGACCACCCACACCCAGATGCTGGGCAAACACATCCTCTGGCCCAACCGGGGATTGTTTGCAGACCTGTCCAGAGCTATGCAGTCCATGGCTCTGGCGATGCAGGAGGGGGCCACCCATGCCAGACAACAGGAAAAACGTTACCACGACATGATCAATCTGGCACAGGATGGTGTGATTGTCATTGATGCCAGCAACACCATTGTGCTGGCCAATCCTGCAGCGCACCAGATGTTCGGACACCCTGAAGGGAGCATGCTCGGACAGTCAGGAAACATCATCATGCCAGAGCGTTTCCGTGAAGAACACCAAAAAGGACTGGAACGGGTTGTGACAGGTGGAGCATCCCGTTTGTTGGGTTCAAGGGGCGAGGTGGTGGGCTTGCGCTCAGACGGGACAGAGTTTCCGATTGAACTGTCTCAGGGGGCAATCCGGCAACCAGAAGGCATGGTGTTTTCTTCCCTGCTGCGTGACATCACCGCCCAGAAACGCAACGCCGAAGAACGCAAGATGATTTACGAACTCACCCAGCGTCTGGGCAGCATCAGTGACCCCAGTCTGGCCTTGCAAGCCGTGATGGAAAGCCTGTGCAAAATGTACGGCTGGGTGTTCAGTGAAGTGTGGAAACTGGAAGAAGATGGCAAGCTCAGGCTGAAAACCCATTACACCCCAGAGCCTGCAAAACACCAGCGTTTCATCCAGCAAGCCCAGCACATGGCTTTCGCTCTGGGAGAGGGTTTGCCCGGAAAAACCCTGCAAACCGGTGAACCCGAGTGGCTACCAGATGTGACCCAGGCCCAGCATTTCCTGCGGAGCGCTTCGGCAGCCGAACATGGACTGGCTGCCGCTCTGGCGGTTCCGGTTCAGACCGAACACCGCAAACTGGTGGTGGTGTGGTACCATCCAGACCCAAAACCGCTGGATCAGCAAACTTTACGCCTGACCCAGACGGTGCTCGTGCAGCTTCGCAGTGTGCTGAACCGCATCCACAGCAACAACGTGCGCCTGCAGGCCGAGGAGCGTTACCGTCAGGCGGTGGATCAGGCCCCTTACCCGATGGTGACGGTGTCCAGAGAGGGCCACATCCAGCGCTGGAACCGGGAGTTCAGCCAGATGATGGGAAACCTGAATTTCACGGAACTGAACTGGCTGGACCTGATGGAGGTGCCCTCTGAAATGGAGGCCATGCGCCACGCCATTGGACGGGTCTTTGAAGGGGAATTTGTGCAGGACCAGCAGGTGACGGCACTGGACTTTCAGGGAAACAAACACCACTTTCTGGCCACGCTCTATCCCCTGCAAAACGATGAAGGTCGGGTGGAATTGTGCATGATCACCGGCGTGGATGTCACCGAGCGTTTGCTGATGGAACAGGAACGTGAGCAGCGCAGGGCTGCAGAAACCGCGTCTCAGGCCAAAACCGCTTTCCTGTCCCGCATGAGCCACGAACTGCGCACCCCCCTCAATGCCGTGATTGGCTTCAGTGAACTCTTGCTGTTTGAGCCGATGGACCCCGAGCAGAAAAACGATGTGCAGGAAATCCACAAGGCCGGGAAACATCTGTTGTCTCTGGTCAATGACCTCCTGGACCTCTCCTCGATTGAAGCGGGCAAAGTGCAGGTGCATCATGAACCCATCTCACTCCATCACCTGCTGCAAGACATCTCGCCCATGCTTTTCAATTTGACGGGCCAGTACGGTCGGAATCTCTTTTTGCCCGAGGGGTCAAAACCCCTGACAGCTCTGGGGGATGCCCAGCGCTTGAAACAGGTGATCCTCAATCTGGTGTCCAATGCTGCAAAATACGGTCGCAACGAAATCAGGGTCGAGATGCATGCCTCTGAAGAAGAAGTGCAACTGACCGTTTCGGACGATGGTGAAGGTCTGACCCACGCCCAGCAGAAAAAGCTGTTCGTGCCTTTTGAACGGCTGGAACAGCATGAGAAAGTGGAGGGCACCGGTCTGGGATTGGTGATTTCCCACCAGTACATGACCCTGATGGGCGGAGATCTGACCGTCCAGAGCACAGCAAATCAGGGCAGCACTTTCACGGTGCACCTTCAAAGGTCAACGGATTGAAAGACGCTCAGGAAAGGTTCCGGCGTTCCTGGGTCCAACGTACATTCAAACGGATGCTGCGCGCCCTGAGGGAAGCGAAGTCGTAACCGGTGGCTTCGCTGGCCTCCTCAAGGGTGGGGTACAGCTTTTTCATGTGCTGAAGTTCTCTGGGGGTGAGCAGGGTGGCCAGTTTGGGTGAGGGATCGTGCGGGGTCATGGTTTCACTCCAGTGCAAAGAACCGATGTTTGGGGGTCGGTGGCTCTCATGATGAACCGAAAAAACACAGCCGTCATGGACATTCATCCTGCTTTGTGTGGCAGATTGCATCCATTGCGCTGTGTCATCAAGTGCATCAATCAATTGGTGATTTCATTTTAATGCGCTGACCATGAGAGGGGGCCTCTGGTTTGCTGACTGCGTTCACATCTTCACTCACTTTGATGCGTTGGACACAAAACAAACACAACCAAAATCCCTCTGGCGTTTTGCCAGAGGGGGCTATATTTTGATCGCACACTCCTGAGGATCTTCAGCAGTGTAGCCGAAAATCATGACCGGAGTATGACCACGGTCACTTCAGACAGGATCAGCCTAAAGTCTGAATTTTGGCATGTCATTGGAAAAGCCGTCAGCGTTCAGCCCTCAGCTTTCAGCAAAAAGCCCCCAAAAAGCTTTTGCTTTCGACAACAGCAGGGCACAAAGACGAAAAATGAAAGCCACTCGGATTTTCAGGTCAAAAGGCAGCCAGAAAACTTTCCTTCTGGCTGACGGCTGAACGCTGACAGCTGACCGCTCTTTCTGTTTGTCTGGCTCGACAGTGACTTTGTGCTGACCCAGTCACTTCAGACTTTGATCTGGATTCCAGAGCCATGTTGGAGGCTGACCGGGAACCGCACCCAGCAATGCATTTCGGATGGAAACCAGTCCCCTGTTTTGCAGTTGTCCTGCCCTTCCCAGATGACGGGAGAGGATTTGCACCTGTTGCACCCGTTTTTGCCTGCCCTGACGCATCCATACGGACAGGTTCTTTTGCCCACTCTGTATGCCTTTTGCCAGCCAGAGGGCATCTTCGATGCCCATTCCAGCCCCCTGCCCAAGGTTGGGGGTGAGGGCGTGGGCAGCATCTCCCAGCAACACCACCTGCCCATTGCCCCAGAACGGAACAGGAAGTTCGCGGATGTCGGTGTGGATGACCGGATGCTGGTCAAGCAAGTTCAAAGCCCCAAAATCTGCCCCAGAGAATTCAGCAAAAAGGCTGGAAAATGCAGGTCTGGACCTCTGGAATTGCTGGGCTTTGCTGTTGAGCGTGAGGTAAACATACAGGCGGTTTTCAGTGAGGGGCACAAGTCCGAGCCGCTTTCCATGTCCCCAGAGTTCTCTGGCCCCTTCCAGTTTTTGCGAGAAGGGCAACACCGCCCGCCAACTGGTGTACCCCGCATGAACCACAGAGGGTCCGTGGACTTGCTGGCGCACTCTGGAGTGCAGACCATCTGCTCCGATCAGCACATCGGCCTGAACGACAGAGCCATCTGTAAATTGAACCTCAAGCTTGCCATTTTTGGGCTGGTGGCTCTGGTATGCCTGACCGAATTTCAGGTGGGGTTCCAGCCCTTTTGCCAGCTGGGCCGACAACTCCCCCCGATGAAAGGCCAGCAGTTTGCCTGCTGGAGCACGCAGGGCTTGCAAGCTTTTGCCTCTGGCATCACACAAATGGCTGGCACCCAGATTTTGACCCAAAGGCAAAAGCCTGTCCAGAGCATCCAATTGTTCCAGCACCTGCAAGGCGTTGGGGGCCAGAATCAGGCCTGCGCCCGCCGTTTGCAGGGAAGGGCTTTTTTCTGTGATGGTGAATTCCACCTCTGGGGCCAGCTTTTTCAGGGCCTGACCGAGCACCAGTCCAGCGATGCCTGCCCCTGCAATCAGGATTCGCATGGTTGCAGCCCTTTCCATTGAAGTTCAAAAGCTTGCCTGAGGGTGTGCTGCACCCTTTCAAGGTCCTGATCGGTGGGCAGCCACTGCATGATCACCATCAGGTAAATGCCAAAAAGGTTCTGGGCAGCCTGCCTGACATTGACTTGTGGATCCAGTCGTTTTTGCTGCTGGGCCAGAGCCAGCACCCCTTCAATGCGTTCCAGAAACCCCATCAGGTTGCTGGTGGTCACATCCGATGATGGGTTTCTGAGCACCTCCACCAGGAAATGACGGGCCAACGTGCGGTGTTTTGCATACAGGTGCAAAGGACCTCCGAACAGCACCAGCAAAGCTTCCAGAGGATGCTCTGGAAGGGAGGCATGTGGAGTGCTTGCGGTTCTCAGGGCATCTTCGAAGGCCAGAACCAGCAGGGCTCCTTTGTTTTCGGCATACAGGAAAAGGGTTCCGGTTGCGATGTCGGCAGCCTCGGAGACCTGTCGGGTGGTGACTTTTTCATAGCCGTGCTCGGTGAACAGTTGCCATGCGATGTGGGCAATCTGCTGCTGGCGGTCGTGCTTTTTCTGCTGCATCCGGGTCATGCCATGAGCATGCTCATTTCTGAGTTTGCTCAGTTTTTTGGTCTAGACAGGATACCCGCTCAAGGAACAGACCCACCATGGGCATGTCAGCGCAAAAAGCGGTCAGCAGTCACCCATCAGCGGTCAGGGGAAAGCTCATCTCAAAACTTTTGCTTTCGACAACAGCAACACATAAACGCAAAATGAAAGCCCATCATGTGTTCATCTCAAAAGGCAGCAAGAAAACTTTCCTTCTGGCTGACGGCTGAACGCTGACCCCTGATGGCTCTGTCTGTTTGCATTGCCCAAACAGCGACTCTGAATTTGCCCTGTAAAGCCCCAGAGACAGGCTTTCAAGACGGAACCGCCTGAAACTGCTTCTGCAAGAACTCCACAAACACCCGCACCTTCAGGGGCAGATACGTGCGGGTGGGATAAAGAAGCCAGACTGCGGGGTCTTCCAGATCCGAGCCGTTAACCCGGTGCTCTGGAAACACATCCACCAGAAGGCCCGAGTTCAGCTCTTTCTGCACGATCCACCCGGCCTGCAAAATGATGCCCATGTCCTGCACAGCAAGGTCTTTCAGGGCAATGGCGTTTGAGCTTTTCAGGGGGCCTTGCACCATTACGTCTTCGGTGTGGCCCGCTCTGGACGTGAAATGCCACACATCCCGGTAACCCGGCATCTCGAGGAGCAAACACCTGTGGTCTTTCAAATCGGCAGGCTTGCTGGGGCGACCATGTTTCTGGAGGTAACCGGGACTGGCACACACCCTTGAATGCAAAGGGGCCAGTTTCTGGACCACACTTCCGGGTTCGGCCAGAGGACGGGTGCGCAAAGCCACGTCGATGCGCTCGTCCAGCAAATTGAGGGGACGGTCATTGAGGATCAATTCGAAGTGCAGGTTGGGGTGCTCTCTGGCAAAAGCAGGAAGCAATGGCACCAGTTGAATCTGCCCGAAACTGACCGGAGCATGGATCCGCAAGGTGCCCTGAGGGGTGTCCTGCACGTCCATGGCCTGCAACCTCGCTCTGGCGAACTCCTCGATCAGGGGTTCGATTCTGGAGAAATACACCAGTCCAGCCTCGGTGGGGGTCAGTTTGCGGGTGGTGCGGTGAAACAGTTTGAGGCCCAATTCTTCTTCCAGAGCGGCAATCTGTCTGGAGACTGAAGAAGGGTCAAGGTTGCGGTCCCTTGCCACCGATGCGAAATTGGAGGCGCGCATCACGGCCACATAGAGGTCCAGAGCTTGCAGGTCCATTCATGCATTATACGCATGAGTGTTTTGCAAAAGAGGCTCTTTATTGCAAGATTTCTGAGGACTATAATGCAATGTAACTTTCATTCCTGCAGCCTCAAGGAGATTCCCATGCGCAGCAACACCATCAAATCCGGTTTCGAACGGGCCCCCCACCGCAGCCTCTTGCGTGCCACTGGCGTGATTCAACGCGAAAGCGACTTCGACAAGCCCTTCATTGCCATCTGCAACTCCTACATCGACATCATCCCCGGACACGTGCACCTGCAAGCGTTCGGACAGGTGGTCAAAGAAGCCGTGCGAGCAGCAGGCGGAATCCCCTTCGAGTTCAACACCATCGGTGTGGATGACGGCATCGCCATGGGTCACACCGGCATGAAATACAGCCTTCCCAGCCGTGAAATCATCGCAGACTCCGTAGAGACCGTGATTCAGGCCCACCAGTTTGACGCCATGATCTGCATCCCCAACTGCGACAAAATCGTGCCCGGCATGCTGATGGGTGCCATGCGCTGCAACATCCCCACCATCTTCATTTCCGGTGGTCCCATGCTGCGTGGCCTGACCCAGAGTGGCAAACGCATCGACTTGGCCAGCGTTTTCGAAGCCGTGGGCTCTTTCAAAGCCGGAAAAATGAGCGGCGAAGAACTCCTCGAATACGAACAGGAAGCATGCCCCACCTGCGGAAGCTGCTCGGGCATGTTCACCGCCAACAGCATGAACTGCCTCTGCGAAGCCCTCGGGATGGCCCTGCCCGGCAACGGCACCATTCCTGCCACCGACCCCAACGGACGCCGTCAGGCCCTTGCGCAGGCCGCTGCCCGTCAGGTGATGGTGCTCTTGGAGCGCAACATCCGCCCCAAAGACATCGTGACCCGCGAATCTCTGGACAACGCTTTCGCTCTGGACATGGCCATGGGTGGCAGCACCAACACCATCCTGCACACCATCGCCATTGCCCACGAAATTGGCGTGGAATACCCCCTGAGTCGCCTCAACGAAGTCTCTGACCGCGTGGCCAACCTGTGCAAAATTGCACCCAGCAGCAACTACCACATTCAGGACCTCGACGAAGTGGGCGGGGTCAGCGTGATCCTCAAAGAACTCTTCAAGCACGGACAACTGCACGAAGGTTGCGTCACCGTGACCGGAAACACCCTTGAAGAGAACGTCAAAGACGCCCCAGAGCCAGACGGCGAAGTGGTCCGCACCCTCGAAAACGCCTACAGCAAAACCGGTGGCCTCAGGATGCTGTTCGGCAACATCTCTCCTGAAGGTGGCGTGGTCAAATACGCCGGGGTGGTGCCCAGCATGCGCCAGTTCGAAGGGGAAGCCATCTGCTTTGACAGCATGGAAGACGCCAACGAAGGCATCCTCGGGGGCAAAGTGCGCTCCGGTCACGTGGTGGTCATCCGCTACGAAGGCCCCAAAGGCGGACCCGCCATGCAAGAAATGCTCTCCCCCACCGCCAACATTCAAGGGATGGGCCTTGGCGAAACCGTGCTGCTCCTCACCGACGGACGCTTCTCTGGCGCAACCCGAGGCGGAAGCATTGGGCACATCTCCCCTGAAGCTGCAGCAGGCGGACCCATCGCTCTGGTGCAAGACGGAGACATCATCAAAGTGGACATGGACGCCGGAACCCTCAACGTGCTGGTCAGCGATGAGGAACTCGCCCGTCGCCGTGAAAACTGGCAACCCGTGATCAAAGAAATTCCCGGCAAGTGGCTCAAACGCTACGCCCGACTGGTGACCTCTGGATCTCAGGGGGCCGTGCTGCTCGACACGTTCTGAGCGCTGAAACATTGCAAACCAAAAGCCGGGACATCCCCGGCTTTTTTTGCATTTCCCTTCACTTTTTCACATGTACTTCTTGAAATTCCCTGTCACCCAGAGCATCCCGAGGGTGTGCACCATCAAATCGTAATAGCCGTAGTGGGTGGGATCCTGATAAAAAATTTCATTCTTGAAGTTTACGGCTCTGGGATGGGCAGGCACAATCAGGCTGGCCACGGCATTCATGGCAATCAAACCTGCATTTTTGCCTCCTTCACAATACCCGTCTGCACGGCACAAGCTGTTGTAAGACAGGTGCGAATCGTTGCGGTTGCCATCCTGACCATTGAAAAAATTCAGAATGTTCCAAGACAGGGTCGAAGCCTTCAGGTTGGTGGCGTCCTGATTACCCCTCCAGATGAAATCCATGGTCCAGTTCATGGCGGTGCGCCGGGCATCGTAACGAAATTCATTGGACTTCGGATTCCAGCTTTCTGAACGGCCCGAGCCGTCGTAGTTGGCATACTCGGGGGTCAGGCCACTGCCACTGCGGAATTTGCTGGTGGCTTGGGTCAGGAAGTTGCGACTGGTGTTGGCAGCGGCACGCCAGAAGTCTCGGGTTCCCCAACCGTGTTTTTCTGCGGTTGCAGCCCACACATCAAAGAAAGCAGGCAAATGGTAAGACGGATCGGTGAATTCGTTGACCTGGGTGAATTTGATCATGCCATTGTACGTTCCGCCATTCACAAACAGTCTGGCTTTCATGGCTGCCTGCAAAGCTTTGGCATCCGTCAGGTAACCCGAGTTGGAACCCCCCACCCAGCGGTTGTGGGCAAAAATCAGGGCGGTCAGGAAGTACGCCTCTCCATCAGGTGCGCTGTTGGTGTCCACCTTTTGTCCTGAATCTGGATTGACCCGCCATGCAAACAGGCCGGTGTCGCTGTTCTGCATCTTCCATTTGCTCCAATTCCACACCCGATCAAACAAATTCCGGTCGTTCATCTGGACCGCCATCATCATCACGTAAGACTGGCCTTCGGAGATCACGTCGTTGCCAAAATCAGGATTGCGGATGTAATCTTTGCCTTCCATTTTGGCTTTGACCCTGCTCCAAGCGTAATCCAGAGTGTAGGTTTGCTGTTGCTCGGCATTGAGCCCAGAGGGTCCTGCAGAACCCTCTGGGGTGAGTGAACCACAAGAGACCATCAAGGAAACCGTCAGACCTGCGAGCAAGGTGATTTTTTTCATGGAACCTTCCTTTCCAGATGCACCCACAAACAGGCCAGAGCAAGACAAGAAGTTGGAGAAAAATGCATCCATTGCCTGTGGGATGGGTGAAATTGGGTTTTTGGCTTGGTCCCAGCTTATCGAGAGGAGGTGCTCTGGAGCAACAAGAAAATCAATTTGAACTGGGTTCAATGAAAAAAGCACCAAAGAAGAGGATGGAAACAGCGGTTGCCTCGGGAAAGGGGACTGAAAAAGCGATATTCAGCAACACAAACCCCCTGAGTTTCCTCCGGAGGCTCACTTTACGCAAATGTCACTTGGGAAAAACGCACTGGTCTGGGCGGGTCATTTTCTGCAGCCTGAGCAACTGGGTGACGTTTTGGTTTGTGCTGGAAACCTTGGTGAACACATCGCAGATCATCTTGCGGTATTTGGTGTTTTGTCCGGTATCAACGGCTTGACGCAAAGACTTGTGCAGGATGCTTTTGTCAACCTCAGTTTTTTCTTTGGGAAGCCAAAAACATTTCAGGGCCAAACAGGTCACTTCATGCACTTGAAAGAGCAGGTTGTCCACTGTGGGTTGGTTTTGCAGAGGCCATTGAAAACATCAGGGTTGAAATCAGGAACATCTTTTCATGCACCCCAAAGTACGGCATTCAGGGGTTTTGGGCATCAGGTTTTTCCAGAGTGTTTCCCGCCTTTTACTTTTTCAGCACCACTTCGGCCACCTGGATTTGCCCCGAGGTCACCCCCACCACCCCGTCGGCTTGAATGTTGATGGTGGTGATGGCGTTTTTGACCTGATCGTAGGTTTTGGGGTTTTTGCTGGGGTCGCAGTGGCCGGGGATTTGCCAGAGGGTGCTGTCTTGGGTGGGGATGTGCAGGTCTTGCAGGGTGCTGGTCAGGTTGGTGGCGGTGTAGAAGGGGAAGCAGCCGTCTTTGACGTTGGGATCTCCGTCTTGCACGAACACACGGAGGGTGGTTTTGCCTGCATTCACAGCGGCAGCGTTGACCCCGAGTTTCAGGGCGATGTGCTGGTAAGCACCAAGGTTGTGGGTGGTGCCTGTGGGGGCGTGGATGTTCAGTCCGGCTCCGCCGTAACTGTTGTCGGCTTTGACAGTGTAAACGAGGGTGTAGGTTCCGTTCAGCACGCTGGTCTGGTCGATGCTGGCCCCTGCGGCTTTTTCTGCGTACTGGTAGGGTTGGATGTTGCCACCTTGCAGGGTTTGGGTGATGGGTTCACCTCCGCCAAATTGCGCGAAGGTCTCGGTGTCGATGAGCCCAGAGGCCGTCACTTCGATGGGGGTGCTGATTCCTGCGTTTCCTGCTGCGTCGTAAGCAGTGGCGGTATACGTGGTGGTGCCATTTCGAACGATGGGGTCGGTGGTTTTGTAGGGGGAGGTGGTGTCGGTGAACAGGGTGGTGTTGCCTTTTTTGAAGACCACCTTAACCACCCCGGTGTTGTCGTTGGCGGTGGCGGTCAGTTTGACGGTGCCGGGTGCCGTGAAGGTGCTCTGGTCGGCTTGCAGCGTGACCATGGGCTTTTCGGTGTCGGAGTTGGCTGGGGTCTGGTTGCAAGCGGTGATGCCGAGGGCCAGCAGGCAGGTGAAAAAGGTGTGGTGTTTCATGGGGTCTCCTTTTGAAGCATTTGAAAGGTGGACAAGTGGGGGTCTCTGGTGGGGGTTTTCACTGATCAACGCTTTAAGGTTGGGTGAATTGGATGCGTTCCAGTTGGATTTCGCCTTTGATGCCCTCTGGGGCATAGGCAATCAGGTGGATCTCTTTGGCGGTTTTCAGGGCACTCCCAAGGGTTTCTTTGCGGTCATCGGCGGAGCAGTACCCAAGAGGGGTCCATTGGGTGCTCTGGAGGGGAATCTGGTATTCGCGCATGCCTCGGGTCAGTTGGATCTGGTGGGCGCTCCAGCAGTATTTGTCTTCGTCGGCTTTGAAGGTGTCTCCGTCAATGCGGACCATCAGGCGTTCCAGGTTGCTGGCATTCACAGTGATTCTGAGGGTGCCGTTCAGGTAACCCCGCAGGTCGGTGGGGGTGTTTCCGGGCACCCCTGCAACGATGGCGGCTCCGCTCCAGTTGTTTCCGGTGCCCATGTTGAACTGGAAACGCACAGCGTTGCCGATTTTCTGGAAGGGTCCCGAGGTTTCGTTTTTCTTTTCGCTGTAGGCGTAGCGGTAAGAGCCTCCTTGCTGGTCGGTCTGGTCCGGACCAGCTTTTTGGTAGGTGGCCCAGAGGAAATTTGAGGGGACGGTCTGGGAGGTACCTGCGATGGGTGCGCACGCAGTGAGCGTGAGAAGAAGGGGCCAGAGAGGGATTTTTGGGTGCATGTTGCTCCTGCCGCAACGGGTGTTGCGGATCTTGAATGGGGATTTGGGATTGGGATTTGGGGTTGGATGGGACAAAAGGGTCCCTGAGGGTGCCAGAGTGGAGGCTGACACCCTGCGGTTTGCAATGCCGTCAGAGGAATGAACGGTCAGGGACGCTGTGGGGTGAGGGCTCAGTTCACTTCACTGGCCCAGGGTGATGTTGCCCACTTCCAGTGTGGTGCTGCGGGCGCTCTGGCTGATGTCGGTGTCGGCAATTTCGATGGAGTGCACCTGTGGGAGCACCGTGTCGATGCTGCGGGCGTTGGCTCCACACCAGCTTTCGGGGGTAAATTTGGGGATTTCGAGGGTGTATTCGGTGAGGGTACGGGTGGTTTTCACAACAAACACCGGGTAGCATCCAGCATTCAGAATGTTCTGGTCTGGGCCAGAGATCCGCACCCTCAGAGTGCCTTCGTGAGCGGTGGCCAGTTGAATTTTGAGGTTGATTTTTCCAGTGTGGTCCACGGTGCTGGATCCCGTGGCGGAACGCACGATCACCCCTGTCCCGGCAAAGCTGCTGCCCGCTTGCTTCCCGAGGGTGTATTGCAGTTGCAGGCGGCCTTGACTTCTGGTGAGGCTCTGGATGCTGGCATCGCCGGGTTTTTCGGAGTAGGTCATGCGGATCACGTCTGCACCTTGCGCAGTCTGTTCGGTGCCGTCCGGGAAGGTGGCGAAGCTCTGGAAGGTGGTGGCCGCTTGTGGGGATGGGGGGGCTTGAACCGCAACCTGTTGGCCTTTGCCCTTGAGGGCTTCCTGCACTGCAAAATACGCGGGTTTGGGTTGATAAAACCCGTCGTACAGCAGTGGACTGTCCCCTTTCAGCCAGGAGTGGTTGTCCGAGACACCCCAAGTGATCAGGGCCGTGCAGTTTTTGGCTTGCAGGCACACGTTGGTGATGTCTCTGTACAGTTTGGCCAGAGCCGCATTGCGTTCAGCGGGTGTGCCCTGAAAAGCTCCGGTTCGCACGTCCAGTTCGGTGATGTGCACTTCCAGCCCGAGGTCTGCAAGGCGTTTCATGTTCTGCTGGATTTCCGTGATGCTGGGCGGAAAAGCGAGGTTGAGGTGCATTTGCATGCCCACCCCGTCAATGGGGACCCCCTCGGCCTTGAGTTTTTTGACCAGTTGATAAATCTCGTTGGATTTCTGGTTCAGGGTTTCGCTGTTGTAGTCGTTGTAGAACAGTTTGGCGTCGGGATCGGCTTCCCTGACGTACCGAAAGACCCGCCCAATGTAGTCGTCCCCGAGGGTTTTGCGCCAGAGGGTGTCCCTGAGGCCCCCTGAATCGGAAATGGCCTCATTCAGCACATCCCACGCAAACACCTTGCCTTTGTAATGGCTGGCCACCGTCTGAACGTGGGTTTTCATGATTTCTTCCAGTTCATCTTTGCTGAAGTTGCCATCGGTCATCCATTTGGGGACCTGTTCATGCCAGAGCAGGGTGTGACCTCGCAGTTTCATGTTGTTTTTCTGGGCGTAGGCGGCCAGCAGGTCTCCCTGTGCAAAGTTGAATTCGTTGCGGGCAGGTTGGCTGGGGGCCATTTTCATGGCGTTTTCCGCAACCAGAATTTCAAAGTCTTTTTCGAGGATGTTGGTGTAGTCGGGGTTGTCAAGAAGCTGGAACATGTCGACCGCAGCACCGATCTTCAGGTGGGTGTCACTGGTGTGGGTTTTGAGGCCTTCGGCAAATGCGCCAGAGGTGATGAGGGCCAGCATGAGGGTGCGTTTTTTCATGGGATCCTTTCCGGGCACAACGGCCCTTTCCAGCCTGAAAGCTGAAGGGGTTGGAGGTGGGGGGTCAAAGTCAGCTTTTTTCGATTCTGGGCAGGTTGAACAGCATGCGGGTGGATTCGCGGATCACCAGTGACGGTTGAAACTCGGGGAGGGGCCGGGGGTGGCGGTAGGTCAGCATTTCCAGCAGGTTGGTCACAGCGGCCTGCACCATCTCGTAAATGGGGTGTTTGATGGTGGTGAGTGGAGGGGCCATGTAATCCACTCCGCGCACGTCATCGAAGCCCACCAGAGAAACCTCCTCTGGAATGCGGATGCCTTTTCTGAACAGGGCGAGTCTTGCCCCAAGGGCCATCTGGTCGTTGCTGGCAAAAATGGCTGTGAACGTCACCCCGCGGTTGAACAGCAGTTCGGTGCCCATCACCCCTGTGGATTCATTGAAGTTGCCTTCCACCACCAGTTGCGGATTGAACGGGATGCGGTGCTCGGCCAGAGCGTCTTTGTACCCCTGCAGGCGGTCTCGGGCATCGGAGGTTTGTAGGTCTCCGGTGATGTGGGCGATGGCCCGGTGCCCGAGGTGGATCAGGTGTCGGGTGGCAAGGTATCCACCGAACACGTTGTTGAGGGGCAGGCATTGTTTTTCAAGACCTTTGATGCTGCGGTCCAGAATCACGGTGGGAACCTGTTTGGCGATGGTGAGCAAGTGGCGGTCTGGCAGGTGGCCTCCAATCACGATCAGTCCGGTCATCTGGCGTTCCAGCAGGATTTCAAGGGCGTCCTGTTCGGTTGCGGGATTCCAGTGTCCACTGATGAACACCGGGTAGTATCCGGTGTCGCGCAGGGCATGCTCGATGCCCATGATGGCGTTGGTGTAATAGTTGCTGGTGAGGTCCTGCAGCAAAACCCCGATGCTTCGCAGTTTGCTGCGGGTTTGTTTGTGCAGGATCAGTTGGGACCGGTACCCGAGTTGATTCAGGGCCGCTTCGATGCGCATTCGTTTTTCACTGGAGACTTGCGCCGATCCATTGAGCACTCTGGAAACCGAACTGATGGAGACCCCGGCCAGTTGTGCAACGGCCTGAATGGTGACGTGTTTGCCCATGGACACGGTCCTTTCTGCAACGTGGATGTTCTTGGATGTTCTTGAGGTTGGTTTCAGTATTGGGAACCGCTGAAAAAAATTCAAGCACCCCCCCTTGCTTGAAAAACCCTGAAAATCACATGGTTTTTACAAGGGTGTCTGCATGAATGAATTTTCATGAAGGATCAAACCTTGAAAAAAATTGCAGCACTCAGTCCAAAATTCAGGGCAACTTTTCAGGGGTTTTTGTCCATCAAAAGTGCCTGGGCTGACCCCACCTCTGGTTTGTGTTGGTGGTCCTCCTGACAAAAACCCCTGCCCGGAAAGTGCGCCTTGAATTGCAAGCCTCCCTTCCAGAGCGGTAGAATTTGCTGGATTGAACCTTGAGGAGGAGCAACATGAAAAAAAGCTTGGGCATTGTGGGGGTCATTTCTCTGGGTCTGGTGTCTTGCGGCATCACCCCAGATTTCAGTTTGCTTGTGGGCATGCCCACCCTGAAAACCGAATGGCGCACCCAAGGGGGCACTTTTGTGGGTTGTGACGAAGTGTGGGATGGCAACGTTTTGTACAGCACCAAAACCCAGGTGAGGGCTTCTTTCTCGGCTGTGGGAGAACTGGACCGCGCAGATTTGAACCTTCAAGGCGAGGACAACAACAGCACCATTGAAGACGATGATTTTGTGGCGGTGTTCCGCAAAGACAACGGACTGGAGAACTCCGGTGACGATTACACCGTGTTGTTCGATGCCAACTCTGCCACCGGCAATTACCTGCCTGCGGGCGTGGGTCAGCAGGGCATCATTGTGAAGCCCACCCCTCGCAACATCAAGGTGGTCAGCGTGCGTGAGCAGGACCGTCCTTACCTGAATGCAGGTTTCCATGCGAATCTGGTGGGTTACTCGCTGAGTGGTCAGTCTGCCGTTGCCCCCCAGAGCAACACCATCCCGGTGTACCGCAAGTGCACGCTGATCAGTGAAAATGGTCTACCACTGTAAACCTGCAGATCACCTTCTTTTTCTGAGACCACCATCTTGTGTGGATGGTGGTTTTTTCAGGTTTCTGCTGTGACGATGCGCTGGATGCGGCTTCCCAGACAGGAGAGCATCTGTGAACTGATGGTGTTGCCCCAGTCGCTCACCTGATCGGCGGTCAGGGTGGTGGCGTTGAAAAGCTCCACCCAGTCTCCCACCTGCACGCTCAGTCCGGTCACATCAACCATGAGCTGGTCCATGCCAAAAAGCCCGAGGGTGGGTCGTTTCTCCCCTTGCACCACCACACAGGATTTTCCGGCAGCCTGAATGGGGTATCCATCGGCATAACCGATTTGAACCACGGCCACACGGGTGGGGTGGGTGGCTTGCCATCGGCCTTCATACGAGACGGTTTCTCCGGGACGCACTTCATGCAGGTGGCAAATCCGGGCCTTCAGGGTCATGACGGGTTTGAGGGGAAGTTTTCCGCGCAGGTGCCCTGCGCACACGTTGCCAAACAGGGCCATGCCGGGGCGGATCAGGTCAAAAGCGGTGTCCTGCCCGAGGGCCAGCACCCCTTCTGATGCTCCCATGTGCTTCAAAGTTTGTGCCGGGAGGAGGGGAATCACCTGTTTGAACAGGTGCCATTCGTGTCTTGCACGGATCAGGTCCTGCTGGTCTGCAAAGGCAAAGTGGGCAAAGCAACCTTCCAGATGCACGTTGTGTGCTTGCAGGGCGTCCAGCAAGTCAGACACCTCTTCGGGTCTGGCCCCGAGGCGGTTCAGTCCGGTGTTGATTTTGAGGTGCACCTGTGCGCCTGCAGGCAAAAGGGACAGTTCTTCCTGGTGGCTGAGCGTGAACCGCACCCCGAGGCGATGCAGTTCCGGGATGTCTCTGGCATCAGGCGGTGAGAGCAGCAGGATGGGTTTCTGGCAGCCACTCTGGCGCACCTGCTGGGCTTCAGGACCAGAGGCGACCGCATAACCCCACACTTCTGGCAGGGGTTCCAGAAGGGGTGCAATCAAAGGGATGCCATGTCCGTAGGCGTTGGCTTTCAACACGGCCAGAAGGGGTTTTCCGGTGTGGTGGTGAAGCAACTGGGCGTTGTGTCTGAGGGCTTGCGGTTCAATGAGGGCCACTGCGGTGGGATGCAACCAAATCCCCTATTCTCCGGTTTTTTTGCTTTCGGTGCTCTGGCGGCTTCGCAACTGGGCGGCTTTGCTTTTCAGGTCACGGAAAAAGTCGGTGTCGACAATGTCGCTGACCTGTTTCTGGCGTTTGGCTTCGTCGATTTCGATTTTCAGTTCTTCCACCTGTTGCCTGAGGGTTTGCTCGCGGGCCATCACTTCAAGGGCCATGGTGCCAAAAGTCTGGGACAGTTCAGCAATCTCGTCGTGGCCGGGTCGGTCCCGCAATTTTTCGGCCCTTTCGCGGTCCAGTTTTCCAGATTTCATCTCGCGGGCGGCATCAATCAGGCGCAGCAAGGGACGTGAGAAACTCTGGGCCAGCATCCCAGCATTGGCAGCGGTGAACAGGATCGTGGCGATCAGGGTCCCCACAATCTGGTAGAGGATGGAGGGATCTGCCGCTTCATGGCTGAACCGCTGGGTCAGGAAAAAGCCCATCAGGAGGGTCGGCAGGGCAGCAGACACCAGCAGGGTGACCAGCAGGCGGCGCAGGAGTCCCGAGCGCCAGTCTTCGGGGCGCAAACTCAGGCGGTCCACATTGAAGAGCAGGATCGGCAGGAGCAGCACGGTGCAAATCATGTTGACGCGCATGGCCGGGATGAACGAATTGTAGAGGGCGTCCCTGAAGGTGGTGGGGATCACGTAACAGCTCTGGAGGGTGCTGCCCTCCCGGCAGATCCACATCGCGTAAAACGAGGCAAAACCCATCCCGAGGGCCAGACCCAAAGAGGCCACCAGGAGGGCTTTGAACTGGTCAGCAATGCTGCGGTAACTGCGGGGCTTCAGGGCGTACAGGCCCGGAACCAGTCCCACCAGACCCATCCCGAAGCTCCACTGCCAGTCTACGAGGGCACTTCCATACATCAGGGTGTCGCTGGTCAGGTTGCCCAGAAAGCCCCCCAGAAAACCCACCCAAGGTCCGCACAGAAACCCGAAGACCATGGGGATGGTCACGCTCGGGCGCAAATCCAGTCCAGAGGTGTCGGTGAGCTTCATGAAACTGGTGAGCCAGGTGACCAGCACGTACAGGAAGATGGCCCAGAGGGTGTACTGGAACTCCCGGGAGGTGAAGCGCAAAGTCAGGGTGCGCAGGGATTTTGGGCTCATGGTGGGCCTCCTGTGCAGGGTTCAAAACTTGAGTTCATCGAGCACTCCTCCCGAGCGTTTGCGGCGTTTGAGGCGCCAGTTGAGCATGCTTTTGTCGTACGTCTGGTTGAAGCGGAAAATGGCCCACAGTGCCCCTGCTGCGCAACCGAAAGCCAGCAGGAGGCAAATCAGGGTGGCGGTTTGTGGTCCAAACAGGCCGAAGGAAGCACCCACCATCACAAGCCCGAGCAGCACGCAACTGACCACCGATCCTGCCGAGTAGAGGTAGCCTTCCAGAAAAGCACTGACCCGGCCACGTTTCTCGTCAGGAACCATGCCAAGGAATGCCCTTCGGGTGGGTTCGTCGATGCCTTCCAGCATGACGCGCACCAATCCGTTGCCCAGTGCTGCGCCCAGCAGTCCGGGCCACAGGAGGCACAGCACCACGGCAAAAGCCATGCTGATGGGCATTCCATTGAACATTTTTCGGAAGCCATACCGGTTGAGCAGTCCACTGGTGACCGTGAATTGCAGCACCACCAGCAGCACCGTGCGCACCGCTCGGAAAATCCCGTAAAAGCTCTGGAGGGCCTCAGGGTTGCTGTAGGCCAGACTGGCCTGCTGGATCAGGTGGAATTCAAGGGTGTTGAAGGCAAACCCGAGCAGCAGCATGGACAGGGCGAGGTACCAGAACACCGGAACCCCTTTCACGAAATCCAGACCTTCTTTGAGGATGTTCTGGGGTCGGTCGGGGTGGGCTTCCTGCTGGGTTTTGAGGGCCAGTTTTTTGAGGCTGAGCGAAAGGGTGAGGGCCCCGAGCAGCATCAGGAGGGCGTTCAGGGCCAGCAAATCCACATTGCTGAGCAGGCTGTTGTGGGTGAGGGCCGGAATCAGGTTCCCAAGCAGGCTACCCAGCACCACCACCCCCGAGAGCACCGGAAACAGGCGTTTGGCCTCTGGCACGCTGAACAGGTCGTTGGCCAGCGTCCAGATGATCATCGGGAAAATCAGGTATTGCTGGTCTCCCACAATCAAAACAAGCGGGTAGATCAACGAGGAGGGGGCCTGCACCACGAACAGCAGGTACATCCCCAGATACACCACACTGGACAGGCAGAACAGAAAGATGGTCAGGTGTTCCCGTTTGATGCGGTCTGCATACAGGGAGTACAGCACCGAAAACACGAACATCAACAGGTTGTCGATGGCCCACACCCACAGGATGTCCGGCGCACCCAGCGAAGAAACCACCCCACTGGTGCCGACCACATCGCTGGACTGGGCCACAAAAATGTTGACCAGCAGCAGCAAGGCCAGCACTGCAAAGCGGAACACTTCGTTTCTCTGGATGGAAATCAGGGCCACACGTTCACCCCAGTTCCCGGATGCGGGTGCACAGTTCTTGCATCGCCTCTTCCCCCTCGGGTGAGGTGCTCAGGGGGGTGATGTGGGGAAAGGCGTGCGTTTCCACCCGGTAGCTTTCCGAGAATTTGTGGCGCACTTCATCCAGAGGGTACGTGCGGTGCACCATGTTGACGTTCAGCATCAGGTGGGGCACGTCCAGTTTGCGGGCCACGTCAAGGATCACCCCGATGCCTTCGTAGTCTTTTTTCTCGATGCGGACCACCACCATCAAGAGGTCCGAAATGGACATCAGGGGCAGGGTGGTGCCACTCAGGCCCACCGGCATGTCGATCAACACATGGTCGATGCTCAGGGTGTGGGCCAGCCGTTGCAGGTCCTGAATCAACACCGCCGAGTCGTACTCTTCGCGCAGGGTGCGTGAGGCCACCGTCAGGTCGTCGCTGGCCGGAATCATGTACAGGGCTCCAGCATGGTTTTTTTGAGGGCCAGAGAGGTCCTGCACGGTCTGGGCAAGATCGCACAGACCCACCAGATGGTCATTGAGGGTGAATTCCACATTGCGGGCCGGAACCCCCAAGAGGGTCTGCTGCTGGGGTGCACTGATGTCTGCATCCAGCACCAGCACGCGTTTTTCTCGGGAGAGCCGCACGGCCAGAGCGGCCAGCAGGGTGGAGCGACCCGTGTTGCGGTGGAAAGCGGCGAATGGAATCACCTTTGGATGGTGTGGGAGGCCGGGTTCGCTCAAGGTTCTTCACCTGATTTCTTGAGGTCAGAAAGGGGATCAGGGGCCGCTTCCAGCGCACCACTGACCCGGTTCCAGAGGTCTCCGGTGAGCCGCCCCGACCGGGCATGACGGACGCGGTATTCGATGCTGCCGTCTTGCGCAGTGCGGGAGGTTTTCAGGAAACCGTGGTCCAGCAGGAGGTCCACCACTTCTGAGGTTTCAGGAAGGTCGAGTTGCAACAGGCGCGCAAAATCTGCAAGACCCAGAGAACCTTCCCGCACGGTGGTGGTCAGGGCGGTGCGCAACGGCTCAGACAGCAGGGTGAGGTCACTGCTGCGGATGCCGTCTTGCACCGGCCAGCGGTCAATTTCGGCTTTGATGTGCAAAAACAGCCCCTGATCCATGGTTCACAGCAACTGGTCGGCAATGCCGGTGTAAAGCTGACTGATCTGGTGGTTGGGGAAGCGGGTCACGAACACCCCGGCACTGGCCAGAGCCATCATTTCATCGGAGTGGGGGACCACCCCGGCCACCGTGCAATTGTAGGTGGCTTCCACCCGGCGTTTGACTTCTGCAAAGTTGTAACTCTCGGGGGTTTTGTTGACCACCAGAAGCATTTTGGGGATGTCCAGTTGACGGGCCACCTCGACGGTCACGGCGGTGCCCTGATAGTCCTGCTGGTCGGGGCGCATGATCAGCACCAGCACATCTGACATGGCGATGGAGAGCAGGGTCTCCTCGCCCACACCGGGGTGGGTGTCGATCAGGAGCACATCGAGGTCCAGCACTTCGATCAGGCGGTGAAAACCGTCATTGAGGAGCCCCATGTCGTAGCCTTCCCGCAGGATCCGCACGATGTCGCGGCTTCTCACGCTGGAAGGCACCAGAAACACTTTGCCTTTTCCGGTCACACCCACAGCGGCACTCAGGTCGTGGGCGGCCTCTTCGATGTTGCAGTTGCCCCACAGGTAATCGTTGAGGGTGTGGTGCATGTTCTCGGGTTCCAGGCCAAACAGCACATGCACCCCCGGCGATTGGATGTCGGTGTCGATGATGCACACCCGTTTGCCCCTCTGGGCCAGGAGCGCCCCGAGGTTTGCGGTGGTGTTGGATTTTCCGGTTCCTCCCCGGAATGAGTGGACAGAAACAATGGTGGACATGCCTCTCCTTGTGGGTGTTAGGGATTGGGGGACCTGCGCACCACCATCATGGTGATGTCGTCAAATTGCGGGGCGTCCTGAATGTGGTCTTTCAGGGCGGCTTTGAAGCTTTCCATCAGGGTGTGGGCCGAGGTGATCTCCCCTTTCAGCATTTCGGTGACCCGGTGCATCGAGAAGAATTCGCCGTTGCTGTTTTTGGCGTCGGTGACCCCATCGGTGTAGGTGAAGAGGGTGTCGCCGGGGTGCAGGGTTTCCTGTGCAATTTTGAAGTTCGCGCCGGGAATCATGCCCACGGCAGGTCCAGTGGGTTTCAGGAGCACCTGTGTGCCGTCTGCCCGCACGATCACCGGAGGGTTGTGACCGCCGTTCACGTAAATCAATTGCCCGGTCTGGGGGTCAAAAATCCCGAAGAACAGGGTCACGAAGTACCCGGTTTCCCCGTGGTTCTGGGTCATGTAATTGTTGGTGCCGCCCACCGCGTTTTGCAGGGCACTGGTCCCGATGCGGGGCAGGGCCTGACGGCCTTCCCCTTTGAGCCCAGAGAGCCACACCTTGTCGTCTGCGCCCGAGTTGGTGTTGGGGTCCGCCCACGACAGGGAAATGTTTTGTTGCGCTCCTGCACGAATCAAAGTGCGGAACAGGGCCATGAAGATGGCGGCTGGCACCCCTTTGTCGCACACGTCGGCCATCACGATGCCAATCCTTCGGCCATTGAGCAGTTCGAAGCTGTCGTAGAAGTCTCCGGCCACTTCGCGGGCGGGTTTGAAAAATGCGCACAGTTCCCATCCGGGCCGCTCTGGGAGGGTCTGGGGCAGGAAACTGAGCTGGATGTCCCGGCCAATTTCCACGTCCCTTTCGATCAGTTTGAGTTCCACCTGCCGGGCCACGTCCTGAGCAGACACCCTGAGGTTCAGGTGGTCCCGGCGCGCCTCGATCTGGGCCTGCACCAGTTCCGGACTGAATGGGGGCAGCAGAAACGCCCGACCTCCCCTCTGGAAGTAAGGGGTGAGTGCCCCCGGATCTTCGGCCCAAGCCACGGCATGGGAGAGCAGGTGTTCGGACAGGGTGGCCACCAGAGGGTCATCTGTTTTCAGGGGCACCACCACCGGACAGTGCTCTTGTTGCACCTGTGCCTCTGCTTCCGTGGCCTCAGAGACGTGACGCACGGTGTAACCGGCATTTTCCAGATGGCTGATGGTGCTGTGGTCCAGCGGGTTTTGCAGCAAAACCACGGTGGGGAAAGGCTGCTGGGTCATGGGGTCTCCCCTTTCGGGCGGTGCATCAAAAACATGTTGCGGTTGATGTTGGCCACCCGTTCGTATGAGAAGCGGTCCACCCCCCGGATGGTCAGGAACAACCCCAGCCCACCGATGGGACGTTCTTCCAGAGGTTTTTGCAGTTCCTCTTCACTGACCGGTTCGGTTTCAAAAGGGTTGTAGGGCACGGCGGTGTCCTCCAGGGTGATCATCAGGGAGTCGTCGTCCATGTCGGCGTACACGTAAATCTCTCCGGTGAGTCCCATTTCTTCGTAACCGTGGGTGACGATGTTGGTGGCGATCTCATCCACGGCCAGACGCAGGCGATAACTGGATTTGCGTTCCAGTCCAGCCTGACGGGCGGCTTCCAGCACAAAGTCCGCGATGGGGTCCAGACTGTCGAGGGTCGCAGGCAAAACCAAAGGTTCCATAGACCTCCTTGCAGGTCGGGGAGAAACCAGAGGGGAAAACCAGAGGCTTCCCCTCTGGCAGGTCCTCAGGCGTAGGACTCGACGATTTCCACGCTGTGGTGAAACCCGGTCATTTCGATGGTTTCACGCACCCCTTCCTGAGGGGCCACCAGCACAATCGGGATGCCTGCCCCGGCTTTCTGCTTGGCGAACACCAGAGCGCGAAGCCCTGCGCTGGCCATGTATTCGAGGTCCTGCATGAGGATCACCAGTCGGGCCACTGGCTCTGGGGTTGCAAACACCTCTTCGATGGCGCTTTTGAAGGCAGGGGCAGCAGCAGCATCAAGCTGTCCTGAGAGGGTGATGACGGCATCCTGATTGCGGTGTTCGACTTTGACGTCCATGGACATGGGGTTTCTCCTTGAAAAGGGCGGGCCAGCACCTTGAGCTCTGGCCCGAGAAGGGACTCAACGGGGGGCTTTGCCAACCAGAATGGCCACCGAACGGGCACCCATCCAGAAGGCACGCTGGTCTTTCAACCAGACTTCTTCACCGGGTTCCACGCTGGGGGTTTCGGCTCCGGTGTTCACAAACACATGCCACTGCCTGCCCTGAGACAGGTACGGCAATTCGAAGGCGTGGTCCTCCCAGTGCATGTTCATCATCACGTAGAGGTCGTCGTCCTGCAGGGTGCCTCCACGGGCGTGCTTGCCACACAACATGAACGCCAGCGTTCGGCTGTCGTGCGACCAGTCCGGACTCCATGCCCGTTCTCCGTGGAAGCTGATGTCCGGGTAACCGCTGCCCACGTAATCCCGGCCCGAGAGGTGCCAACGGTTGCGCAAAACCGGGTGCAGGTGACGGAAGCGGTTGAGGCGTTGCACAAAGGTGAACAGGTCGTGGTTCTTTTCCAGCAAAGACCAGTCCATCCAGTTGAGGTCGTTGTCGTGGCAGTAGGTGTTGTTGTTGCCCCTCTGGGTGCGGCCAATTTCGTCGCCCATCAGGATCATCGGGATGCCCTGACTGGTCAGGAGCATGGCAAAAGCGTTTTGCATTTGCCTGCGGCGCAAGGCCAGCACCCCGGCGGCGTCGGTGTCCCCTTCGATGCCACAGTTCCACGATTCGTTGTCGTTGGCCCCGTCCCGGTTGTCTTCGCCGTTGGCATGGTTGTGTTTTTCGTTGTAGGACACCATGTCATGCAGGGTGAAACCATCGTGGGCGGTGATGAAGTTGATGCTGGCGGTGGGTCCACGGGAACTGTACAGGTCAGGCGAACCTTGCAAGCGCATGGCCATGTCGCCCACCTCTCCGGGGTTGCCCTTGAGGAATTTGCGCACGGTGTCCCGGTACTTGCCGTTCCATTCGCCCCAGCGTCCGTATGCCGGGAAACTGCCGACCTGATACAGCCCTCCGGCATCCCACGCTTCCGCGATCAGTTTGGTTTTGGCCAGAATCGGGTCGTGCGCAAGGGTTTCCAGAAGGGGCGGGTTGGAGAGCGGAGATCCGTCCTGTGCCCGCCCGAGAATTGCGGCCAGATCGAAGCGGAACCCGTCAATGTGGTACTCGCTGACCCAGTACCGCAAGCAGTCCAAGACCATGTTGCGCACCACCGGGTGGTTGCAGTTCAGGGTGTTGCCGGTGCCCGAGAAATTGAAATAGTACCCCTCGGGGGTGAGCATGTAGTAGGTCTGGTTGTCGAGGCCCTTCAGGGACAGGGTGGGTCCCTGCTCGTTGCCTTCGGCGGTGTGGTTGAAGACCACATCCAGAATCACTTCGATGCCCTGCTTGTGGCAGGCTTTGATCAATGCTTTGAGTTCATCGACCTGCATGCCTTTTTTGCCGGTGGCGGCATATCCGGCTTTGGGGGCAAAGAACCCGAGGGTGGAGTACCCCCAGTAGTTCAGGTGGTCGATGGTTCCGGTCTCGGGATCGGTGTGGCTGTGCTCGAACTCATCGAACTCAAAGATCGGCATCAGTTCGATGGCATTCACCCCGAGTTCCTTCAGGTACGGCAGTTTCTCACGGATGCCCACGAAGGTGCCCGGAAACTTCACCCCCGAAGAGGGATGGCGGGTGAAGCCCCGCACGTGCATCTCGTAAACGATCAGGTCTTCTGAAGGAATTTCCAGCTGGCGGTCTTCCTCCCAGTCAAAATCATCAAAGGAGAGTCTTGAGCGGTGCGGGTAAATGTTATCCCAGTCGGGCTTCTCTCCCCACACGTCCCGACCACTGATCACGCGGGCGTAAGGGTCAAACAGGATGCGGCTCGGGTCGAAGCGGTGCCCCTGCTGTGGGTCGAACGGACCGTCCATGCGGTAACCGTACTCCAGCGTTTCGGGGTCCAGATCAAAAACCACCATCGAGAACACGTTGCCAATGCGAAATTCTTTTGGGAAAGGGATTTCCGCTCTGGGGGTTGGTGATCCTTTGTCAAAGAGCACCAGTGTGCAGTCGGTGGCGTGGCTGGAATACACGCTGAAGTTCACCCCGTTGGGCACCAGCGTGGCCCCGAACGGCAAGGGTTTGCCTGCCCGGATGCGGTGCCCACCGATTTCGTGGGTGGGGTAAAAATCAATGCGGCTGTCCACGTTGCTGAAATCGGCATTCAGGGTCAGGGACACTGGAACAGAGGGTGCTGCAGTTGAGGTTTCAGGCTGGGTTTCAGGCAAAGCCTCTGTTTTCTTTTTGCGTGCAGGGGCCTTTTTGGGGGCAGCCTCTGGAGCACTTGCAGCAGTGGCAGCGGTGGTTTTCTTGGTGGACGTGCGCTTTTTGGGCGTCACGTCCAGACTGTCGGTGCGGTCTGAAGGGTCTTTTTTGTTCATGACAGCTTGCTGAGCCCTTCCTCCACCGTGCTGCTGGTCACGAAGTAATCCAGAAATCCGGTGGCCGACATGGTGTCGGAAATGTCTTCACTCAGACCACTCAGGGCAATCTGGCTGCCTTTGCTCTGGGCCTGACGGTACACCAGCAGCAGCATCCTGAGGCCCGCGCTGGACATGTAGCCCACCTGCCCCATGTCCAGCAGGATCTTGCCCTGTGCCGGAATCAGGGCCACCACGTTTTGTTGCACCAGAGGGGCGGTTTTGCCGTCGATGTCCCCGATGAGGGTCACGACCACCACACCCTGAACGGTGCTGGATTGAATCTCCATGTTCGACCTCCTGTGAAAATGACGTTATACGGGTTGCAGGGTCACGCAGATTTTGACGCGCTCATCGGTCTCGGGGAGGGTGACGGTCAGGGCATCTGCATCGAAGTTGCTGTAGGGCTGTTCGTTGAGGGTCACGCTGCTGATTTTCACGCTGCCGGGGGGCAGCAGGTCCGGGGCCACCCTCAGGATGTTGTCTTTGAATCCGCCGGGGATGGGTTTGAAGTGCATGTCCAGAGGTTTCTTGAAGATCAGCAGGTTGTTGTACACCGCCGAGAGGTAGCACAGCTCGGAGGAGTGGTACATCGACATGCTGTGGCTGCCTTTCAGGCGTTCGGTGCCCAGCAGATAAGGCAGTCCGTTGGCGAGGGTGTTGAAGTACACGGCTCCGTCGTCGTGGTCCAGAAACCATGCGTTGTAGAAGGCCTGAGATTCCCGGGCAATCCTCAGGTACTCCTCGTCTTTGAGGAGGCCGTGCAGGATCAGGTACGCCAGAATCCCCTGTTCCTGTTGCCACCAGGCTTTGCGGTCATGGAAGGCAAAGCGGTGCCATTCCTGATCGTCTTGTTTGACGCGCTCCATCACGTCGTACCAGCCGCCGTGCTGGCGGTCTCCGCCCACCAGAGGCATCTCTGCGGCAATTTTGCGGGCGAGGGCTTCGTACTCGGGTTTGGGGGCCTGGGTGTGCATGCGCATGATGTTCCAGGCGATTTTCAGGTTGTGGCCCACCACGCCACGGTTCTGCTGCCACATGTGCTGCTGGTCGTGGGACCAGTCTGAAAAGAATTTTTCCTGCACAAAGGGGCTGTTCTCGTAGTCCGGGAAGTACCGGGCAATGGTGTCAAAGGTGCCTTCCAGAAAGGTCTTGAAACGGGGCTCATCGGTGGCCAGCACCAGATTGATCAGGTAGGCCGGGGCGTGGTCGCCCACCGAGTTCCAGTTCTTTTTGCCTTTGTTGGGTCCCAGAGCGTCCGAAAGGGGATCCAGGGTGATCGGGTCAAGGTGGGAGTAGTATCCCCCTTTCTCCTGATCGAGGAAGAAGCGGTCAAAGAGGTCGATGGTCAGTTCGGCGTCTTTGAGGATGCGCGGGTCACCGCTGATCCGGTAGGTCTGGATGGGCCCGGCCAGAGCATAAATCTGCTCGTAGGCTGGAATGGCGTCGTAGTCATCTCCGAATTCGCTGGTGAACAGTTTTTCTTCCTTGTCGCCCTGAATGCGGATGCCGTGGTACCAGTAGACGATGTTCTCGTCCCGGTCATAGAAACGCATGTGTCCGCGCAGGTATTCGGTGCCTTTTTCAGCGATTTCCAGAAACTCATCTTCGCCAGTCAGCAGGTAAGCCGAGGCGTACCCGTACACCAACCGTGAGATGGTGTCGGTTTCCTGAATGAAATTGTCGCGGGTGCGTTCCCCGGACAGGTTGATGGTGGTGCGGTAGTTGCGGTAATCGATCTCCCCTTTGCCGAACTGTGCCCGGCGGTAAAAGTGGGCGATTTCCGAGAGTTGCTTGATCCACCAGTTCTGCTTCTCGAAGAAGTACTCATCGGCTTTGCGGCCCACGAACACCAGAAATTGCGCTTCGAAGACGTGGGTGCCGTGCTCGGGGTAGTACACCCCGTAGGCGTACATGTAGCGCCCCTCTTCCAGCATGTCGTGGATCTGTCCGGTGGCGTCCAGATAAGGATCCCCGAGGTTGCGGGCCAGATAGGCGTAGGTGTTGCCTTTGAGGTTCACCTGAAAGAACCGCCCATCACTGGTGCGCAGGGTGAACTGGTTCTGCTCGGGGTTGAACTGGGTGACGTAACCCGCAATGGTGTCCGAGAAGGTGAAGTTGATGGAATTGCCCTGAGGTGTGGTCATGGTGTCTCCTTGCAGTGCCTGATGGGTTTGAAGTTCACTGGGCGTCCTGATAGCCCTGACTGATTTCCACAATGTTGCCGTCCGGGTCACGCACCCACACGGTGCGCCATCCGGGAATGAACGCATCGAAATCCAGTGGCCCGAGGGTCACCTCTGCCCGGTCTCCGATGGTTTCGAGCACCTGATCCACGCTGTCCACCTGAAAAGCGATGTGGCGCAACACCCCTTGCTGTTTGGGGCCATCGGCCTGATGGGTGTCTCCGGTGCCTTCGGCAGGAAAGAGTTCAAGGTAACTGTCCCCGAGTTTCAGAAAGACGATCTTGCCTCCGTTTTCGAGGTCAAAAGACCGTGCGGTGTGAAATCCGAAAATGCTGCTGTAAAAGTCGATGGTGGCATCGACATCTTTGCAGTTCAGGGCCACATGGGAGAATTTCACAGTTCACCTGCCAGTCGGGCAATGATGGTGCGGGCGAACTGGGCGTGGTGCCCTCCGGTCCGTCCAGTGACCAGATCCCGGTCCACCACCACGTCCTGATCGAGGTACTCTGCACCCATGTTGATGGCATCGGCGTACAGGTTGTTGTGGGTGGTGAGTTTGCGGCCTTTCATCACCTCTGGGGCCCACGCCATCAGCCACAGTCCGTGACAGATGATGCCTTTGAGGATTTTTTCCTCCTGAAAGGCCCGTTTCAGGAATTGCACGGCGTCCGAGGGCTGGGTGACATCCGGGGTGTACCGCAAGCGGTCCGACACGAATCCAGCAGGCACGATGATCGCGTCAAAAGAACGCAGGGTTTCATCGTCCATGTCGGTGAAAGCTTCATTGACGTAAAACGGGGTGTGGAACTCGTGACCGGTGAAGGTCAGGCCCGGTTGCCCCCAGAGTTTGGAGAGGAAGTGCACTTCGGCGCCCTCCTCGGGGAAACGGCTTTTGTAGTACCAGATTTCGGGGTCGTAGAAATCCGACTCCATCAGGATGCCAATTTTTTTGCCTTCGAGTTTGGGTTTCACAGGTGCTCCCTTTGCATGAGGTCTGCGGCTTTCTCTGCGATCATCAACACCGCTGCGTGAATGTTGCAGGAGGTGGTTTCCGGCATGATGGAGGCGTCGGCCACCCTCAGGCCCTGCACCCCACGCACTTTGAGGTCCGGTCCCACCACCGCCATGTCCGAAGTCCCCATCTGGCACGACCCGCACTGGTGGTGGTAAGAGGCGGCTCTGGAAATCAGGAATTCTTGGATGTCCTCGTCGGTCTGGCAGGCCGGTCCGGGCAGCAGTTCTTCGGTGACTTTGCCCTGAAAAGCCTGTGTCTCAAACACCTTGCGGGACAGTTTCACCAGTTCCACCATCCGGTGCAGGTCTGCTTCTTCGGCCAGATAGTTGGGATCGATGAGGGGGGCCTCCAGAGGATCCTTTGACGCCAGTTTCACCGTTCCGCGGGATCTGGGCTTGGTGAGGCCCGCAATGATGGACACCGCATTGGGATGGGCGGCCCCGATCACCACATCAAAAGACAGGGTCACGAAGCCCAGCTGAAAATCGGGGGCCACCTGCTCGGGTCCAGAGCGGGTGTACAGGCAGCTTTCCGAGCGGTTGAGCCGGGCGGGTTCCAGTTCGCCGTTCCAGCCGTACACCACCCCGGTCAGCACGTGGTTGTGGAAGTTTTCGCCCACGCCGGGCAGGTCGTGCAGGCAGGGGATGCCCACCTCTTGCAGGTGCTGGGCCGGACCGATGCCGGACAGCAAAAGCAATTTGGGGGAATCGATGGCCCCTGCACTGACCACCACTTCGCGTGTGGCGTGCGCGGTGTGTTGCTCTCCGTCTTGCAGGTATTCCACGCCCACGGCACGTCCGTTTTCCAGCAGGATGCGGGTGGCCACCGCACGGGTGTGCACCGTCAGGTTCTCACGGCCCAGAACAGGCTGCAAGTATGCCGTGAAGGCACTTTCCCTTTTGCCATCTCGGATGTTGATGTGGTGCCACCCGGCCCCTTCCATCTGGGGACCGTTGAAGTCTTTGGTTCTCGGGAACCCGAGTTCCTCGCAGGCCTCAATGAAGGTCCCGGAGGCCGGGTTGGGCTGGTGCAGTCCGGCGTTGATGACCCGCATGGGGCCACCCCGTCCGGCGGTGGGGTTGCTGTCGTCTTCCTGATCTTCCAGTTTCTGGAAATAAGGCAGCACCTCCTGATGGGACCATCCGGGAGCCACTTTCGCCCAGTCGTCGTAGTCCTGACGGTGGCCCCGCACATACATCATCAGGTTCATCTGGCTGGTCCCCCCGAGGGCTTTGCCTCTGGGCTCGTCGGTCTGGCGGTTTCTCAGGTGCTTTTGCGGCACGCTGGTGTACTGCCAGTCCATTTCGGTGCCCCAGGTCAGAAACCACAGGGATGGGTCCGAAGCCACCGGCAAAGCTTCCCGGTTTCCGGCCTCCAGAAGCAGCACCCGGAATTGCGGATTTTCGGAGAGGCGGGCAGCCAGCACGCAGCCAGCAGAACCTCCTCCCACCACAATGAAATCAAAAGCCATGGTCACTCCGCAGGGCTCTGGGCGGGTTTGTTGTTCGGGTCAAACAGGGGCTTGAACGGCACAGAGTCATGGAAGTTGGCGAGGTACACGATTTTCCCCTCGTCGTTGAAACGGAAGTAATTCATCACCCCGCACTGGATTTCCTCCCCGAGGTGGGTTTTTCCGGTGATGTGGGACACCACGGCCCCTTCATTTCCGCTCACGAACAGGGTTCTGGGCTGGTTCTGGAATTCGGTGTAGCCGCCCAGCCCACCTTGCATCATTTCGCGCAGGGTGGCTCCGCCTTCAATGTGCCCGGCGAGTTGTTCGTCCATCACCATGTCATCGGCGAACAGGTCGCACCATTTCATCCACTGGCCGGAGTTGGCGTACTGGTAGTACAGTTCAAGGGTTTCTCTGGGGTCCATGGGGTTCCTCCTCTTACATCAAGCGGTAGAGCGTCATTGCCGAAAAATCCAGCAGCAACGGCAGGCGGTATTCGGGAAAACGTTCGATGAGCTGGGCCTTGAATTGCTCGGGGTCGGTGGTGCTCTGGAACACCTTTTTCGCGGCCTCCAGAAAGGTGATGCAGCGGTCAAAAATGCCCGAGTCGGTGGGTTCGCCGTGACCGGGAATCACCAGTTCGAACCCTCTGGTTTTGAGGTCCTGCAAGGTGTCCAGCCAGCCCTCGAAGCACAGCACATCTCTTTCCGGGCCGTGCAATTCTCCAACGAACAGGTACACGTTGTTGTACACAAGGTCCTGAGGGAGCAGGGTTTTGAAATCTGGCAGTTCCACCATCAAGTTGGTGATGCATTCGGCTTTCTCGATCTTGTGGAACACGAACTGCACCCCATCGATGGTCACGGGGCCTTCAGGGAGGGTGTGTGCAGGCACGATGGCATGGTCGGGAATCTGGTCTCCGAACTCGGGTTTGCGCAGGCCAATCCAGAAATCCCCGAGGGCACCCAGTTGCTCCTGCACTTCTTTCAGGGCATAGAGGGGCAAATCCTGAAATTCTTCGATGCCAAACCAGTGGTCCGGGTGCATGTGCGACACCATCACCCGCTCAATGGGTTTGTTGAGGCTTTCGGCGTACCTTCGCACCTCGCGGGCGTATTTGCGGGTGAGCTGCACATCCAGAACCACCACACTGTTGGGGGTTTCGATGATCTGGGAGCGCACAAATTCGCCATCCATCGGGCTGCAGTAACTGTGGATGGACACGGTTTCATTGCGGAAGATGTCGATGCTGCCATGAAAAACCGGAGGGGTCATCAGGTCACCTGCTGGCCAGCACTTCGACCAGTTTGTCCCCGAAAGCGATGGACGATTCCACCGACAGGGCCGTCACAAAAGGCCAGTCGTATTCCACGCAGGGCTGTTCGCGGTTGGCGTTGTGGTCGGAAGTCACATGCCCCTCGGGTCCCACGGCGTCTTCCACGATCACCTGCAACGGGAACACAAAACCTCGGGTCACCAGATTGGTGCCCTGGTTGTCCCCATCTGTGCCGACCAGATCGTAGGTCATGTCGTCTTTGAAGTCCCACTCTTTGGGGTGGGCACACACCCGCTTGCCCTGAATGATGCTCTTGCCGGTCTCGGGGTTGCGGGACCACACGAAACACCCCACGGCGTAACACAGTGCGCCCATCATTTTGTCGCTCTGGAAGGCTTCGGTGAGCAGGTCATGCACGTTGGGGTTGCCCACCAGATCCAGAGCCGATCCCGGCCCACCCACAATCACGATGGCGTCAAAGTCAGCCATGCGGGCATCCTGAATTTTGATGGGGTTGTCCCACTCCCCGTTTTTCAGGAGTTCGTGGGTGCGGTCCACCACCTCTTGCGGATTCACATGGTAGTTCTGGAAAGGGTCAATGAAATCCGGATTCATGCTGATTTGCATGGGAAGCGGTTTGAGGCCCTTGTGTGTGGCCAAGGTCAGGTCATGTCCAGCTTTTTTCAGTGCATCCCATGGGGCCTGCAATTCCTCGGCCCACAATCCCACATTCGAGGCCAGCACCAGCACTTTCTTACCCATGTGTTCCCCCTTCTTCCCCAATGGGAGTGAGCGATTTGACCACGTAACGTTGAATGCGTGCCTGTCCGTTTTCCCCTGCCACCACAGTCCACTCCTGCACGGCCCGCATGGCAATGCGGGTGCTGAAGGGGGCGGGGGCTTTCCATTCGTGGGCCTTCCATACCACGGTGACACTCAGGTTTGCCCGGTCCTCTTGCACCTCCGTCAGGACCTCCTCGACAATGTGCTCCTGATCGAAAAAGGTGCTGGTGACGGTGCGGTACCACCCTTCAAATTCCTCAGGGGTGGTGAGGGTGCTCTCGGGAAACTCCATGTGCAGGTGCTCCAGGTCCAGCAGAGGCAACATGCGCACCATGGGGCGGTGCTCATTCAGCCCGGAGAACCACAGTTGCACCAGTTCTTGAATGGCTGTGTCCGTGAGGGTCATGTCGGGTCCCCGAGGGTTTTCCAGACCCTTTCGATGCCCTGAGGCAGTTCATACCCGAGCAGGAAAAACAATTCTTCGGTGGGTTGCAGCGCTTTCATGCTGCCCATCACCATGCCCACCGTGGCTTCGCTGACCGGGCTTTCTCTGGGCAGGTCTTTGATGGTGTCGATGAAGTGCTGGAGGTATTTTTTCTGTTCTTCCAGATCCCCATGGGTGGCTGGAGAAGTGCCGTGTCCGACGTAAATTCGGGCATCTTCACGCAGTTGTTTTTGCAGGCGTTCGATGATCTGGATCCAGTGAATGGCGTGACCGTCTCCAAAAAAGGCGTGGGTGTGGTTGCAGATCACATCCCCAATGAAAGCGTGCTGCACCCCATCCACTTCGCAGAGCCACATGCCATCGTGGTCGGATTCCCCCGGCCCGAGGTCCGAGAATGTGAAGTCGATGCCTCCAAAATTCAGGGTCTGACCGTCTTCTACCACCTGATTGGGGAAGGTGCGTTCATCGGGAAAGTCATCCCCGAGGTACTGTTTGCCCCCCTGCCATTTGGTTTCGTCTTCGTGGTGGGCAAAGTCGATGCAGCCCTGTGAGGCGTAACGGGGAAGGTCCTGAAAGGACACCAGTCCGGTGAAGTGGTCAGGGTGGCCGTGGGTCATCAGGACGGCACGCAGCGGTTTGCCCAGAGATTCGGCTTTCTGCCGGAGTTCCTGAGAACTGGAAATCGCTGCGGTGCCATCAATCACCACCACTTCGGTGGGGGTCTCCACCACGTAGGCGTTGACTGCGCTGGGCAGCACCGGGAAACGTCCGCGCACCAGATGCACTTTGAAGTCTGTCGTTGTGTTCGTCACAAAGCCTCCTTTTGCCTGTCAAATTCGGTAATTGCCTTGCACTTGCATGCTGCGTTGCAGCCCGTAAGCCTTCAGGGCCAGAGGCACGGTCAGGGTACAAAGCCACACCACCAGCACCAGAATGGAAAACCAGCTCTGGGAAATCATTTGCAGCCCCAGAGCCGTGGAGAGCAACACCAGATCAATGCCTCCACGGGCATTCAGACTGATGGCTTGCAGGGTGCTGTCCCGTCCGGTGCTGCCCTGCAAACGGGCCACCGTCCAGAGGGTCAGTCCTTTGCCCAGCAAAGCCAACAAAGTCAGCAACAGGACCCAGCCGAGGTCCTGCCAGACCACTTGCACCTGTGCCCCCACCGCCACGTAAAACAACGGTGACAGCACCGAAAACCCCCACACTTTGAGCTGCGCCAGCAACCATCCGTTGGAGCTGTGCACCAGCAAAGGTCCCATGAAGACCCCTGCCAGAAAGGCCCCCAGCACAAAACCCAGCCCGGCCTGATCGGACAAGACCACCAGCAAAAACAGACCGATCAAGAGGGGAAGCAAGCCTTTCTCGGGGCTGCCTGCGTTGCTGGCCCGGGCGGCTTCTTGCTGTGCCCATCCGACCACTTTTGGAAACAGCCACAGTCCGACCCCGAACAACAGCAGGGGAAAGAGGGCAAACCCACCTGCTCCTCCGCTCACGGCCTGATTGAGGCTGAAGGTCAGCATCACCAGCACGATGGTCAGGGCTGCAATGCCCAGCAAGGTGCGCCCGAGTTGCGAGTCCAGCAGTTTCAGGTCCACCACCAGACGGCTGGTGGTCACCAGTGCGGTGTTGCCCAGCACCAGAGCCCCCATCAGGGAGGTGTTGTGGCCCAGACCGGCCATGCTCAGGAGACCGTAGCCCGAAAGTGCAGGCACCAGAAAACCCAGCATGGCCAATGGAAGCAGCCGTTTGCGGTCCTGCAAGAGGGCTTTCAGGTTCAAAGTGGCCCCCACCGCCACCAGCATCAGGACCACCCCGAAAGCACCGAGGGTTTGCAGCATCTCGGGGTGGTGCAGCAGACCGGCCCATCCCAGCAGGACCCCGAGCAGCAGTTCACCCAGCATGGGGGGATACCCATGACGCAAACACACCCGACCTGCTGCCCACGCGGCCATCAGGCCAAGGAGCAGGGCAAGCCAGGGGGTGTCGGTCATGGTTTACTTGCCCCTCAGTTGTTCGAGCAGTTCCAGATCGTTCTGGTTGACGTACAGGGTTTTGATGCGCTCCCCTTCAAAGACAAAAATGTCGATGCCCGAGTCGTGCACCTTCCGACCGGAAGCTTCGATGCCCAGAAAGGTGTCCGAGTGGGTTCCTGTGAGGCTCCAGAGGGCAGCCACCTGATGTCCCTGCGCGAAATCCTGCTCAACCTTGAAGTGCACATCTGGAAACACCGTCCTCAGGCGGGTCACGAAACGCCGCATCGCTTCATGGCCTTGCAGGGGCACAGGTTGTGTCGGGATGATGAACTGGAAATCCTCGGTGAGGATCTCCTCGATGGTCTCCAGACGGCCCTCATTCATCAGTTCTGTGAAGTAACGCCTTGCAGTGTGCAGGTGTGGCTCTGAATCAGCAGGGTTTTGGGTGTGCCCGAGTTGCCTGAGGAGGCCCCCCACGTCTTCACGCACGATCACCTGCTGGATTTTGCCGTGCTGCGCCTCCACCCAGAGCATGCCTGTCACAGAGCATTTCTGTCCGGAAGGGGGAAAGGTGCCTGCAACCGTGTGCAGGTCCTCCCCGAGGTGCCTGCCGGACCTCTGGATGTGCAGCAGGACCCGCTCGGGGTGACACACTGCACCGGTGATTTCGATGTGGTGGTCCGGCAGGGCCGCCTGCCAGCTTTGCAGGTGTTGTTCAAACCCTGCCACAGACAGCGGATGCCGGGCGTGAACCGGGAAAGACAGGGTGGCCTGCTCGGAGAAAGGGACATCCCTCAGGTGTCTTTCCCCATTCAGCCACTGCACCAGTCGGTACGCCAGAGAAGATGCATTCAAAGTGGATCCGGTCTCAGCAGTCATGCCTCTCCTGAAAAAAGAAATTCAAAGCTTGAAGTTCAAAGGTTTAAGGGATCACAAAGTGGCCGAACCGGGATGGAAGTCCAGTTTGTCCACGATGTAGGTCTGGATGCGGGGTTTCCCATCGCCATCAGGGACGACCACCCATCTCTGGTGGGCATCGGTGACGATGCGTTCAGATTTCGCTGCTGGAGGTTTCCAGACACTGGCCTCCCACTGCACCACGATGTCCACATCGGCATGGGAGGGGTGCAAGTGCACCTCCACTTTTTTCAGCAGGTGCACCTCATCAAAGAAGATGCGCAACACCCCCTGATACCAGCCTTCAAACTCGGCCAGAGAGCGCAAAGTGGCCTCGGGGAACTGCATTTCCAGCCCCTCTGGGACCAGCATCGGGAGCATTTCGATCATCGGGGCATGCACGTCCAGGTTGTGGTACCAGTCTTTGACGAGTTGTTGAACCTCAAGTTCTTGCATGAAAACCTAACTTTCTGTGAGCACCAGATCGATGAGGAAAGGGCCGTTGTGGGCCAGCATCTGCTCGATGGCAGGTCGGATGTCTTCGATGCGCTGAACTTTCAGGGCCGGAACGTGCATGCCCTGAGACACCTGTGCAAAATCAATCACCGGAGAAATCAGTTCGAAGGACTTCGGATGGCCGTGGGCCTCGATGCCCTGCTCTTTCCAGTACTGGTCGATGTTGTTTTTCAGAAGCTGGTAGGCCCCGTTGTTGCACACCACAAACTTGGCCGGAATCTGGTGGTGCACCGCGGTCCAGAGCGCCTGAATGGTGTACATGCTGCCCCCATCTCCGGTGAACGCCACCACGGTGCTGTCCGGGCGGGCCAGCTGGATGCCCAGCGCACCAGGAATCCCCACACCCAGAGAGCCACCTCGGGTCTGGAAGAAATGGCCGGGCTTTTCGGCAGGCAGGTACCGGTTGAGGGCCGGACTGCTGGTGAGGGCCTCATCGAAAAGAATGGTGTTCTCCGGGGCAAGTTCTGCGAGGGTTGCGGCAAAAGCTGCCATGGTGGCATGCCCTTTTTGCATCTCCTCTTGATCCCGGTTTTTCTGCTCTTGTTCCTGACTGAGTTTTTTCTGCTGGTGCAAACGGGTGCGTTCATGGGCAGCGGTTTTCTGTTCTGCACCCATGTGCACGTTCAGCAAACCGGCCAGCACCCCCAGAGCCGAACGGGGATCGCCCAGCAGGGCCAGATCCACCTCGAAGTTCTTGGCCATTTCGTAGGGACTCAGGTCAATGTGGATGATGCGAGCATCTTCTGCGAAAGGACGTTTCAGCGAAGGGAAAACCTCTGGAAAGAGGTAGGTTCCGCTGACCAGAATCACATCCGCGTCTTCCACGATGCGTTTGCTGGTCTCTCCGAACATGTGTCCGGTGAGGCCTGCAAACAGGGGGTGACTGGCAGGCAGGTTGACTTCGCTGGAGTTGACCCCCCAGACGGGTGCACCCACCGCTTCTGCAACTGCGGCCAGTTCTGCCTGTGCCCCAGAGAACGCAATGCCGTCCCCCATCAGGATCAAGGGGTTTTGTGCAGCAGCAAGCCAGTTCGCAGCTTCCTGCAATTGCTCAATGGGAGGGGTGACTTGGGTGTGCACGGTGGTGGTGGGCCGGATCTCCTCGGTGATGGGGGCATCCAGCACATCCATCGGCAGGCTGATGAACACCGGACCGCAAGGTGGGGTGGCGGCAATTTTGATGGCCCGACGCAGCACCCTGAGCAACGACTGGGGTTCGATCACTCTGGTGGCGTACTTGGTGACCGGACGGGCCATGGCCACCAGGTCCACCGCCATCTGGGCATCCATGCTGTCGTACTGGGTTCCGGCCTCTCCGGCAATCACCACCAGAGGGGCATGCCCCCGCATGGCCTGATACAGCATGCCGATGCCGTTTCCGACCCCCACACTGGAGTGCAGTTGCACCAGAGCCGGGTGGTTCAGGGCCCGGGCGTACCCATCTGCCATGGCCACCGCAATGGTTTCTTGCAGGGTGAGGATGTATTTGAAGTCCGCGTAATCTTCGAGGGCGTCCAGAAAGCCCTGTTCAACCGTTCCGGGGTTGCCAAACATGTAGGGCATGCCATCGAGCATGAACTGCTCGATGATGGCATGCCTTCCGGTTTTCACAGAAGGCGGGGTCATGGGATTACCAGCCGAACCGGGTGAGGCCTTTTTCGAGGACTTCCACCATCTTCTGTCCGGTCAGGTAGGAATCCGGGGTGGAGCGTCCGGTGATGAAAGGGAAATCCACAATCACCGAGGTTTCTTTTCCGAAGTTGCCAATGTATGCCCCATCTGGGCCGGTGGCATCGCGCAGGATGTACTCCAGAGGGTAAGGGGGTGGGCCCATGTTGAAGTCGGTGCCCAGGAATCCCGTGCCGTCTTTGTAGTCGTATTCCTTGCAGTGCCCGGTGACCCGTTTGCCCCAGATGATGCTCTTGCGGTTTTCCCAGTCGCGGGCGAAGGCCAGACAGGCCACCCCGTAACATTCGGCACCAATGGGTTTGGATGAGCCATGAAAGCCCAGAATGATGTCGTGCACCCGTTCGTTGTTGGCGAGGTCCACGATGGGACCGCTTCCGCCCACGATCAGCACAGCGTCGTAAGTGTCGGTCAGTTCTTCCACTCTGGCATCGCGGGCCTTGTAGTAGGCTTCCATTTCACGCAGGAAATTGGGGGAAGCATAATAAGGCCGCTCAGGGAGCATTTCTGCAATGCTGAGGGGGTTGTCCAGTCGGGTGGTGGCTTCAAGGGCCTTCACCTTGTCGGCCACTTCCTGAGAGGTGACGCTTTTTCCCAGAGGGGGATCAATGTACTCGGGGTCCATGCTCGGGGGGAGGGCATGGGCACGTTTTCCGGTGGGGGTGGCAAAATCCACTTGATAGCCTGCTTGATCGAAGGTCTCCAGAGGACCGATCAATTCTTCACCCCAGTAACCATGCTCGGAAAGGATCACCAAAATACGCTTGCTCATTGCACTCCTTTCGATGACAACACAAAAACCAGAAACCAGAGGTCCAGCTTGGGAACAACGCAAGGGGATGACGCAAGAGAAGAAGAATGAGAGGTTGAGAAGAACGCAATGAACAGTATAACACTGTTCATTCAGGAAGACATCAGGAATCTGAGGGAAAACCCAAAATTTGTTTCAATTCTTACTGACTTTATGAGGCAAGGACCCTTGCAGACCTTGCAATCTCAGGAAAACCCCCAACGCCACACAAGGAAAACCGGGGCTTTTTGGACAGGGTAAAAAAAGACTTACAGGCCTGTTTCCAGAGCTGCATTTCTGTGGTCTTTTTTGTGGTTCTGCGTTTGTCGGTGAGACGAGAAGGTTCTTCTGAATCCTCTCGCCTCAAAAACCCTTTTCAGAGAGACAACCTCTGGTGCTTCTGTCAGATGCTTTACTGCGTTTAACAGTGAAATAGAAGGATTCAAAAGAATCCTTCTATTTCAAACAACACGACCTCAAGCATCAACCTCTTGTTTCTCTGTCAAATGCTTTAAAGTGTGGCCACCACTTTTCCAAAAGGCACTTCTCCAGCCTTGAGTTTGATCAGCCACTCTGGAATTTCTGGCAGGCCAATGTGCTGTGAAATCAAGACCTTCACTTTGCCCTGAACCACCATGCTGGACAACGCCTCACCCATTCTGGAAAGGTCCCGGATCGCAGCATCGTCTTTGCGCACATGTGCACCCCCCAGCATCACTTCATGGACCTTGATGGGATGGCCGAGTTGCTGAACCGCTTCAGGCTCGGGTCTCCCTGCGATGAAAGCCAATTGACCTGAGGGGCGCACCATTTGCAGCCCGAGGGTGCTGCTGGCCCGACTGACGGTGTCCAGCACGATGTCCACACCTCCAGCAGAAAACTGCAACACCTGTTCCACCATCTGCTCGGGATCCCGGTAATCGATGACCTCATCTGCACCCAGAGAGCGCACCAGTTCATGCTTGGCTGGACTGGCTGTGGCAATCACTCTGGCCCCCCATTGATGGGCAATCTGGACGGCGAAACTGCCCACCCCTCCGGCCCCGCCCTGCACCAGCACCGTCTGACCGGCTTGCAGGTTGCAAAACCGCACCAGCGCTTGATAAGCCGTCAAACCTGCACACGGAAGGGCAGCCCCTTCTTCAAAAGACATTTCGGCAGGCAAGACCGTGACTGCCCGGTGGTCCACCAACACCTGTTCTGCAAAGCTGCCTGCACGGGTCAAATCACCATGGTAAAACACCCGGTCACCCACCTGAATGCCCTGCACCTCAGGTCCCACTTCCAGCACCACCCCTGCCCCGTCCACACCGGGCGTGTGGGGGTAAGTCCAGCTGGGGTGTCCATGGGTGGACAGTTTGTAATCCACTGGGTTCAGGCTGGTGGCTTTCACTTCGATGCGCAAATCCCCAGGCTTCAGGTCTGCAAGGGTGCTCTGGCCCAACTTGAGGTTCTGGAGGCCGGGCTCGGTCAGCAAAATGGCTTTCATGCTTTGACCTTAAAACACTGAACCCATCCCATGTGTGAAGGGCTCACGTTGTGCCCGCTTTCTGACGGTCACAACTCGCCTTTGAGGACCGCTTCAAAAACCAGCCCCTTGCCCCTCTGAAAGTCTGACAGTTGGGTCAGGGCGTCAATGGTCGATTCCAGCAGAATCAGTTCTGCACGCAACATCTCCAGGGTTTCACCATCCTGATGAAGGTGGCTCTGGTAGTCCAGAGGGGAAAACTCTTGCAACTTGTTGAGGTAGCCGACCAGCACCGCACGTTGCAACTTCAAATCGGCGAGGGTGGAAGGGTGGGTTCGGGTCTGGGGTTTCATGGGTCACGCCCCTTCTGGTGGAAAACCAGCCAACCCTGACAAAGCAGGGTGATGTTGATGTCAGATTCAGGACCGGAAGCTCTGCTGGACCACAAACCAGCATGTTTTGATTTTACCCCATGAGAACGCCAAAAAACATGAAAAACAAAAAGCCAGAGGGCTTTTCCACCCTCTGGCACGAAGGCCATGCTCAGAACACGAAGTCTTCGTCTTGCAGGGTTTCCACTTTGGTGGTTTTGATGTACCCGTTGCCCTTGGTGGAGAAAAAGTCGTGGTTGCGGGTTTCGGTGCGCAGTCCCGAGAACACCACTGGATGCACGTCGTTTTCAGTGACCTGAAAGTGAGGATCAAACCCGAGGTTCATCAGGGCTTTGTCTGCGTTGTACCGTGAGAATTGCAGCACTTCTCGGGTCAGGCCGATGGGGTCGTACAGCTCTGCGGTGTACTGTTCTTCGATGCGGTGCAGGTCTTCCAGAATGCCCAGAATGTCTTCTCTCAGGGCATTTTGTTCTGTGGGGCCTGCTTTTTCAAAGTGCTGTTGGGCCAGCATCCCCACGTACACCCCGTGCACCGACTCGTCCCGGATGATCAAATTGATGATTTCTCCGCTGGACACCAGTTTGCCCTGTCCAGCAAGGTACAGCGGGTAAAAGAAACCCGAGTAGAACAAAAAGGACTCCAGAAACACACTGGTGCCCATCGCGAGGTACAGGTCACGCTCACTCTGGATGGAGGTGTATTTTTCGTGCACGTACCGGAGTTTGGCCTGCAAGTGGGGGTTTCCCTGCACCCAATCGAAGACCTCCGAAATGCGTTTGGTGGTGCACAGCGTAGAGAAAATGCTGCTGTAGCTCTTGGCGTGCATGTGCTCCATGGCACCCATGAAAGACAGGACACTTTTGGCCTGCAAACCCGGCACAAAAGAAGAAATCTGCGGCATGCCCACACCACCCTGCTCGGTGTCAAGGAGGGTCAGACCACCCAGCACCTGTTCGTAAGTGTGCTGTTCGGCTCTGGAGAGGGCCATGTGGTCCAGTTTGTCGTCTGCCAGAGGGATTTCTTCATCCACCCAGAATTGGCGCACGTTCTGGTCCCAGAACAGTTTGGAGATGGGGTCTTCGGGAACATTCCAGTTGACGGCCTCGAAGGAGGTTCTTTCTAGATGGCGCATGAGATGCATTCCTCCACACTGAGATTGCGGGTTCGGGTGTAGTACAGGCTCTTGAGGCCCTTGAAGTGGGCGTACACGTACAGTCGGGCCAGTTCACGGGTGGTGGTTTCACTGGTGACGTACAGGATGCTGGAGATGCCTTGATCCACATGCTGCTGGATTTCTGCGACCAGATCGATCACTTTCATCATGTCCATGTGGTAGGCGGATTTGTAAAAGAAGATGGTGGAGTGGTCCAGAAACGGCATCGGGTAGTGGGTGGTGGCATTGCCGTAGGTTCGGGTTTCCACCAGATCCACCACCGGCATGATCGAAGGGGTGGAATTCTGAATGTAGGAGATGCTCTGGGTGGGGGCAATCGCCATGCGGTAAGCGTGGTACATGCCGTGCTGCTGCACCTCTTGCTTCAGGCGGCTCCAGTCCTGAGGGGTGGGAATGCTTTTCCCAGAGAACACCCCCCTGACTTTTTCCGTTCTGGGAGAGAAATCCTCTGTCAGGTACTTCTCGAAGTACGCCCCTGTACCGTAATCGGAACGCTCGAAGTCCTTGAAGCGCACCCCTTTCTCGCGGGCAATCTGCATGCTGCGCTCAATGGAATAAAAATTGACCATCATGAAGAAGGTCCGCACAAAATCTCGGGCCTCTTCGCTTTCGTAGCGGATGTGGTTTTTGGCCAGAAACCCGTGCAGGTTCATCGCCCCGAGGCCCACCGCGTGGTAATCGCTGTTGGCCTGACGCACCCCGGGCGCATTGGGCACGTTTGAAAGGTCACTGACGGCAGTGAGGGCGTCCATTCCGGTGTGGACGCTCTCCTGAAGACTGCCTTTTTCCATCACGTTCACGATGTTGAGCGAACCCAGATTGCAGCACACGTCATGCCCGATCTGGTCTTTTTCGCCGTAATCGGTGATGTCAGAGGTGCTCTGGATCTGGAAAATCTCGGTGCACAGGTTGGACATGCGGATCCGCCCGAGGCTTTTCAGCGGATTCATGCGGTTCGCCGTGCTGGTGTAAATGATGTAAGGGTAACCTGACTCGAATTGGGTGGTGGCAATCTGGATCAGCATGTCCCGAGCGTTCAATTGCTTTTTGACGATGCCGGGATGGGCCACCAGTTCGTCGTAAATCAGATCGATGTTCAGGTCATCGAGGTGCTTGCCGAACACCTGCCGAACGGACAGGGGCGCAAAAACGTAATAGGGCTTGTTTTCGCGGGCCAGTTCAAAAAACTTGTCTGGAACCAGCAAACCCAGAGAAAGCGTTTGAATGCGGCTTTTCTCATCGGCGTTGATTTTTTTGGTGTCCAGAAACTCCTGCACATCCCAGTGGAACACGTTCAGGTACACCGCTCCGGCCCCTTTTCGCTGGCCCATCTGGTCGGCGTAGTTGAAAGCATCTTCCAGCAGTTTCATGACCGGAACCACACCTTTGGCAGCGTGGGCGACCCCTTTGATGGATTCTCCTCTGGCACGCAGTTTGGACAGGTTCAAAGCCACCCCTCCGCCAATTTTGGAAAGCTGCATGGCGGTGTTCAAATGAAACCCAATGGAGTTCAGGCTGTCATCGAGGTCCAGCAGAAAACAGGACACCAACTCTCCCCTTCTGGCCCGACCGGCATTCAGAAAAGTGGGTGTCGCAGGCTGGTAACGCTGTTCCATCATGGCTTTCACCAGTTTGCGGGCCAGTTCCATGTTGCCTCTGGCCAGGTGCAGGGCAACCGCCACCACCCGGTCAGGATAGGTTTCCAGATACTGCTTTTTGTCGTTGCTTTTCAGGGCGTAATCCTTATAGAACTTGGAAATCGCCATGTAGGACTGAAAAGCAAAAGGCAAGCTGTGGGCCAGTTCGTGGATCTCCTGCACCTGCTGGGGGGTGTAGGTCTGGAAAAAATCCTCGTAGAGGTTCTCCTGAATCAGGGTGCGCATGCGCTTCAAAGGCGAGGTGAACGTGCGAAGCTGCTCCTGAATTTCCTGTTCAAAAGCCTGCACGGCTTCGCGGTCCAGTTCAAGTTGGAAGAAGCCGTCTTTCTTCTGAAGCACCTGACTGTTGAGTTCGAGGCTGCGCAAATTCCTGCTCTGGGTGGCGGTGGTGTTCAAGTCGTTGTGCTCCTTCAAGAAAACAGGCCACGTCCTGAGGACGGCCCGAGAGTTCAAATTTCATCAGGACCGGGATGTTCCACTGCTGGGCAATCCGGTCGGCACTGCGGGCGTAATTCTTGCCCCAGTTGCGGTTTCCACTTCCAGCCACCGCCAGCACATGCTGGTGGTTGTGCTGCATGAAACGCTGGATTTCCTCTGGCACCTCACCCATTCCGGTGGTGTAGGTGATCAACAGGCAGGGTTCTTGCACCCGTTCCTGTCCAGAGGTGATTTTTTGTGCAGGCAAAGCCAATTTTTGAACAAAACGGGTCACATTGCCCGTTCTGGAGGCATAAACAATCAGCATGACAGACCTCACCTGCAGGTGCAGGTTGGGAAAGAAAACGTCAAAATGCTGGCTTTGCAGCCAGTCTGCCGATTGGGATTGTCATGAGGTGGAATGAACCATGTCGCTCTTTCAGAGGCGATGGGTGGAATTCACGTGTTTTCACGTGCCCTGATCGCGAGGATTGAATTCTGGTGGGCATTCGGACTTCCCTTGCAGGGTCACCGTTGCGCGTCAGTCCCGGAGTCTCACCGGAGTTCCCCCATTGCACCTGCAATCAAGCAGTTGTATGCAACGTTCTTTCGAACACCAGACATGTACATCATACTGATTTGCAGCCTTGGGTCAAGGGTGCCAATGCAGGGTCAGCGCAAAATTGCTGTCAGGCCATGCCAACACCAAGAGCCATCAGCCGTCAGCGATCAGCGGTCAGCCAGAAGGATGGTTTTCTTGCTGCCTGTTGAACTGAAAATCTGAGTGGCCTTCCGTTTGTGTCTTTTTGTTTTGCTGTTTGCAAAAGCTTCAAGGTGAGCTTTTTGCTGAAAGCTCAGGGCTGATCGCTGAACGCTTTTTCAAGTGACATGCCAAAAGTCAGACTTTGCGCTTACCCTACAGAGCGACCTCCTGCACCACCGTCAGGACCACCTGTTCCTGATGCTGCAACACCAGAGGGATTTTTTTCACCAGATAGCGTTTGTGCTGCTGGTTTTCGGTGATGCCCTCCACCATGAAGGTTTGGGGACATCCATCTTGCAAAACTTGCCGTTCCACCTGTTGGCTGTGCGCTTCATGGTCCGGGTTTCCTGCCACATCCAGCACCACCAGAGCCAGTTTCATGAAACGTGCACTCTCTGGACTGGTCAACAGCAACTCACCTGTGCACTTGCGGGCATAGACCACCACATGCAGGTCATTCAACACGAAGAACAGCACAGCTTGCTGCAAGAGCACCTGTTGTTGCCCATCCAGAGCCGTTGGCACAGGGTCTTCTGCCCGTTGAACTGGAAGCAACGTGCCTGTGCGGTTGCGCCCTGCATGCTTGGCTTCGTAAAGCTGCTGGTCTGCTTGTTCAAGGGCTGGCTTGATCCCTTCGCCAAGCCAGCTCAGGCCAGCACTGCAGGTCAGGGGCTGCTCGATCACCTTGAGGTGTTCAGCGACGTGCACTGTGATGGCTTTCCTGAGGCGCTCTGCGATGTCGTAGGCCCTCTGGTGCTCGGGATGGTGGATCATCACCAGAAATTCTTCTCCGCCCATGCGGTACACCTGATCTCCAGAGCGGGTGTGGCTTTGCAAAACCCGGCCCACTGTGATGAGGGCCTGATCGCCAATGCCGTGCCCATAGGTGTCGTTGATGCGCTTGAAATGGTCGAGGTCCAACGCCAGCAGGTGCGCGGCCAGAGGGAAATTCCTCTGGTCCTGCTCGAATTTGCGACGGTTGCCCAGTCCGGTCAAGGGATCCAGCAGGGCGGCTTGCTGCATCTGCTCACTGAACTGCATCAGGTGTTTTTTGTGTCGCAAAATCATCGCAGAGGTCAGCAAACCTGCCACGGTTGCTGCGTACAGCACGGGCACCACCGTCTGAAACAGAACAAATCCCTCTGGAACCAGAAAGAAGCCCACGATGGGGGCGAGAGAGACCATCAACACCATGCCCAGTTGGTCTTCGGCGGCCTTGTTCTGGCGCACCGACATCTGGTGGGCCAGTCCCGAAAACACCACCATGGCCAGCAAGGCAAACAGGGAGGGCACAGCACCTGCACCCCCCAGGTGATATCGGTAAAGGGCAACAGGAATGATGGTCAAAAAAGCCCAGAGGTAACCGTGTCGCATTCCCATCAGCAAAATGGGCACACAGCGCAGGTCAATCAAAAGGGATCCGCTGAGTTGGACTGGAAAAGCCAGCAAAATCAGTGCAGACACCGAGGAAATCAAGAGTTCATACAGGCGATACAGGTTTTTTTGTTTTTCGGTGGGCTGAAAAACGATGGCAAACGTTCTCAAGTAACTCAGGGCGGCCAGCAGGGCAAGATTGATGGTGATCCCTGTCAACAAGTGCAACACCTGAGGTCCCTCCTTGACTGGACGCTGTGTATCCATCATTACATTTTTGAGTCAAAAAGTCATCAGGTTTGATGCAAAAAATGCCGAATTCATGGGCTTTCTTGTTGCAATTGCACCACAAAGCAGGTCTGTCCGGGTTGGCTTTCCACCTGAACGGTGCCTCCCATCAATTCGGTCAGACCCTTCACGATGGTCAGCCCCACACCCGAGCCTCCATCGTGGCGGTTGCGGTGGGCATCAATGCGGTAAAAGCGGTCAAAAATCCGGCCGAGGTGCTCTGCTGGAATGCCACTCCCATTGTCCTGCACTTTGAACAGCACCTGCTTGCCGTGTTTTTCTGCCTGCACAGCGACTGTGCCCTTGGTGGGGGTGTGCCTCAGGGCATTGGACAGCAGGTTGTTCAGCACCTGCGATAGGCGTTCCTGATCGGCATGAACCTGCAATTCTTCCTGAGAACTGACCTGCAAAGCCACCCCTTTGTCTTCAAAAGCCGCCCGGAAACGTTCTTGCAGGTCATCCAGCACCCCCGAGACCTGCACGGGCTTCATTTGCAACTCGATTTTGCCTGCTTCCACACGACTGACCAGACTGAGGTCCTGCACCAGACGCTCCATGCCGCGCACTTCGGTCAGGATGCGGGACGCCACCTCGTCTTTGTCCATCACCCCATCCTGCAAACCTTCTGAGTACCCTTTGAGGGCAGACAGGGGGGTCCTCAGGTCGTGGGCCACATGGGTGATCATCTCGATGCGGGTGCGTTCCACATCTTCCAGCGTCTGGGCCATGCGGTTGAAATTGCGGGCCAGCAAGGAAAGCTCGTCGTTGCCTTGCACCAGAAGGCGTTCATGGTAGTGACCCGAGCTGATCGCCTGACTGCCTTCGCTGAGTTTCTGGACCGATTTCACCACCCGGCGCATCACAAAATGGGTGGTGACCAGTCCCATCAGAACCGCCACAGGCAACGCCAGCAAAATGGCGGAAGTGAGGGTGTTGCGAAATCCTTCTTCCAGTTCTGCCCGCATCTGGTCCCCCTGCTCTGGAACCGAATGCATCATGTCCTGAATGTGCTCCTGATAAAAGAACGGGGCAGACACCTCAGCGACCACCAGAACCACCACCAGAACCACCAGACTGACCAGCAGGTGGGTCAGGAACAGCTTCGGGTAAAGCTTCATCCTTTCACCCTTGACCCAGTTCCTTCAGGCGGTACCCCACGCCCCGCACCGTTTCAATGAAAGAGGGGTTCTCGGGGTCGTCTTGCAGCTTCTTGCGGAGGTTCTTGACGTGCACATCCACCACCCGGTCCATCTCTGGAAAGTCGCTGCCCCACACCCGATTCAGCAACCTTTCCCTGCTCCAGACCATGCCGGGGGTGCTCAGGAATGCAGAGAGCAAATCAAACTCCAGTTTGGAAAGCTGGATTTCCTCACCAGAGAGCCACACCTGATGGGAAGCCGGTTTGACGGTCAGGGTTCCGTACTCCAGGGTCTCACGGATGCCTGCCCGACGTGCCAGAGCCCGAATCCGTGCGGTGACCTCTCTGGGCGAGAAAGGCTTCACCACATAATCGTCTGCTCCAGCATCCAGACCCTGAAGTTTGTCTCCCTCTTCCGCTCTGGCGGTGAGCAGCAAAATGGGTTTGATGCAATCCCTCTGGCGCAGGGTCTCGATCACCTGCAAACCCGAGAGGGCAGGCATCATCCAGTCGATGATCAACAGGTCGGCCTCGGGTTCCTGTTGCAAACCTTCCTCACCGTTCAGGGCCTGCAGCACGGTGTGCCCGTCCTGTTGCAGGTAGGCTTGCAAGATGTGGTGGATGTTGGGATCATCGTCCATGATCAGGATGCGGGCCATGGTTCTCCTTCAGGTTCAAGAGAAAAGCCCTTTTGGGGCTTTCTCCTTTTTGCTTATTTCAACAACCACATTTTAAACGCGTGCATCTCTCCTGCTTGCGCCACCACGATGTCTCTGGCAAGGTTCAGGACAGTGCGGTTTTCCGATTTCTCCAGAGCCATGTTGGCCATGTGGATGGCACTGGCATGGTGGGGCAGCATGCCTTTCACGAAGGCGGTGTCTGCATCTTTGGCCCCTTTGACCATGTCGGTCATGCCCTGCATCCCAGACATCATCATTTTGGCCATTTTGCTGTCGTTGCCCCCAAGGGTTTTCAGCAGGGCTTGCATCTCTTTGATTTCTTTTTGCTGGGCAGTGATGATGTCATTGGCCCACTTTTTGACCTGTGGGTCTTTGCTTTTGGGCAACACGGCTTTTGCCATGTCCACGGCTTCTTGGTGGTGGGGAATCATCATGCTGATGAAGGCCCGATCAAAATTCTTGCCCGAGAGTTTCATCAGGCCACCCATGTCCATGGTGCTGCCCATTTGCATCTGCATGGCCTGCTGGGAGTGCATGCTGTGGTCCATTTGTGCGCTTGCTTGGCCAAAAGCCATCAGGGTCAGGAGGATCAGTGTGGGTTTCATGCTTTCACTCTAGAAAGCTTGTGTGTAATTTCCGTAAAGACCCCCTGAGGGTGTGCTGGGGTGAGTGGACAGTTTACAGTGGACCGTCCAGAGCAAGCAGAACCACCCACACCGTTTGTGTGACAAAACACAGGAAGCCAAAAAAAACCGGACCAGAGGCCCGGACATGGGAAGGTGCCCTCACATCAAGAGGTGGGGGCTGAGCATCCCGAAAATCATGGCGATGTGGGCCACCACCAGAAAAACACCAACCATCACAGCATGGTTTTTGAGTTTCAGGATCTCGTCTTTGCCCCTCATGATCAGTCCAGAGTCAATCAATGCCATGCCCACCAGAGGCACCACCCCCAAAAGGTAGAATCCCACTGCAATCACATCGAACGGTCCCCTCCACAAGCCCTGTGTGGTCAGGGGAACGACCGCTGTGCTGAACAGGTACACGAACACCCCCAGAAAATACACCCCCACAAACATCCCGGCGTATCCATTCCAGCGTTTGAGCCTGCCCGTGGTGTTGCGACTGAACAGCACGTACAGTTCGGTCACCGCAATGAACTCTGCGAGGATCACCGGAATGGCCATGAACAGGATCAGGTTCCACGGTTGGTTGGTGGCGAGAAGCTCCATGTAGTGGGTCATTTGCATGTTGTCCATAAACTCACCTCTGTGGGTTCACTTCTGTGGGTTCACTTCTGTTGGAAAGTGGTGATGCAGGTGTCGCTGGTTTTCTGGGTGGCAATGGTGCCAGAGGCGCTTTTTCCAGCAGCTTTGAGGGTGACGGTGTAGGTGCGGTTGCGGGGCAGCCAGAGTTCCAGAAAGCCGTTGGGCAGGGTTTTGACGGTGCGGTTCATGACGGTGGTGCCAGAGGCGGTTTTGACCAGCACATCCACGCTCTGGTTTTGCATCTCTCCGGTGCAACTGGACATGAAGTGGGTTTTGCAGGGGTGGGTTTTGTTGATGTAGGGGGCGATGGCAATCACCATCTGGTCGGCAGGCAAGGGAACCTTGGTGGTTTGACCATCTGGGAAAGTGAATTCAATGTTCTCGGGGGTCACGAAGCTTTTCACGCCAGTGGTGCTGGTCCGCCAGAGGTTGGCCAGTTTCATGGCTTCTTTGGGGGTGGCGTTTTGCAGTTTCTCGGGACCGATCTGGGCCAGTGCGGTGCTGCTCAAGAGGAGCAGGAGGGGAAGGTGTTTCATGTTCAGGTCTCCTTGCTGAATTTCGTGCTTTCAGCATAGGAAGGCCGTGTGAAGTTTGTGTAAAGCTTCACATGCCTGTTGAAATTCCCAAGTGTTCTTTAAGAATAAATGTAAGCACTTTGATGTTTAACCCAAATAACTCAATACGTTTGAGAAAAGAAATTTCAAATCGAGAAGATAAAAACCGAAAACGTTTACAGCAAAGAAAACTGTAAGAAAAGTTTACGTAAACTGCCAGAGATCCTGCCAGCCTGAGCATTCCACAGGCAGGTTGACTCTGCCATGGACAAACCTCTTTTCCCTGAACCTTCCAATGCTCCACCTCAAAACCCTGCATTTGAGGCCACAATCGACAGCTCACAACACCTGCACAATCGCCTAAAGCGCCTTGAAACCCACCAGCAACTGGCAGCCCAGACCACTGGAATCGGCTTCTGGAGCATCCACGGTCACCACCTGCAATTTGAACTGGATGCCATCACCCGAAAAATGCTTGGCCTGCCTGAAGGCCGGGAAACCCTGAGCATCGAAGACACCCTGCAACACGTCAAGCGCAGCGAACAATGGCCGCTCTGGAGCCAGTACATGCAGTTGCTGCCCAGTGGGCAACTGCTCCCAGAGATCCTCATGCAAACCGACCTGCATGTGCACATTCCCGGCGAATCCCCACGCATCTTGCAAATGAAAGCGCGCGTTTTTGGCACAGAAGCACCGCAAAGCCTGCTCGGGGTGGTGTGGGCCAAAGACACCCCCATCCAGCGTCCCGAGTTGCCTTTCATGCACAGAGACCCCCTGACCGGATTGCCCAACCGGGCATACTTCATGGAACGCCTCGGGCAACATTTGCAAATGCACATGCTGTCAAGGCTGTCCTGCGCAGTGCTGTTGCTGGATTTAGACCGCTTCAAAGAGATCAATGAACAGCATGGCAGCCCCCTCGGGGACGAGGTGCTGGTGTCGGTGGCCCGTCGCCTGCAAAGCTGCCTGCCCCCTCAGGACCTGCTCGCCCGCATCGGTGGAGATTCTTTTGCTGTGCTCCTGACGGGCGTGCAGGACCAGAGCACCCCATCCCGCACCGCTGAACGTTTGCTGGACTGTCTCTCACAGGTGCATGCTTTGCCCTCTGGGTTGGAAGTGCATGTGCAGGGAACCATCGGCATTGCTCTGTTTCCACAGGACAGTGAACGGCCCAACCAGTTGCTGGGCTTTGCCGAAGACGCCCTCTCTTATGCCAAGCAACAGGCCCGCAGTGGGTACTTCCATTACCAGCAACATGCCCGTCAGGAGGTGCTGGACCGTCGCACCCTGACCAGAGGACTGATGGAAGCCGTGCAACACCACCACCTTGAATTGCACTACCAGCCGATCATCACGCCCAACCAACCCCAGATCCGAAAAGCCGAAGCTTTGCTGCGCTGGAAACACCCCGAGAAAGGCTACATCAGCCCAGCCGTGTTCATCCCTCTGGCCGAAGAAACCGGCATGATTCACCTGCTTGGCGAATGGGTACAGGACACCGTGATCCAGCAAATTCAGGCATGGGACCAAGAAGGGCTTCCACCCATCACCGTGTCCATCAACATTTCTGCACGGCAGTTTTTGCAACCCGGCAGCATGCAGCACTTCTTGCAGCAACTGGAAAACCACGGCATCCCACCAGAACGCATCATCATCGAAATCACCGAAAGCGTGTTCCTGCAAGACCAGCAGCAGGTGGAGCAGCAATTTAAACTGCTTCAACAGGCCGGAATTCGGATTGCTCTGGATGATTTCGGAACCGGGTACTCCAGCCTTGGTTACCTCACCCGGTTCAATCCGCATTACATCAAGATTGACCGCAGTTTCGTGAACCAGATTGGCTCTGGTCAGAGTGATCCGATCATCGAAGCGATCCTCTCGATGGGACATCACCTGAACAAAACCCTGATCGCCGAGGGCGTGGAAACCCCCAAGCAGGCCCAGTGGCTCACCGAAAGGGGCTGCCACCACTTGCAGGGTTACCTGTTTTCAAGGCCCGTCAATGCACAAAACTTTTCGGCTCTGGTGCGGAATTTTTCCAAGGAATAACGTTATTCCTGATTCCTGAAAGGCCGACCTGCTGCATGTGCAACAAGTCAACCTCAAAACATCAGGGGGTCAGATCCGCAGCAAGGCGTTTGAGCAGTTCCACTCCATGCTCATATCCCGGACGCATGAACACCAGAGCCACATTGCTCCAGTCCTGCACCGCAGCGACCTCCATGCCCCCTTCCAGCAATTTCAGGTGGGGGTAAGCACCATACTCCACAAAGCAATCAAAATCTCTGGCCACCCCTTCAAGCTTGAGGGTGTTTTCTTCATTCCAGCGCAGCACGTAAGGCAACAGGAAAGCAGGCTTGCCACAACTGCCGCCCAGACCGACCAGAGGCAAACCTTCCACCTCGGGCACGGCGTCTCTCAGACGGGCCCGTTCGAGGAACAACTGGCGGTCTTTCACCTGCTGGGGGGCAGCTTTCAGGCTGGCGACATAAGGTCCAACGTCAAGTTTGGTCATCGGAGATGATCTTACTGCTTTCAGCTGAAGTCAGTTGAACTGACTTCAGCTTGAGTGAAGCGAATGGAAAGGTCAGGACATTGGACAGGGGTTTCAATCCTTGCTGCTGAGATCAGCAACGGATGGTTCTGAAATTTGCCAGAACAAGGGCTGGGCAACGCAGAGCAAACGCAGGGTCCGACTTTTGGCAGGCCAACTGAAAAAGCCGTCAGCGTTCAGCCGTCAGCATTCAGCAAAAAGCTGATCCTGTGGCTTTTGCTTTCGAGAATCAAAAACCACAAAAACAAAGCCAAAACAGGTTTTGGATCTCAAGAAACAGGAGGAAGACTTTCCTTCTTGCTGACGGCTGAACGCTGACGGCTGATGGCTTTCTACACCACCCCGCCAAGGTCAGCGACTTTGCACTCCATTTGTGCACTCCATCAAACCTGAACCATGGCCTTGCTCCACTCTGAAGGTGCAAAAGGGAACCTGAGTTTGCCCCTCAAACCCCACTGCCAGAGCACAAAAATGCCCGTGTAGGCCAGTGCAGTGGAAAGGTAAGCCACTGGAACCATAAATGCCAGTGCCAGAGACAGCCCTTGATTGAACTCGGGGGTGCCAAACGGACCTGTCACCAGATGGAATTTCACGAGGGTGTTCAGGGTCGCCACGGTCAGACCTTTGAGCATCAAAATCACCGTGCTGAGCACAATCAGGCGGTGTCCCCGGTTTTGCAGGAAGTGTTCCACTCTGGGGTCCAGAGGTCCAGCCACGCTCAGGTATTCCCGGATCACGAAACCAAAAAGGGGTTTCTTTATGAGCAAGGAGACGGCTGTGCTGGTGGCCAAAAACAGGCTTCCGCTGGAGTCTTTGAGGGCAAAGGTCAGGCCATCGGTCCACCAGAAACTGCTCAGGCCATTGATCAGGGCAGACAGGGTGAACAGCAACCACACTGGAGAAACTTTGCGGTTTTTGAATTGCATCCCCAAGACATACCCGGCAGGCACCAGAGCCGAAAGCATGAACGCCCCTGTGGGGCCCAACCAGAGGCTGAAGCTGTACCCGGTCCCAAAAAGGTCTTTTTGCAACACCAACACAGGAAAAACCACCGTGATCAGGAGGTGCATCAACACATTCAGGGCAGCCAACATCTCTGGACATTATGCCTGAAAGGGTGGAGGTGTTGAGGGTCAGCGCGACGTCTGAGGTTTGGCATGTCACTTGAGAAAGCGGTCAGCAGTCAGCCATCAGCGGTCAGCAAAAAGCCCATCCAGAGGCTTTTGCTTTCGAAGACCCCAAGATCATATGGCAAGGCCCATTCAAATTTTTGAAGTTCAAAGGATCGGGGACAGCACAGGAGGCTCACAGGGCAAGGGAAAACCCCTAGCAGAACAAACGTTTTCCAAAACCCCAGAGGACAGAAAATGAACTTTCTGCGCTGCATGGCTGTCAATCTGTGCTGACCCTGCCCATTCAGCTCTGGATTTAAACTGGTCCATACCGCTTTAAAATTGGTATCTATAAGGTATTGCACTGGTTTCATATTGGTAACATTTCTGTTACCATCTCAACATCCTTTTTACACCCATTCAAGGAGGTTTCATGTCCAGAGCACGCACCGCCACACTGGCATTGTTGCTGGGATTTGCCCTGTACGGCTGTTCCCAGAGCACCACCCAGGAGCATCAACATGCCATTCCCCAGAGCACACCTGACTTGCGCGCCACTTTCGGAGTGGACAGCGCATGGACTGGAGGGTACAACGGCAGCATCACCCTCAGAAACAACAGCACCAGCAACGTGGAAGGTTGGACCCTGCAGTTCAAATTTGCAGGAGATGCCAGCATCGGTTCCGTCTGGGGGGCTGCAGGCAGTTTCACCCGCAACGCAGACGGAAGCTACACCCTCAAACCCAACAGCTGGGGCGGAGCCACCCTCAAAGCTGGAAGCACCAGTCTGATTCAGTACTCAGGCAATGGGACCTTCAGTGGGGTCACCAGTTGCACCCTGAACGGACAACCCTGCTCTGGAGGAACGGGCAGCGACACCACACCACCCACGGTCAGCTTGCAATCCAGTCAGGCAGACTTCACCGCAGCAGGGACCCTCAACCTGACCGCCACAGCCACCGACAATGTGGGTGTGACCCGGGTGGAGTTCTACCAGAACGATGTGAAAGTCGCAGAAGACACCACCAGTCCGTACACCTTCAGCAAGACGTTTTCAGACAAAACCCAGAACGGCATGTACATGTACACGGCAAAAGCGCTGGACGCTGTGGGCAACAGTGCAGAATCGGGGATGCAGCATGTGCTGGTGGACATCGGAGGCTCTGGAAACACCACCCCTCCTCCGGGCGGGGTTTCTGCCGGACCCGAGACCTTCAGTCAGTTGATGCCCAACGCCACCCAACTGGACCGCTGCGCCACCAGTCCGAATTACGATTTCAGCACCCCCAACCCCATCCTGTCTGAAAGCCCGGTCAGCCGTTTCACTTCAAATGTGCCCTTGACCCTCAGCGTGGTGGACCGGGGCGGCGAGTGGTACGGAGACCGGGTGCTGGTTTTCACCAACCGCAGCAGCAAAATTTTCCACATTGATTGCGCTGTGATCATCTTCAAAGCGGCCAGTGGCAGTGCAAGCCACAATTACTGGAACAGCGTGCAACCCTTCGGGCATCCTCAGCAGGATTATGTCGAGGTGCCGATGGGGAACGGGATTTCCCATTACATCGTGCGTCTCGGGTTCCATGATGTGCCCCTTGACCAGCGCATCGCTTACCCCGGCAAGCCCTTTGAGTACCGCCTCGGAGGATACACTGGCAGCAAGAGTCCGATTTCGGTCACCCAGACCCGAGATTCCGTGCAATTCTTTGCAGAGCTGGACCTGCAGAAGAACGATGCTCTGGTCAAAAAATACGGCACCAAACGTTACGCCAATTGATCCATCCCATTCAAAACACCTTGAGCAAACCTTCAGCAATGGAGGTTTGCTTTTTTGCCCTGCAAAACGTTTGATTTTGCTGCAGTTTCAACAAAAACCCGGTGCTAGCCTGAGCCCATGATGAATGCTTTTGCGGTGGTCTGGCAAAACCCATGGGTGCGTGTGGCCGTTGGGGTTGGGATCGTGTATCTGGTGTTGCAGGTGTTGCCTCTGGTGGCCACGCCCCTGACGGTCTTTCTGCTGGCCTACCTGCTGGCCTACCTGTTCAATCCCATGCTGGACTTTCTGGAAAAACGCAGGGTGAGAAGGAACATTGGCCTGTTGATCGTGCTGTGCATCCTGCTGGGCGTGGTGGGATTGCTGGTCCTTTTGCTCGTGACTGTGTTCAACCAGCTCACGGAATTTCTGGGCCGCCTTCCAGAGTTGATCCAATCCGCCAATCAACTGGTGCAGTCCACCCTGAGGCGCGTCCGTGGTCTCAGTGATGCCCCGATGCTGCAAGACTATGCGGGACAACTCGGGCAGCTCTGGAAGGACAATGTGGCCAACTTTTCGAAAACCGCGGTAGGGTCCTTGCAGGGCATGCTGACCCAGTCGGGCTCTTATATCGTGTCTTTCACCAGTGTGCTGGTGCAGGCCCTGTTCACGGTGATCCTTGCGTTTTATCTGATGGCCGATTACCAGCGGATCAACCGTTCCATGCTCAGGTTGTTTCCAGAGCGGTCACAACCCCGCATGCTGGAGCTTTCCGCCCAGTTCAGTCAGGCAGTGGGTGGGTACCTGAGGGGGCAATTCACCATTGCACTGCTGGAAGGGGCATTGATTGCTCTGGGTTTGTGGATGATTGGCATTCCCTCGGCATTGACCCTTGGATTTGTGGCCGGGGTGTTTGGGATGGTGCCTTATCTCGGGGTGGTGGTGTCGGTGGCCCCGGCTTTGTTGCTGGCCTTCTCACAGGGTTGGACTGCAGTGGGTCTGGTGGTGCTGGTTTTTGTGGTGGTCAACCAGCTCGAAGGCAATGTGCTCTCTCCGTGGGTGCTGGGCAAAACCACCAACCTGCATCCCGCCACCGTGCTGGTCAGCTTGCTGATCGGGGTGGAGTTGTTTGGTGTGCTGGGCACTTTGCTGGCGGTTCCTGCAGCAGCCCTGTTCAAGTTGCTGATCCACAATTACTACCTGTCCAGCCGCCTGTACCGTTCTGCCGAAGCCCACATCCTGCAGGAGAGCACCCTGATCTTGCCTCCATCCAGCCCTCTGGACAAACGCTAAAGCATTGGACAGGAGAACACGAGGGGGCTTTCTGGAAAAGGTTTTTTGAGATGGGAGGATTCAATGAATCCTCCCATCTCACGGATCAACGCAGCAAAACCTCAGATTTGAGGGGCAAGGTGGTGGTTGATGCCTTCGTTGTCCTTGAGGACCAGGGCCTTCAGGAGTTTCTCGCTGCGTTCACGGAACACGTCCAGAGGCTCATGGATCACCACCACCCGGGCAGGGCGTTCATTGCAGGCCTTCAGATACAGTTGGGTGAGGTGGGGCCTCTGGAGCACAGGGTGCATGTCTTCAATCAGGTGCATGGGCAAGGTGGCCACTTCACCATCCGAAGTGAGCACCATGATGAAATCACGCACAGCGGGCACCTGCATAAAAGCAAAATAGCAAAAGAACTGTCACACAAACATTAAAATGCTGATGCGAATCTGACGAAGAACCTCGTTTCATGGTTGTTCTTGTCCAGAACAGTCTTTTGATGAGCCCCTGATCTCTGGCCTGTCAGATGAACTCCATAGACCAACCCAATGTCCTTGTTTGAAAAACAAACAGATTTAAACTCAGATCAAAAACATACCGGACGTCCGGTATGATAATGTGAATGTAAGGAGCACCCATGTTGAGACCCCTCACCCTTCCCCCTTTTTTACACGAAGTTCTTGGAGAGCAAACCACCCCCTTTGAAGTGGCCCTGATCCTGAGCACAGGCCTGCTGTTGCCCCTCTTGATCGTCTTTGTCCATCCAGAGACCTTTGAGGGCTTGCCCTTCTGGAAAAGCCTGCCCGCTGGGCTTCTGATGCTGGACATCGCAGCCGGATGTGTGGCCAATTTCAGCCGGGGCACCAGCAACCACTACGCCCTGAGGCCAGACCAGAGGCGGGTGTTCATGGTCATTCATGTTCACCTGCTGGTCATTGCCCTGCTGCTGGAAGCTTCTTTTTCCTTTGCCCTGATGGTCTGGGTTTACACCCTTCTTGGGGTGCTTTTGGTCAACCGCCTGATCGGGCACCCTTTGCAGGTGTTTGTGGCAGGCGTCTGGACGGTGTGGGGCATCTCGGGGATGCTGCTCACAAACGGCGTGGAACCTGCTTTGCTTCTGATGGGAATGCTTTTTCTGTTCAAAGTGGTGTTCAGTTTCGGGGTGGACCACCACCATGCCTTTCGCAAGGAGGGCTGAATGCACCTCCGTTTGCTGCAACCAGAAGATCACAGGCTGTTCACCGAATTGATGGTACAGGCTTTCTGTGAAGACCCCCTCTTTGTGCACCTGCTGGGCAAACCCGTCCCTTTGCAGAAAGCCAGAGCCCTTGAAAGTTTTCTGTTTGAAAAAGCTTTCCTGATGCAAGAACAGGTCTGGGGCCTCTTAGACCAGCAGGATTTGCTGGCAGCAGCGGTGCTGTCCACGCCAGAATCGAACACCCATCTGACCTTGCCTCTGGTGATCAGAACCCTGAATTTGCTGGGACCTCTGGGTGGTCGAGGCTTACTGCACCTGAATGCCTACCAGCAAAAAGTGCTGCAAAACAGTCCTGCTGTTCCCCACCATTACCTGATTCAGATTGGTGTGCACCCAGAGCAGCAAGGAAAGGGGCTGGGAAAAACCCTGCTGGACAGGCTCTGGGAGGAGGTCTGCCAGCACCCCACCTCGCAAGGCTTGGCCCTGGACACAGAAAATGCAAAGAACGTCTCCCTTTACCAGCACCTGTCGTTTAAACTGACAGCAACAACAGGTTTGCCACCGCTGCACATCCACAGCCTGTTCAGACCCCGAGACGCCCATGCATGACAGCAAAGAACACATCCTGAATTCCGCCCTGCAACTCTTTCTGGAAAAGGGTTTCGAGGCCGCCACCATGATGGATCTGGTGCGGGCCTCGGGGTTTTCCAAAGGGGCGTTTTACCACCACTTCAAGAACAAAGAAGACCTGTACCATGCCACCATCGAACACTTCTTTTTGCGGTATTTTCAGCAGTCTCCCCTGTCAGAAAACCTGTCCCTGAAAGAACTGGCTCTGGGTTTTGCAGGTGGATATGCCCAGATGCTCTCTGAAGTGCAGTTGGTCGCCCCGGACCTGACCGCCTACTACCGTTTTCTGTTCTCGGTGTTGCCAAGGGTTCGCCCAGAGCTGCAGGTGTTTCATCAGCAGGCCAGAGCCGCTCTGGTGCTGGCCATCCAAAGGGACTGTCCCCAGAGCCCCATCCCCCCTGAACAGGCTGCAGACCATGTGCTTTCACTCATTGAAGGTGCAGGTGTGCTGGCCGTGATGCAACAAGTGCCTTTCGAGGCAACAGTCACAAGGCACTTGGAAAGTTACCTGAAATTGCTGCAATCTTCAGAATAAGTGCAGGGTCTGACTTTTGGCATGTCACTTGAAAAAGCGTTCAGCGATCAGCCATCAGCGTTCAGCAAAAAGCTCACCAAAAGGCTTTTGCAAACAGCAAAACAAAAAGATACACACGGAAAGCCATTCAGACTTTCCGTTCAAAAGGCAGCCAGAAAACTGTCCTGCTTGCTGACGGCTGATCGCTGACGGCTGAGGGCTCTCTCTGTTGGCATGGTCCGACAGCAACTCTGCGCTGACTCTGGCTGCAATCCTGAGCCTTTCACCTGCCCGGACCTGGAACGTGGTACACTCAGGAAATGAGTGAATCTGTTCTTGCACGTGCCAAACGGGAATTTTTGTCAGGAACAGGGTTCAACAGCCCAGCACAGGCCATCTCCTCTGGCCTCAAAACCGTGGACGACTGGTCCCGGTGCCTGGACCGCTGCCGCGATGAAGCAGCAGACCTCAAACACCCCCCTCAACCCCTCAAAAAGACCCCTTTCCGGTCCAAAAACACCCGGAGTTGACCTCCTGCACAAATCCACGGACACCCTGAAGAATGGTGCCCGTGGTCAAAACATGATTTGGATGCTCAGGACTGCATGTTGCAGGGAATTTTCTTGAGCACCCCTACTGGACCGTTCAGACGGGATTTCACAGACTGGGATGTGCCTTGCAGGGTGGTGCCCCTTTCCAGCAAGGCATAAATGCACATGCGGCCCACAAAACGACCGTGCAACCATCCCCTCTGGCGCATGGCTTCGAGGGTGGCTTGCACATCCAGCAGGTTCAACTGAAGCTGCTGGGCCACCGCCCGAGCCGTTTCGCTTTTGCCACCCTGAAACCAGTTTTTCAGCAAAACAAACCATTCTTCTTTGACCCGTTGAGGATCAAATGTGAAACTGCGTTTGCTGTAGCGGATGGCACCTCGGGTGTCGGATTGCACCAGACCTTCGGTGATCAGGTCGTCCATCACCAGATGCACATTCAGGGCCGTACAACCCAGAGCTTTGCGGATTTCCACGCCCCCAACAGAGTCGTGGGTTTCCAGCAGTTCCAGCACAAGGTTGCGGTGGGCTTGTGTGGTGTTCCAGGGTGAAGTCAATTGCATGTGTTCCTCTTTCAGGGGTCCCATCTTTTCAAACAGGCAGGCGAGGTGGTTTTTCAAACACCTTGAGCGATCGAGGAAACACAAAACGGAAGCAAAAAATCAACGCGAAGTCATCAAAATCAACGCACGATCTGTTGAAGTTTTATTTTATCACGAACACATGAGAGGCAGAATTTTCAAATGTGGACACAGAGAAAAAATCATGGCTTGCTGTTTTTATTTTTCCATGCTATACTGACATTCTTCCAAGGACGCTTAAAGATCAACACGGCACCTTTTTTGAGTGCGGTGTTTTTTTGTTTTTGGGAGGGAAAAGAGCGTATAACATGGCTTCAGGTACCGTCAAGTGGTTCAATGCAGAAAAAGGTTTCGGCTTCATTTCACATCAGGGCAACCCCGATTTGTTCGCCCACTTCAGTGCCATCAAGAGCACTGGATTCAAAAAACTCAATGAAGGCGATGAAGTCGAATTCGATGTTCAAGCCGGACAAAACGGCAAAGGTCCACAGGCCGCCAACATCGTCGTGACCAAAGCTGCACCTGAAAGTGCTTACCAGAGCCAACCCCAACGTTCTTCACGCTGGTGATCGGCTGAAACGTGCAAGAAGACCGAACTTTCGGTCTTCTTTTGCTTTTGAAGGATCAAACACTGGAAACTTGTGCAAATCGGGTTTCCTTTGCAGAAAGGCACATCATGAACGCATACCGTTTCAAGTTGACTTTCTCTCCCCACGAACGCCCCACGCCCAACCTGCAAGGCTGGATTGAAAGCCTGACCGGTCAGCAAGTGACCCTCCACAAATGGCCTCTGGTGTCCTTGTGGTGGCACAGGGATCAGGGATGTGAAGTGCACCTGCAAGCCACCCGCAGCGATGCTCTGGCTTTTTACAACCTGATGCTGCAACACCACCGCATCGAGTCCATTCAAACCATCTGATTTGAAGCATTTGCCAGAAGCACCAGAGGTTTTCTCTCTAAAAAAATGTTTTGAAATGAGAGGATTCAGACAAATCCCCTCATTTCACGGATCAACGCACTCAACACCTCCATCCCATTTTGGTTGAACGCCTGATGCAATCCTCAAGCCAAAGAAGGTCTGAACATGAAAGAAGAATTGTTGCTGCCCACCTTGCGCCGTTTGCTCACTGAAATTGTGCGGTTGCGCTTCAAAGACCAGTACGAGAGGCACCGCCAGATGCGTGAGCACCTCGCAGATCAGGAAATCCGTTTGAAAATCTCGGACATGGAGCAACTGGTCATTCCCTTGCTTGGGCCTGCGGACACCGAGCGGGTGATTCTGGCTGCCCTGAAAGACGCCAGAGACCCGAACCTGCCCTGAGCACACCGCATCCAAAAAAGAGGAAACCCCAAAAGGTTTCCTCTTTTGATTTGCTCTTTTGATTTGTGCTGCCCTCAGGGGGCAGACATCCAGAATGTCAAACGGTAACGGTCTGGTAAACCCTCTTGCTGAAGCAGGTGCACGTGGTCTGCCTGATCAAAAACCGCTTGATGGGAGGTGCAATCCATCAAGATGTACGTGACTTCACAACGCTGGTCCAGAGAGTTCTGGTAGCGGTCCCATTCGGGTGCCGTGAGGTGAACCAGCACCCCCTGAGGTTCAAGGGGAGATTCGTAAATCACATCAAGGGTTTGAAAAACATGCAAAGTGGACACCGGATTCGCATCAGGACTCTGGAAAGTGGGATCAGGCATGGTCAATGGCCCTTGCCGGCCATTTTGCCATTTGAGGCCAGAACATCATCGTTCAGGCGACCCATGCGCTCTGCAGAAGCCTGCAACAGGACACCGCGCTTGCGCAGCGAATACACGCACATGTTCCCCACAAAATGCCCGTACAGGAGGCCCTCTTTGCGCATTTCTTCAAGGGTGGCCCGGGCATCTGGGATGTTCACATTCAACTGGCGGGCCAGACTGAACACCGTTTCGCGGTGGCCTTTGGAGAACCACACCTCGAAGGGCAAGAACCACTCGGGGTGAACCAGCTCTGGATCATGCTCGAACTCCCTTTTGCTGTACCGCACGGTGTTGCGAAGGTTGTCGGTTTGCACCAGACCCTGTGCAATCAATTCTGCGAGCACCGTTTGCAGGTCATGGGCGGTCAAGCCAAGGGCCAGACGGATCTCGTGACCTCCCAGGCTGAGCTGTTTGGACAGCAAATTCAGAACTGCACCCTGCTGGTTTTGCAGTGTGGATGAAGCATTCAACATGTTGTGCCTCTTTCATGACGGCAGGCCTGCTGCACGAGCAGGACCCAGAGAGAACCACCTGAAGAGGTGATGGTGTGGGCAGACGGTCCACAGGAACACGTGCGTTCCCGTGCCGTTGACTGAACGTTGATCGTACCACACCCCCATGAGAAAGCCTGACAACCTCAAACAGGGTCAGCGCAAAGTCTGGCTTTTAGCATGTCACTTGAAAAAGAGTTCAGCGATCAGCCCTCAGCTTTCAGCAAAAAGCCCACCAAAAGGCTTTTGCAAACAGCAAAACAAAAAGCCACAAACGGAAAGCCACTCAGACTTTCCGTTCAAAAGGCAGCCAGAAAACTGTCCTGATTGCTGACGGCTGATCGCTGACGGCTGATGGCTCTTGGTGTTGGCATGGCCTGACAGAGACTTTGCGCTGACCCTGAATGGAAAACCACCACAAACCTGCACCGTCCTTGTAATATCATGGATTACAGGAGTTCTTGATGATCAGCAGCCGTTATGCCGTGGCCGTCCACATCCTCAGTCTGATTGCCTTCACCCCGGAACAGCCCCAGTCTTCCGAAGATCTGGCGGCCAGCATCGGGGTGCATCCTGTGCTGGTGCGGTCCACCCTCGGGCTGTTGCGCAAAGCAGGTCTGGTGCACACCCGTCAGGGCGTGGCCGGGTCACAACTCACACGTCCCCTGTCGGAGATCACCATGTTGGAGGTGTTCCGGGCCGTTCTGGACGAAAAAGACTTGTTCTCGATGCACGACCAGCCCAACCCAAATTGTCCCATCGGGCGCAACATTCAGGGTTCTCTGGAGTGGGTCTTTCTGGAAGCCACCAGAGGCATGGAAGAGCGCCTTGCCCGAGTGACCCTCGCCGATGTGGTCGATGACCTGTCCCACCGCATCGACACGCCTTCATCTCTGGTTTGATCCTGCAGATGGGATACCATCAAGGCAAGATGAGTGAACCCCTGTACGTGCCTGACTTTCGCAAGTTCACCTTGCGTGAAATGCTGGACCATGCCCCGAGCCCGTGGATTGGCATCATGGGCTTTTTGCTGTCCCGTTTTGGTCTGATCAACTCCGATCAGGGGCAACCCGCCCCCAACCCCTTGTCTGAAGACCTTGCCCCTTTTGAACATCTGCCGGAAGTCCATCAGGAAGGTGTGCTGAACGCCAGTCAGAAGCTGGAAAAGCTGGGTTTTGAACGCCTGACTTTCATGCACAACCCGAAGTTTCCAGAGGTCTCTGGGGCGTACCTGCTGCACCAGAACCGACAGTTGGTGGCTTTTGTGGCGGTGGCCAAAAACCCTGCACCTGCAGGCGGGAAAGCCAGTCTGAAAGAGGTGTTTTCTTTGCTGGGTTTCATGCCGGATGGTCATTGTTTCAGTGTGACCACCGCACCGTTTTTGCAGGTGCCCCACATCACCCGTGTGCATGTGCGGGATGGGAAACCCGAGGGGCTTTTGAAATTGCTGGAACGTCAGGTGCAAGGCAAAACCCTCCGTTCCTTCCAGAGCCTTTCTGAAATCGAAGAGGTCATGGACGACATGTCCATGCGAAGCCACCGTTCTCTGGTCCAGAGGGGAGTCAGGAAGATGCTCCCTCAAAACCCCAAAGCAGAGGAAGCCCCCGAAGCCGAAGAAAACTGAGTTGGGGTGATCGGCCCACGACACCTTTCACATTGTGATGACAGCGTCGTAAGGTTTCGACAAGTGGGGGTTTTCTACACTGATGGCGAGGTTCCCATGCGTGACTCCAGAGCCCCCTCCTCCACCGAACAGTTTGTGCAGCGTTTCAAACGGCAGTTGTACCGTCTGGTGACGTTTTTTGCCTTTCTGGTCTGCCTGATGGGCGCCCTGTACTCACAGGCCCATCCTCTGGCTTACGGCATCATGGGAACGCTTTTTCTGGGATCCCACCTGTACCTGACGGTTTTCCCGAATCCCAACCTGCCCAGAGCCGAAGGGGTGAACCTGTTCCTCGGGACGTTGCTGACGCTGTATCAGCTTTACACAGGCATTTTCTGGAAACCTGTGGCTCTGGAAGGCTACTGGGTGCTGTTCACCATGACTTCCCTGAGTGTGCTGGCTTTCTCTTACCAGAGGGCTTTGCAAGTGATTGTGCTGCAAGGGACTCTGGGACTCCTGACCCCGTGGGGTGCAGACCTGCTTCACCACCAGTTCAATGCCAACGACCGTTTGTACCTGATCAGCATGCAGGTTCTGGTGCTTGCAGCCATGTCCTTGCAATCTGCGGTGGCATGGTTCAAGGAGCAGTTCTACACTGCCGAAACCCACCGTCAGGTGCTGGAACAGCAAGCATGGACCGATCCCCTGACTGGACTGCACAACCGCAGATCCACCCTGAGAACACTGAAAGAGGCCCTCCAGAGACCCCGCACTGCAACGGTGATTCTGCTGGACATTGACCACTTCAAAAGCATCAATGACCGATTTGGTCACAACACGGGCGATGAGGTGCTCAGAGGGGTGGCCCGACTGCTGCACCTGAAAGTGCGTGGAGAAGACCACGTGGGCAGGTGGGGTGGAGAAGAATTTCTGCTGATCCTGCCCAACACCTGTCTGCAAGACGCCCTTCTGGTCGCTGAAAAGATCCACGAAGCCCTGCAAGAGCACCCTTTTGAAACTGTGGGACAGGTGACGGCAAGCCTCGGGGTGGCCACGCATCAGGCTTCAGAAAGTGTGCAGGACTGGGTGAACCGGGCAGATCAGGCCCTCTACCAGAGCAAGCAAACCGGGCGCAATCGGGTTTCGGCCCATCCGTTTCAGACCTCCTGAGGGGTTTTCAGGCCATTTCGCCACACACCCCGGTCTTCTGTGGCCCAGAGCAAAAACGCCTCTGCATTCAGGGGTCTGGAAATGTGGTAACCTTGCGCTTCTGTGCACCCTTCTGACTGCAAAAATTGCAGGGTTTCGGTGTCTTCGACCCCTTCTGCAACCACTTTTTTGCCCAGTTTGTGGGCCACCAGCAGGATGCTTTCCACCAGTGCTCGGCTCTGGCTGGAGGTGGTGGGCTGCATGAACTCACGGTCGATTTTCACTTCACGGACCGGAAAGCGGTTCAGGTGGCTCAGGCTGGAAAACCCGGTCCCAAAGTCGTCCAGAGACAGCACAATCCCGAGGGCACTCAAAGCCTGAAGCTGCTGCAACACCACATCTTCTTGCTTGATCAGCAGGGTTTCGGTGATTTCCAGAATGACTTGCTCTGGCTTCAAGAGGTACTTTTGCAAGCACTGTTGAACGTGCGTCACAAACAGGGGCGAGTTGATCTGCTGGGGTGACACGTTGATGGCAAGGGTGGGCAGATCGAGGCCCTGTTTCCTCCAGAGCAGGTGCTGCTGGAAAGCGGTTTCCAGAACCCAATTGCCGATGTGGTGCATTTCACCGATCTCTTCGGCCAGAGGGATGAACCGGTCCGGTCCAATGGGGCCCAACTCGGGGTGGATCCAGCGGCACAGCACTTCTGCTCCGCACACCTGCAAGGTGGTCAGGTCCACTTTGGGCTGGTACACCAGATGCATTTCTTCACGGCGGATGGCGTTCCTCAGGCCATTTTCCAGAACCAGACGTTCTTGCAGGTGACCGCGCAGCTCGGGCGAGTAGAACTGGTGGTTGTTGCCTCCCTGCTGGGCTTTGGCCTGATACATGGCGGCGTCTGCTTGCTGCAACAACATGGAAGCATCGAGGGCCTCGTCGGGATACACACTGATCCCAATGCTGGCCGTCACATGAAGTTCATGGCTCTGGATGCGGAAGGGTTGCTGCACAGCACTCAAAATCCGTTCGCACAATTTGCCCACATCCCGAAGGCCCTTGAACCCCGAGAGCACAAACACGAATTCGTCTCCGCCCAGACGGCCCACCGTGTCCCCTTTGCGCAGGATGCTTTTCAGGCGGGCAGCCACCGACTTGAGGAGGCGGTCTCCCACCTCATGCCCGAGGGTGTCGTTGATGTGCTTGAAGCGGTCGAGGTCCATGAACATCACCGCCACACGGCTCTGGCGGTCACGGGCATGGTGCAAAGCCTGATCCAGACGGTCTTGCAGCAAAGACCGGTTGGGCAGGTGGGTGAGCACATCGTAGTGGGCCAGAAACTTGATGCGCTCATGGGCCTCTTTCTGGGTGGTGATGTCCATGGACAATCCAACCAATCTGGGTCCTGTCAGGGTGGCCTCCCAACTGGCTTTCAGGTGCAACCAGTGCTCCGTGCCATCTGGCCACAGCACCGGAATCTGGGCATCCAGAGGGTTGTGGTTCTCCACACACCGCTGCACCTCCACCAGAAAACCCTCTCGAATGCGAACGGGCAGAAAACCCATGAATTCATCCAGATGCAGATCCACGATGGGCTGCTCTGGAAGGCCAAGCAGCAAAGCCCCCTGAGGACCACTGGAAAAAGTGTTTCGTCGGGGGTCATATTCGAAATGGGTGACCTGTGCAAACCGCTGGGCACTCTCCAACCGAAGGGCCTGTTCTTGCAACTGCAAATCGGTCTCCACCTGATGGGTGATGTCCTTCTGAATTCCAACGTAATGGCGCACCTGTCCATGCTGCTCCACAGGAAACAGGGTCAGTTCATTGTAAAAAAGCGTTCCGTCTTTGCGGAAGTTCTTCAGGGTGACCTGCACAGATCGGCGTTCACGCATGGCTTGCCGGATCTGTTCCAGACCCGACTGGTCCCGGTGGTCCCCTTGCAAAAAACGGCAGTTTTTGCCCAGCACTTCCTGAACGGTGTAGCCCGTCAGCCTTTCAAACGCCTCATTGGCATAAATGATGGGCATGTCTGGTTGTTCCAGATCCACAATGGTCACACCATTGTAAATGGCGTCCAAAGCTCGGGTTTTCAGTTCTTCAAGGTCTTTTGCAGGCAGCAGGGGAGAAAAAGGAGTTTGCCTCAGACCATAACCCAGCGGATTTCCGGCAGCATCCAGCACCCGAAAACGCAGGGCCTGCAGGGCTGGACGTTTGAGGGGAAAGGGTCGGTGTAGAACAGAGAGCGATGAGGTCACAGGCTTCCTCCAGAGGGAACACCACGCTGCGGGGCAGGCCCTGCAGGCAAGTTGTGGAAGTACAGTACCACCGAGTGATGACCAAATGATTGCCGGTCCTGTCAGGGTCCACAAAAGGCGCCATCAAAAGAAAAAGAATTGTGTTCCTGACTCCATCCTACAAGCTGAAAAGAAATCCTGCAGGCTGAACCTTGCAGTTCAGCCTGTTTGGAACACCGTGTGCCGGTTGCGTCCCTGTTTTTTGCTCTGGTACAGGGCAAGGTCAGCTTGATGGAGCACTTCTGCGGCAGCCAGAGGTTTCTGGGGATTCAACACGGCAACCCCGAGGCTGAATGTCACTTTTTGATCGAAAGGGGATGATGGATGCGGGATGCCCTGGAGGCGCATGGCCTTCAGGAGGTTTCGGGCCACCACCTCTGCACCTTGCAAACCCGTATTGGGAAGCACCACCACAAATTCCTCGCCGCCATAACGGGCACAGAAGTCCCGTTCTCTGCGGGTGGAATTCTTGAGGACCGCTGCCACCTGCTTCAGACAAACATCCCCCTGCAAATGGCCGAAAAGGTCGTTGTACTGCTTGAAAAAGTCCACATCGCAGAGCAGCACAGCCAGAGGGCTCTGGCGTTCCTGATGGTGCCCGATTTCCCGTTCAAGGTAGAGGTCCAGTGCCGAACGGTTGAACAGTCCGGTCAATCCATCGGTCATGGCGGATTGCTGCAACTCCTGATTGATGGCTTTGAGGGCCTGCTCGGCATGCATGCGGATGACGATTTCCTGTTCCAGTTCACGGGTGCGTTCCCGCACCTGCTGCTCCAGTTGATGGGTGTATTCCTGTTGCAACTGGGTGATGTGCAGGTTGTGCAGTCCCTGACTGAGGGTGACGCGCAAGTTCTCAACGCTGAAATGCGGATCTGTGGGCTTCTCAAAGACCAGCAGTCCGTGCTGGTGGTCTTTCACAAACAGGGGAACCACCAGCAAGTGGCCTTTCTGGAATTCATGCTGCCACTCTGCTGGAAGCAATGCTTGAGTCTGAAACGGAACAGAGATGGGGCCAGACCTTCTGGAGGTCAACAGCAACTCAGCCTGCTCTGGAATGCGTGCTCTGACCTGAGGGTAACCCACCAGAAAAAACCGGGGCAGCCCCAGAGAATGCAGGTACCGCTCTGCATCCTGCAACCAGACTTGCCGATCTTGCTGCGAGGTCAGGGACAGGGCCAGTCGGGTGCTGACCCGGTTGGTGCTGCTCAAGCCCTGATAAGCCGCGCCTGAAGAGTGCATCTGTCCAACCACCACGCCGACCATCAACAAAAGAAGCTCAGTGGCGGTCCTGCGGTCCTGTGGCTGGGCAAAATGCTGCTGGCACTGCAGAAGCAACTGTTTGAGGTTCAGGGTCTGGGTTGCATCATCGCCTGCTTTGTGGCAATGGCGCAAAAAGTCCTGAGGGGTGCTCTGGCCCTGCACCACCTTTGCGATTTCCTGAATCAGCACTTCTGGCGCATGGGAATACGGCAACTGGTAAAGCCACTCTGGCAAAGAGCCGCAAGATTCACGGACCACCAGACGACTGGCCTGCACCACATCTTCTGCACCAGAGCAATTCCAGTTTTGCAGCACCTGCACCGCAGCCTGGCCCAGACCCGGCACCTCCTGACGGACGGTGGTGAGTGGAGGACTGGCATGGCGGGCCTCTTCAATGTCATCGAAACCGACCACCGCCACATCTGCAGGAACCTGCAGCCCGTGTTGCGCAAGGGCACGGATCGCTCCGAGGGCCATTTCGTCATTCAGGCACACCACCACATCAAAATCCACGCCCTGCTGAATCAGGCGTGCGACCTCTCTCTCGGCTGTAGGACCATAAAAATCTCCGGTTACAGTGGCAACTGGCACAAGATCCTGAGCTGAAAGCACCTCATGGACCACCTCTTCCCTGAGGATGCTCTCAGGGTTGTCAGGAGACCCCTGCACAACCACGAACCTCTGGTATCCCCGGTCCAGCAAATGCCGACAGAGGTGCTCCATCCCCGGACGGTTGTCCAGCATGACTGCAGGAAAACCAGCCACTTTGCGACCGATGGTCACGGTTTTCAGGGGATGCAGTTTGTGCAGGTACTGGCTGAACACTTCATCATCCAGCGTGATGCCAAGGGTGGCAGCACTGACCAGAGCACCCGAAAACCGCTCAGGGCAGATCAGGCCATACACATCGTTGGCACTCTGGAAAATGGGATTGTCTGAAGCCAACTGGTGGCCCACAAAAGTCAGGGAAGCTTGTTGGCTTTGATCCAGAGCATGGGTGATGCCACGGTGGATCTGGATCTGGTGGTCGTAGAAGTAATCCACCACCAGCAAAACTGGCAAGGACAGGGGGACATCTGGCACAACTTCTCCTTCAGAGAAAGCTAGGGGGCGGCTGGGGAAACCATTGGAGGGCTTTGCACGAAGGATGCCTCTCAAGTCTAAGCCTGCGGACCTCTCCTGCTTCTTACAGGCATTTGTGGCCGATGCAACTAGAGCACCAGACGGCACAGGGTATGCTCTGAACATGGAATGGCCAGAGGCTCAAGATTTCGTGCATGGGGAGGTGCTGCCTTCGCCTGAAACCTGGAACAAACCGGGTCTGGTGATGTTCTTTCATCTGGAGTGCGCAGGGTGTGTCAGTCGGGGCATTCCCTTCATGAAAGGGTTGCACCGTGAGCATGGAGACCGCCTCAATTTGCTCGCCATTCACACCGCCAGAGGGCACCGCATCCTGCCCCGAGATCAGGTGGAGGCCAGCGTGCAGCATTTCGCCCAATCCTTTGCCCGCTTGCCTTTTGCAGTGGCTCTGGATCTGGACGGGTCTCTGGCCTCGCATCATCACACAGAGGGCACACCCCACTGGTTGGTGTTTGATGGGCAAGGGCAAATGGTGCGCAGCATTTATGGCAGTCAGGACAACGCCCGCACCCGACTGGTTTACCTGCTGGAAGAACTGCTGACCCCTTCAGAACCCTGATCAAATTAAAGGTTTTTTACTTCTGTCCAAAAAGTTGTGTGATGGGCCACAAGGCATCATGAACCCATCAGGGCCTCCTGTCGCAGGCTCTGGAACGGAGTGCCCATGTCTTCGCTGCCCACCCATCACGTTTACGATGTTCCACCCGAGGTGGTCCGGTCCTGCTGCTTGCTGGCCGACCTCTTTCAGCCGTTCGGTCCACGTTTCCAGAGTTTTTCGCGGTTTGAACTGCTCCGGGTGGCCCGTGAGGTCTTCGACTGCGTGACTCTGGATGCCCACTGGGACGAGGAGGAATTGCTGGAGTGCATCACCTCCACTGCTGCCGAACAAAAGTCGCACGAGATGTTCATTTTGCAGTTTCCGGGCAGTGTGGTGCAGGGCTTTGTGCTGCTGGTGCCCAACAAGAACCTGACTTTGCTGCTGGATGTGCTTCTGAAAGCCGGGCTTCGGCTTCCCCACTGAACGGTCACGTTACAGGGCTTGCAGGGTCTGGTACAGCTCTGGGTTCTTTCCAAACCCAGTAACATTGGGGCATGGCTTTTTCGGAACCCGATGAACTCCAAATTCAAGCATGGCAAACGTTGCTGGAGCAGGGCATCTTGCTGGAACACATTCCCGAGCATCCCCATCTGGAGTTTTGGGTTCGTGAAGGCAACCAGTTCGAAAAGACAGGTGAATGGTTGGCCCTGCCTGATTTCACCGAACAAGATTTGCCTCTGACACACCTGTTTTTTGCATCTTCCTTGTGGACCGACCTCAATGGCAACGTGTTGGTTCGAGCATCAGGCTTCCCTTCCGAACAAACATTTCAGGGGGTGTTCCAGAGTGGGATGCTGGAAATGCTGATGGGCCACACCCTGTCATTGCCTCTGCTCTACAGGTATGGGCCTGACACCACCGATCCAGCATTTCTGGAATCTGAGCGTCTGGTTCTGGTGTTGGATGCTGGTCAGCAACCAGAAAATGCTCTGGCAGGTCTTCGCAAGATGACAGGAGCTGAACTGGTTCAACAAGCATCTCTCCAGACGCAAAAAGATCTGGCTTTGCTGCCTCACCTGACCCTTTCTGAGCAAGATGTGCCTGTGTGTGGTTGGCAGGTGCATGTGAGGGATCGGCACCAGAGCCTGCTTTTTCAAACCACATCATGGTTTTTGCACTTGAAAAGCTTGCCCACAGGATGGACCCAAACCCCTCATGACCTTGTGAATGATCCATCCACGTTTTCTTCGTTGACAGACCTGGAAGGTGAGGTGCTCTTGGTTCCTGTGGGGTCCACTCAAGCCAATTTGCCTTCAAGACCACAGTTGGTTTTAAAAAGAGGTGTTCTTGAGACGTTGCTGGACACGGCTTTAGCTCTTGCCACGAAAACACCAGACCCCCTGCCTGCAACTCCAATCCCTCTGCAAGAAACCCTGCGCCTCTGGCTTCAAGGATTGGAAGCAAAGGAAGACTGCACACGCTTCATGAACCAACTGAAGGAGCACAGGCAGCAGTTTTTGCTGCATCAACCTGTTCTGGCAAAACATTTTTACCTTCCAATGCCTGAGGTGCGCAGGCTGGCTCAGGGGCTTTTGATGCATCCTCTGGCCCTGAAGCAACACCTGATCCAGCAGTGTTTGATGGCCTGCATCTGGCAGGAAACCCAAAAAACCGTGCATCTGAACGGTGATGGCCTTCAACAGTTGCGTCAAGAAGCTCTGGAATTGCATCTTGGAAGCCTGAACTTGATGGTATGGCCTCTGGGATGGGCTGCATCTGCATCCAGATGGGTGGGTGGCATTTTACCTTCTGCGGGATATTTGGTGGGAATGGTTTCAAGCATGGGTGACTTCATGTGGGACGATCCTGAACTTCTGCTGGTCCTTTTTGTGGAAGTCAATGGTCAGTGTCATCCAGTGATTGTTCAGGTGAAGTTGGACCAGATGGTTGGAGATGTGTATTTTGCTGGGGTGCCTCTCCTTGAAAGCGCACTGCGCAGTCAAGGATTTTCCAACACATTGGCTCGGGTTCCTGATGCTGCATCTGCCTTGATGCATGAACTGGTCCAAGAGTGGTTGCACTCCAACCTTGAAAACCCCTCTAATCTCTCATGATTTTAATGTTTTAAAGTTGGATCATGAGAGAAGGAGGAGCACCATGACTGCACTTCCCATCCTCGCCCCTCACGTTGCTGGCACCCGCATTCACATGACTTTTGCACCCGGCAAAAAAGGCCGGGGTTCCCTTTCTGGAACCCTGCACAACCGGGACCTCGACACCGACCTGTTGCGCCTGAGAAGCACCTACGGCACCACCCATCTGGTGACCCTGGTGGAAGACTTCGAGCTGGACATGCTGCAAATCCCAAACCTCTCAGAGAAGACCCTAGAGCACCAGATGCAGCACCTGCGCTACCCCATCGTGGACCTCGGGATTCCCTCGGATGCTTCCAGCTTCAAAGCCTTTGTGGACGACCTCAAAAACCTTTACCAGAGCGGAGCCACCTTCACGGTGCACTGCGTGGGCGGGCTCGGGCGCACAGGGCTTCTGGCCGCCATTTTGCTGCAAGAATTGCACGGTTACAGCCCACAAGATTCTGTTCAGGCTGTTCGTGAAGCCCGAACAGGAACCATCCAGACCAGAGAACAAGAGCAGTTCGTGCTGGACTGGAAAACGTTCTGAAAAAAGCCACCTCTTGATTCCACAACTTTTCGTTCTGGACACCCTGATGCCCACTGTGTCAGGGTGAATTTTGACTGAATGGCAGCCGGTTGCATGGCCTGCTCTCAGTCAGCTTGCCTCCAATCTGGGAACCCTTGTATCCACACATGAAGGCCAGAGATTTGCACATCCAGAGAAAATGCTCCAAAATGGGAACATCTGGTCGGCACGGGTGGTTGTCCCATGCCAACCGCTGGCCTTCAGGATGGGGCCAGAGCACATTGCCTCAAGTTCTAGGGTTGGACAGCATCAAGTGATGTCTGGAGGATCCCTCCGTGTCTCCCCCGAGAAAACAGGTATCCTGTCTGGTGCATTCGGACTTTGGCCCATGGGGTGCAGGGTCTGCAGGGTTCGCCTGATGATTGAAAGGATTTTGGAATGAGCAGGACCCTCAAAACCCCCCGGAGTTCCCGACCCTCTGGCTGGTCTGCCTTCTTTGAACCCAACGACTGGCAGGCTGGAATGGCCCTGTATCAGGAGGGGGGCGTGATCCACTGCCGCCACTTTGAAGCCCAGAGCACCCTCGAAGGCGAAGTGCGCGATGTCGTGGAAGTGTTTCGGGTCAAACTCCTACTGCAAGAAGACCTGCTGGAAGGGCAATGCACCTGCCGCAGGGACAAAAAGAAAAAAACCTGCCGCCACATGGCAGCCGTGATGCACCACCACCTCTCCCCTCCTCCTCAAGCCCGCAAAGTGTCTGGCTTGACCGAAGCCGACCACAAACACCTTGAGCGCATGGTGGACAGCTGGAAATTGCAGGGTCAATTGCACGAAGCTTTCCAGCTGAAACTGCAAGCCCTGTACCACCGTGCCCCCGCCGACCTCCAAAACCTCCTGAAAGCATGGAATGCCATGACCCTTTTGAAAGAATTAGACCCCGAAATCCAGATGCCTTCTGAACCCGAGCAAACCCCTTCAGGGGTGCTGCAACTCGGGAACATCACCCTGTCGGTGCCTGCGCCTCCCCCTCTGCTGGCCCAGACCGCCAACCCTGAGAAGCCTCCGGCCACACCCATTCTGGCCCCCAACCGGCCTCAACCGAGGGTGCGTGAAAAGCTGGCCTTTGCGCTGGACCTCGGACGAGGGAAACCCAACCCCACCTACCCGAGGCTGATCCCGATGGTGGGCACCTTGCGTGGGGGCCAGTTGCAGGATCCGAAGGTGTACGTGCAGGGCAAAAATTTTGTGCCCAGCCGTCAGGAAGGCGACTTGCTGTACCGCATGAACGAGCTGAAAGCCCAGCAACGCCTGCGCCACACCCCCGAGACCGACAAACTGCTGGAAGACCTGCTGGACGAGGGCATCCTGTTCCTGCAAGACCACTGGGGCCGTTTTCTGGACGACCGGGAAACCCGCGAAGGCCACGCTTTCTGGCATGAGGACGAAAAGGGTCACCAATACGCACAATTCCGCACCGATCCAGAGAGCAAAGTCTTGATTCTGCATTCTGTGTGGTTTGTGGACATGCAAACCCTGCAGATGGGCAAGGTGAACACCAAACTGCAACCCCACCAGTTGACTTTTTTTCTGGGCCTGCAACGGGTGACGGCAGATCAGGTGCCACAGGTTCAGCAATCCCTGAAAAACCTCGGGCCGGAAATGCCCTTGCCCCGAGAAATGCCTTTCGATGAACTGGAAGGCAAGCCCGAGCCCCATCTGGTGATTTCCGCTCAGGATTGGAGCATCGGTCCGATCACTGCGCCTGTGCCACACGCCACCCTGACCCTCAGTTATCTGGGCGAGAAGGTGCCTGCCAAAACCATTCCTCCTCTGGAACGTGCAGTGCAAGGGCTTCCACCGCTCAAGTTGCCCTCCAGAGGCACTTTAACGGTGGTCAAACGGGACGTGCAGGCCGAGCAGGGCATCCTGCAAACCCTGATCGAACAGGGCTTCCATGCCCTCAAAGGACACACCGATTTCACCCTGCCTTACCGTTACGGCAAACCCGGTCAATTCGTGCCAGAGCCGCTCTGGTTGCACCTCCTGCAAAAAGTGGTCCCTGAGTTGCAAGCGCAGGGCTGGAACATCGAGATGGACCGTTCCTTCCCCTTCAGGGTGATTCAACCCCGACTGGAAGCCCGCATTGTGGACGAGGAAGGCTGGTTTACGCTGGATCTGGGTGTGGAAGTCGAAGGCCAGAACGTCTCTTTGCTGCCCATGTTGATCGAATGGATGGAAACCCACCCCGAGGAACTCAAACTGCTGCTCTCTGCACAGGGAGACGCCCTGCAAGAGTACCTGCCAGTGGGTCAGAACATCTTCGTGAAGGTGGACATGCTCCGCTTGCGCTCCATTTTGCGCCTGCTTTCGGAGTTTTATCAGAAGAAAGAGGAAGAAGGCCAGAGCCTGCGTTTGCCGCGCATGGCCGCCGGGCTCCTGAGTGAACTTCAAGAACACCCCCATCTGGAATGGCACGGAGGGCAGGAGGTGCTGGCTCTGGCGAAAAGCCTCGGGCAACTGACCGGCAAGAAACGGCCCAAACTGCCTGCATCCTTGCAGGACACCCTGCGCCCCTACCAGAGGGAAGGGGTGGGGTGGCTGCAAGCCCTGCGCAAAACCGGCACCAACGGCATTCTGGCCGATGACATGGGCCTCGGGAAAACCCTGCAAACCCTGACCCACCTGCAAATCGAAAAAGAAGCCGGACGCCTGAAAAAACCCGTTCTGGTGGTGGCCCCCACCAGCCTGATGCGCAACTGGCTCTCCGAAACCGAAAAATTCACCCCAGAGCTGCAAACCCTTTTGCTGCATGGTCCGGCCCGCCGGAAACTGTTCGGGCAAATCAAGGAAGCCGATGTGGTGTTCACCACCTACGCCCTGTTGCACAGGGACATCGAGCACCTGAAAGAGCACACCTACCACACCATCATTCTGGACGAAGCCCAGTACATCAAAAACCACAAAAACCAGACCAGTCAGGCCTTGCTGGAACTCAGCAGCAAACACAAACTCTGCCTGACCGGAACCCCCATGGAAAACCACCTCGGGGAACTCTGGTCGCTGTTCCGCTTCCTGATGCCCGGACTTTTGCCCAAAGAATCCGAATTCCGGTCTTTCTTCAGGCAGCCCATCGAGAAAGAGCAGGACGCAGAAAAACAGATGCGCCTCTCCAGAATGGTCAAGCCTTTGATGCTCAGGCGCACCAAAAATCAGGTGGCCCGCGACCTCCCCGAGAAAACCGAAATCACCCTCAAACTGGAACTCGAAGGGGACCAGCGTGACGTGTACGAGGTGATCCGGGTGGCCATGCAAGAACGCCTGCAACACGAAATCCAGATGCGTGGCCTTGCCCGCAGCCAGATCCATGTGCTGGACGCCCTGCTGAAACTCCGTCAGGTGTGCTGCGACCCGAGGCTTCTGAAAATGGAAGAGGCCAGCAAAGTGCAGACTTCCGTCAAAATGCAGTGGCTGAAAGACACCGTTCCCAGCATGCTGGAAGAGGGACGCACCATCTTGCTGTTCTCGCAATTCACCTCGATGCTGGCCCTGATTGAGCAGGAGTTGCAAGAGCTTTCCATCGATTATGCCCTGCTGACCGGAAGCACCTCGGACCGTCAGGAGCAGATCCAGAAGTTCCAGTCCGGTCAGGTCAAGGTGTTTTTGATCAGCCTGAAAGCCGGAGGCGTGGGCCTGAACCTGACCGCAGCCGACACCGTGATTCACTTCGATCCATGGTGGAACCCTGCCGCAGAAAACCAAGCGACAGACCGCGCCTACCGCATTGGTCAGGACAAGCCCGTGTTCGTGTACAAACTGGTCACCGAAGGCACCATCGAAGAGAAAATCCTCGGGATGCAGCGTTTCAAAGCCGCTCTGGCCGCAGGCATTCTGGAAGGCACCCTTGGAGAAGGTCTGAAAATCACCGAAGAGGACATCAAAGGGCTTTTTGGGCCGTAAGAGAAGTTCACAGTGGACAGTTCACAGCGAGAAATTTTCGTGCAGGAGATTCCAGATCAACAAACGTGGCAAGGCATGTGAACAAAGTAACCCATTCTGTATATATCAGAACACAGATTGGTGTTTTGCAGTATGCTGACCTCATCCCACTTGACCCCCGAGGTTCACATGCCCACCCCATTCACGCTTGATCTGCCCGATGGTCGCACCCTGCAATTGCACGATTTCGATTTCTCTGGATCCAAAGCTGCCAGAGTGGTGTTCTGGCACCACGGAACACCCAATCTGGGCCTGCCTCCCGAGCCTCTGTTTGATTTGAGTGCCCGTCTGAACGTTCGGTGGGTGTCCATCAATCGGGCCGGATATGGCCTGTCCACAGAGAAACCCGGTCGCAGCATCCTGAACACCGCCGAAGATGTCTTGCAGGTGGCAAACGCTCTGGATCTGAAACGCTTTGGGGTGATGGGCCACTCAGGAGGTGGACCCCACGCTCTGGCGTGTGCAGCCCTCATGCCAGAGCGGATCACAGGGGTGGTTTCTCTGGCTGGACTGGCCCCTTTTCAGGCCACAGGTCTGGACTGGTTTGCAGGGATGTATCCGGGGGGCATCCAGACCTTGCAGCAAGCCGCTCTGGGCAGAACCGCCAAAATCCAGCACGAGCAGTCCAACCCCGAGTACGACCCTGAAATGTTCACCCCTTCCGACCATGCAGTCCTGTCTGGCGCATGGTCATGGTTGCAAACCGTGGTGGATGGGGCTCTGGATCACGGCATCTCGGGTCTGGTGGATGATGACATCTCTTATGTGACCCCCTGGGGCTTTGACCCCTCCCAGATCCAGAGCAAGGTTCTTCTGGTGCATGGGCAGCAGGATCGGGTGGTGCCTTTCTCACATGGGGTGTGGCTGAAACAGCACTGCTCGAATGCAGAACTGTGGGCCATTCCAGAGGCCGGTCACCTGTCGGTGCTGAATCAAGCAGAGCAAGCTCTGGAATGGCTGGTCAGGCAGGATGGGTGATTTGGAGGGTCACTTTCGCTTGCTCTGGTGCGCCTTGAGCATTTCGCTGGCCTCCTGATAGGTCAGGCTGTCCAGATCCAGAGCCTCTGGCAATGGCGCAAAATTTCTGCCACTGGACAGGTAACGGCCCCGTTCGTTGCTGCGCACCTGAATGGTGCCCCTTCCACTTTTGAGTTCCTTCAGGATCTGGTTTTCCTGTTTGGCCTGTTCTGCATGCTGCAAGGCTTTTTCCAGAGTCAGATGGGGCAACACCGAGGCGTGCACCTTCAATTTGTGAAAGGCGTCTCCGATTTTCAGGTAAGGGCCGTATTTGCCCACACCCACGCTGACCTCTTGCCCTTCGTGCGTCCCGAGGGTGCGCCGTTGGCTGTTCACCGACTGGGCCTTGAGGGCCACCGTTTCTTCAGATGCAAGCAGTTCTGTGGCCCTGTCCGGGGTCAGTTCGTCTGGCTTGAGTTTCTCTGGGATGCGGACGGCTTTGCCTCCAGAGGCCAGCACCGGAACCCCATCCTGAATGCGAACCTGAAATCCAGCTTCTTTCAGGGGAACTGGAGTGAAATCAGGATCGAAAGGGGGCCTCTGGCGGTATTGCTGGACCTCCTGCCCGAGTCCGCCTTCTGAAAAATAAAACTGGGTGAGGTAGTCCAGTCGGGTGCGTTTCCCGGCAGCGATGTCGTCCAGTTGCTGTTCCATCTCTGCGGTGAAGGTGTAGTCCAGAAAACGGGGAAAGCTGTGGGTCAGGAACCGGCTGACCGCCACCCCGAGCCATGTGGCATGCAGGGTGTTTTTGGTGCGCTGGATGTACCCTCGGGTTTCAATGTTGGAAAGGATCGAGGCGTAGGTGGAGGGTCTGCCAATTCCAGCTTTCTCAAGGGTTTGAACCAGTTTGGGTTCAGAGAAGCGCACAGGGGGCTGGGTTTTGTTGTTCTTGACGGTGCATTTCTGCACTTTGATGCTGTCTCCGACGTTGAGTGGAGGAAGTTTCTGACCGTCGTCCTCCTGTTCGTCTTTGCCCTCGGTGTAAAGGGTGCGGAATCCGGGTTCATCGTAGGTTTTTCCGCTGGCATGGAACAGGTGCTCCAGATGGTTGAGGGTCAGGGTGCGTTGCCGTCCGGTGGCATCGATCATCTGGCTGGCAAGGGTGCGTTTGTAAATCAGTTCGTAAAGCTGGTGTTCCTCGTCAGGGAGTTCTTTTTTGGCCTGACTGAGCGGTTTGAACGCCTGACCAGAGGGACGGATGGCTTCGTGGGCCTCCTGTGCATTCTGGTTTTTGCTGGCGTAAATTCTGGGTTGGTCTGGCAAAAGTTGCGCCCCATAATGCTGCTTTACGGCATCTCTGGCCCCTTTGAGCCCCTCGTCTGACAGGGAGGGGGAATCGGTGCGCATGTAGGTGATGTATCCGGCTTCGTAGAGTTTTTGCGCCACCTCCATGCTCTTTTTCACCGAAAACCCGAGCTTGCGTGAAGCTTCCTGTTGCATGCTGGACGTGATGAACGGAGCTGGAGGTTTTTCACGGAAAGGTTTTTCCTCGTCGGATTTGAGGAAGAGGGGATGCTTTTTGAGTTCGGCAGCGAGGCCATCTGCTTCAGATTTGCTTAAAGGGTAAGCCCCTTCTTTGAGTTGACCTTTGCTGTCAAAGTCTTTGCCGGTGGCCACCCTCTGGGCTGCGAAGTGGGTCAGTCGGGCCGTGAACCCGGCCACGGTCTGGGCATCCAGAGAAATGAACTGGGTGGGCACGAACACTGCGCGTTCCAGTTCCCGTTCTGCCACCATCCTGAGGGCCACGCTCTGGACCCGTCCGGCACTCAGTTTCGGTCCGAGGGACCACAGGAGGGGACTGATTTCGTATCCGTACAGGCGGTCCACACAGCGGCGGCTTTCCTGTGCGGCCACCAGACTGAGGTCCAGAGGTCTCAGGTTTTGCAGGGCTTGCTGGATGGCTTTCTGGGTGATTTCGTGGAACACCATGCGGTGCACAGGCACGGTGGGTTTCAGAAGTTGCAGGAGGTGCCATGAGATGGCTTCGCCTTCGCGGTCTGCATCTGTGGCCAGATAGATTTCGGTGGCTTTGCGGGCCAGATCTTGCAGTTTCTGGACCTGTGCCGATTTGCTGCTGCTGGTCACATAATACGGGCGAAATTTGTTGTGGACATCAATGCCCATGTTCGCCCAGGCCTCTTTGCGGTACTTCTCGGGGAGGTCGTCTTTCTTGGCGGGCAAATCCCGCACATGGCCAAAACTGGCTGCCACCACAAAGCCATTCCCCAGGTAACTGCTGATTTTCTTGATTTTTCCGGGCGATTCCACAATGACGAGTTTCATGGGCCTTCCTTCCTGCCCAGAGCCTATCACATCTGGACACAGATATGTTATTTACATAATAACATGCAAAATGCTCCTTTCTGCAATCTGCTGCTCGAGTATTGAGGTCACCGCAAAGCCTGAGGTTTGGCACGTCATCGGAGAAAGCGGTCAGCGGTCAGCCCTCCGCTTTCAGCGCAAAGCCCACCTTGAAGCGTTTGCTTTCGAGAACAGCAATACACCAAAAACGAAAAGGGAAAGTCCACTCAGATTTTAAGCTCAAAAGGCAGCAAGAAGACTTTCCTTCTGGCTGACGGCTGAGCGCTGACGGCTGATGGCTCTCTCTGTTTGCATCGCCCGAACAGCGACTTTACGCTTACCCTGTCGGGTATCATGACCACAACCACAGGAGGCCACATGAAAGTGCGCGTGCACATCCAGACCGATTCCATCACCCTCGATGAAACCCTCTCTGGGGTCAACGAAGAAGACATCTGGCAACAAGCCCGCAAAGAAATGGAACGCCGGGCTCCCTTTTTGACCCGAGCCGCCCTGCGCCTGATGGATGACGATGCACTCTGGGCACGCATCACCCGGCACATCAACCGCACCCAGCAACGCACTGAACCTGTGCCCACCGACGCAAAAAGCTTTCTGGAACTGGGCATTCGAGCAGGACTGGTCACCCGTCTGGAATGAACACCAAAAAAGAAACAGACCCGAAGGTCTGCTTCTTGACGGAACAACCGATCAGTCGTGGGCCACCAACTCGCCCGAGTGCAGATCATACAGGGCCGTCAGGGACTGCAGCGAAATGCTGGCGGTTTGGGAGTTCTGCACACTGTCTGCATTGATCCAGACGATCTGTGACCCATTGCCCTGCAAAGAGTAGGAGTAATTCTGGAAGGGCACGGCACTGACTTTGTACATGTTGACTGCACTGCCCACCCCTTGCACAGTCTGACTGGGATCGCTGGTGGAATTCAGGACCACCACCTGAGCGCTCTGCTCTTTGAACTGCACAAAAATGAACTGGTTGATGTTGCTCTGGACCTGCAACTGGTACCAATGCGAGGCGGGCACATCAAAATACCGGGTGAATTTCTCAAAAGAATGGGGTCTTCCGTCCTCTGGGAGGCCTTTGTTGCTGATGCCAGAGGTGTCGGTGGGCATTTTGACGCTGCAAATGAAAGCCTGCACCTGTGCACCGGGCTGGTTCTGCAGCATGCTCACCGAGACGGTGGTGGTGTCTCCGCCGTACACGAAGACCACCGAAGCCAGGCCCTGATTTCCAGTGGTGCCGGGTACGTTCACGGTCACGGGGGGTTGTGAGTTGCTCCACACCACAGCAAGGTTGGCCCCAGTGTCGTTCTGGGCCGAGTTGTAAAAGAACAGGCCGTACAGTTGCCCAGCGTTCAGGGTCTGGCACACTGCGGTGTCTCCGGGGTTGAGGGTCAAAAGCTGTCCATTGTTCCAGTTGTAAGACATACATCCACCTTCCCTTTCAGAAAGATCCTTGAATCTCTCTGGGGTGAGGATATTTCAAATGACGTTAACCTTTCGTTAATTGGGTCGTTAATTGCTTGATATCATATCCCTTATTTTAAAGTCAGTGGAAACATCTATCTGGATTAAGGGTAATGCCAAGTTTCCAGTAGGGTTTTCCTTGACCTTTGTTGATAAAGCAATTTTACAGAAATAAAGAAGCCAACCGCATCAACCAGAGCAATCAGGGTTTTCCCCAGTCAAGCCTCTAGGACCCCATAGACAATCTGCCTTTGTGGACCTACAATCCATTGAACCTTGAAACACACCTCAAACAGAAATCGATTTCTGTTTTCAGGCAACCAGAGATTTTCCGTCCCAGAACCCTCTTTTTGTGGAGACCCATGAGCAAACACAACATCCACACGCTTGCCAAACTTGCCGGTGTTTCAGCGGCCACCGTGTCGCGGGTGCTGAACGGCAACCCTCAGGTGAAGGCCCACCTGAAAGAAAAAGTGCTGCAAGCCCTTCAGGAAACGGGATTTCAGCCGGATCCCAAGGCCCAGTCCCTGAGGGCTGGAAAAACCCGCACCGTTTCAATCATTTTGCCGATGGTGGACACCGATTTTTACCGGCGTTTGCTCTGGGCCATGGAAAGCGTGTTTGAGCCTGCCGGGTACGATCTCGGGCTGTACCCTCTGGTGGGAAGCCTGAAAACCCGCAGGTACCAGCAAGCCACGGCCCTCCCTTATCAGGGGGATGGGTTGATCCTGAGTTCCCTGAACCTGAGCACCCTGTACAACGGTCTGCCGATTCCATTTCAGAAGCCCACTGTGCTGGTGGACACCCAGCATGAGGGCCACGCCAGTTTCTGCATCGACAACTTTTGGGGAGGGGTGCAGGCAGCAAGGCACCTGTGCAGCTTTCCTGAACCCATGGTGTTGATTGGCCTGAGGCAGGACCTCACCAGTCCTTTCGTCAGTCCAGTGCTGCAAGCACGCTACAACGGCATCCAGCACGGCCTGAAATTGCATGGACGCACTCTGGCCGGGGCGGAATACGTGGACCTGACGACCGAAGGAGGACGGCAGGCTGCAAGAGGATGGTTCCAGCATCACCCAGAGCCCTGCCAATTTCTGTGCATGGCCGACACTGTGGCCCTTGGGGTGCTCAGGCACGTGCGGGAACAGGGACTTCCGGCGAGGGTTCTGGGCTTCGATGACCACACTTTTGCAGCAAAAGAAGGTCTGAGCAGCGTCGCCCAGCCCATCGAAGAAATGGGCAAACAGGCTGCCCAGCACCTGCTGAATTTGCTTGAAGGACACCCCGCAGAACCCATTCAGGTGGTTTTGCCTCCCGAGCTTGTGGTGCGCGAATCCAGCCTGCACCTGTCTGAAAGGAGAACACTGTGACTTACCACCATGACGGCACCCCTTTTTTCCTGAAGCGCGAGGGAGAACACATGCGGGTCTTTCTGGAAGCCCCCCCAGAGATGGAAGGAGGATGGGCGGTCAGTTACGCTTACGGCGACGAACAACTGCTGCCTCTGGAAAAAGCACCAGATGGTCGCTGGACGGGCCTCGTGTACATCCAGAAGCACCAGAAAACCCACTACCGTTTCAAGGTCCTTGAAAGGGGGAAACTCTGGTGGTTCAATCAGGCAGGCTTGAGTCGCAGCAGTCCGGCCTCTGGACAGGATTTCAGTTTCACGCCAGTTGCCCCTCCAGTGTGGGTGAGGGAAAGGGTGTTCTACCAGATTTTTCCAGAGCGCTTCAAGAATGGTGATCCTTCCATCAGCGTGCAGGAAGGCGAATACTTTTACGAAGGCCGAGATGTGATGGCGAAAAGCTGGGATGACCTGCCCGGACGCCACACCGGACATCAGGAATTTTATGGTGGAGATCTTGAGGGCATCCGTCAGAGCATCCCTTACTTTCAGAAGCTCGGGGTGAATGCTTTGTACCTGAATCCCGTCTTTGAAAGCCCCTCCAGCCACAAATACGACACGCAGGATTACCTGAAGATTGATCCGCATTTTGGAACCAACGCAGGCTTTGCAGCTCTGGTGGAAGAACTGCACCAGAACGACATCAAAATCATTCTGGATGGGGTCTTCAACCACACCGGAGACCGCCACCCATGGATGAACAAAACCGGACTTTACCCTGAGGCAGGGGCGTACCAGAATGGTCCCACACGGGATTTCTACACCTACACCGGACCAGAGCCTGAAGATTACCTCGGGTGGGTGGGCGTGAAAACCCTGCCCAAGCTGGATTACGCGAACCCACAGGTGCGTGATGCCATTTACAGAAGCCCGGACAGTGTGGTGCGTTTCTGGTTGAAAGAGCCTTACCAGATTGACGGATGGCGTCTGGATGTGGCCCCGATGATTGGCATGAACGGCTCAGATGAGGGCAACAAAGACATCCTGAAAGAACTTTATACGGCTGCCAGAGAAACCCACCCGGACGCGTACATCTTCGGAGAGCATTTTTACGATGCCGTGCAGTGGTTGCAAGGGGGCACCGAAGACGCCACCATGAATTACCACAGTTTCACGTGGCCCACCTGGGCTTTTCTGGGCGGTCTGGACCACCGTGGGGTGCCTGCCCATGAAGACGCCGAAGACTGGGCAGAGGCGATTTTGCGAAACCTCTGGCAGTTGCCTTTTTCGTTTCAGTTGGCCCAGTTCAATTTGCTGGACTCCCATGACACCCAGCGTTTCGCCACCGTCTGCCCGGATCCAGAGCGACAGAAGATCGCCGCGGCCATGTTGCTGACCTTCATCGGGGTGCCCTGCATTTACTACGGTGACGAGATCGGCATGGAAGGCACCTATGACCCGGATTGCCGCCGGACCATGCCATGGGACCATCCCGAGCGGTGGGAACATCCCCTGTACGAATGGTACCGTGACCTCATCCGGTTGCGCCATCAGGAGAAAGCTTTGCAAGAAGGCAGTTTCCGCATTGTGCTGGCCCAAAAAGACCATCTGGTCTATGAAAGGCGTCTGGGCGAGGAGCGCATTCAGGTGGTCCTGACCCGCCATGCACCTCTGGAATACACCCTTTCCGGCCACTGGACGGACCTGCTCTCTGGCGAAATTCTGGAAAGCCTTCATCTGCCCTCTGCCGGGGTGCGCATCATCAAGGAGAAACGATGAAAAAGACGCTTGTGACCGCTGGAATCCTGCTGGCCTTCTCTGCACAGGCACAGGTCCTGCCTGCCCCCTCGTGGATGCCAGAAGCGACCCTCTATCAGGTGTTCATTCGCAACCACACGCCTGAAGGAACCTTCAAAGCTGCAACGGCCCGTTTGCAGGAAATCCAGAACCTCGGGGTGAACACCGTGTACCTGCTGCCGTTTTACCCCACTGGAGAAAAACAGCGCAAAGGCACACTGGGCAGCCCTTATTCCATCAAGGATTACACCGCTGTGGACCCGAGGCAAGGCACCTTGCAAGACTTCCAGAACTTCGTGAAAGAGGCGCACCGTCTGGGTTTGCGGGTGGTGATCGACATTGTTTTCAACCACACCGCATGGGACCACCCCTGGACCACCGATCACAAAGACTGGTACCGCCAGAATCCGCAAGGCGACATCATCGCACCCAATCCCGAGTGGACCGATGTGGCCGCCCTGGACACCTCCCATCCAGAGGTCCAGCAAAAGTTGATCGAGGTCGGTCTTTTCTGGTTGCAGCAAGGGGTGGATGGTTTCCGTGCCGATTACTCTGGGGGGGTTCCGCTCAGCTTCTGGCAGAAATTCCGTCCGGCCATGAAAGCCTTCAACCCTGAAGTGCTCTTGCTGGCCGAAACCGGAGACGCCCCTTACCATGACCGGGCTTTTGACCTGTCTTACGACTGGGACGGCATGTCCAGAGCGGTTGGGGTGGCCAAGCTCTTGATTTCCGCCAACCGCTTTTTTGACCATCCCACCTTTGAATCCACGATGGTCTCCAACATTCCCAAATTGCGTTATCTGGAAAACCACGATCAGGAACGCATCGGCAGCAAACTGAACAGCCTGCCTGTCCTGAAAGCCGCAGCCGGGCTTCTGCTGACTGAACCGGGTGTGCCCCTGATTTATGCAGGTCAGGAAGTGGGCCTCACAGAGCGTCCCAGCCTGTTCGATCCCGCCCCTCTGGACTGGGCAAAAGGCAACCCTGCCCTGAAAGAAACCTACCAGAAACTGCTGACGGTTCGGGCGAAACTTCCAGCCCTGCACACCGGAGGGTTGCGTCTGGTGGCCGGGCAACCGCGCAATGTGGCTGCATTCGTGCGCTTCACCCCAGAGCAGAAAGCCGTGGTGTTGATCAACTTCTCTGGAGAAGCGCAAGAGGTCAACCTTCCATGGGCCAGAACGTGGTTTGATCAGGTCTCGGGTCGGGCCATTGCAGGTGGGACGTGGAAGCTGCAGCCCGGAGAAACCCAGATCTTGCTGGACCGTCCGTAAAACAGCACCCTGTTTTCTCTGGAAGGGATTTTTGAAATGGGAAGCTTCACCTGAATCCTCCCATTTCACTGACAGACACTGTAGAAAGACTTTGACCCGCTCAGTTCACATGGTTGAAGTGCTTTTGAACCGAAAGAAAAAGCTGTGTTTGAGGGTTTCAGACGCCTTCTGGTAGGTCAAATTGAGAATCACCGTTTGGCTTCCGAAAAAAAAGGGCATAGGCATGAATGACCCTTTCTTATCCGACGCAGGAAGCCAGGAGCCATCCTGTGCTTTTGTTGGGGTCAGTCTCACACGAAGGACTTTGCTAGGTGCCAGGGTTTCTTCGGTGGGAGGGTTGCTGCGGAACTGCTGAATGGGAGAACTGCCATGTGTCCCCACCTGAAAATCAGATTGGTTCCAGAGCAAGGTCACGTTTTCATCACCCCGGTTGGTGATGGCCACATTGATGTGACCTTGCACCTCCACAGCAAAAGTGTACGAAAGAGGAGCTTTTTCTGCAGTCAAGTCCTGGATTTCTTTTCCTTGAGGGTCCAGTTGCACCAGAGCCGCATCAGGATACTGGGTGAATGTACGGGTGGGGGCACAGGCCATGCAGGCAACAGCAAGCAACGTCAATAGAACAATGTTTTTCATTTTTTCCTTTGAAACCTCAAAAAGGTTTGACTTTTGCAGGATACTACAACAGGAAAGCCATCGGGAATCTTTTCATCTGCCAAAGCCATTTTGCTGGGTAAATTTGGCTTGGCAGGATCGACTCCATCAAACCTTGGAGCCCAGCAGCGGAAATTTGAGGGTCTGTGTGATGAAAAGGCGAACATTTCAGAACAAATCAAGGTTTTTTCTGACGTTTCAAGATCTTGATTGTTTCAAGACACATTCTTGATCCGCACTGGTACCAGAACTCCATCGGCAACCAAAGTTGAAGGGAGGGTTTCCCCTCCCTTTTGTGGTGCAGGTGACTTCGGATTTCAGGGTGCACTTCCCACCGCAACTGGAGCAGAAGGCACAGGCTCAGCCACGTGCAATTCCCTTTCGAGTTCTTCGGCCAGTTCCCAGAGGTGCGGATCACTGCGCTTCCTCGGGCGGGGCAGGTCCACGGTCACTTCGTGGGCGATTTCTCCGTCCCTGAGGACAATCACCCGGTCTGCCAGTTGCAGGGCCTCTTCGATGTCGTGGGTGACCAGCACTGCTGTGAACCTGTGGGTGTTCCAGAGGTTTTCCAGCAGTTTCTGCATTTCCCCTCTGGTCAGGGCGTCCAGTGCCCCGAAAGGCTCGTCCAGCAACAGCAGGTGGGGTTGGTGGCTGAGGGCCCGGGCCAGAGAAACCCTTTGCCTCTGGCCTCCGGAAAGCTGGGCGGGCCAGTCTCCGGTGCGTTCTGCCAGTCCAACACTTTCCAGAATGTGGTAGGCGTAAGGGTGGCTGGTTTTGGGCAGTCCCAGCGTGACGTTGTTCACCACGTTCAGCCATGGCAACAGGCGGTCTTCTTGAAACACCACCCTCGTGCGGGGGGCTTGCTGGTTCAGGGTGGTGAAGGTGAGGGTTCCCCCAGAGGTTTCTTCCAGTCCGGCGATGACCCGCAGCAGGGTGGTTTTGCCGCCTCCACTGGCCCCGATCAGGGCGACCAGTTCGCCGTTTTTCACATGCAGATTGATGTTTTTCAGGACATCGCGGCTTCCAAAACGTTTGGAGATGCTCTCCAGGTGCAAGGTCACTTGAGGTTGGGGTGCCATGGCAGCAGTCTCCTTTCCAGCAGGCGCACGGTGCTGTCGGCCCATTTTCCGAGGCTGGCGTAAATCAGGATCACCAGCACCACAATGTCGGTGCGCATGAATTCTCTGGCGTCCATCGCAAGGTGCCCGATCCCTGCGTTGGCTGCGATGGATTCGCTGACCACCAGAGACAGCCACGCAATGCCAAGCGAGTACCGCAAGCCCACCAGAATGCCGGGCAAAGCTCCGGGCAGCACCACACGCCAGAAGGTCTGTGCGGGGGTGAGCTGGTACACTTTGGCCATTTCCAGCAGCTTGGGATCGATGCCACGGATGCCGTGCACGGTGTTCAGGTAGATCGGGAAGAAGGTCCCGAGGGCAATCAGAAAGATCTTGCCACTCTCACCGATGCCGAACCACAGGATCACCAGAGGCACCAGTGCAAGGTGTGGAATGTTGCGGACCATTTGCAGGGTGCTGTCCAGCAAAACCGACAGGAAGCGGTTCAGGCCCACCATCAGGCCCAGCGAGAAGCCCACCAGAAACCCAATGAACACCCCTGTGAAAGCCCTCTGGATGCTGACTGTGAAGTGCTCCAGCAGTTTTCCGTTCTGAATCAGTTCTTGAAGGGCACCGAACACGGCTGTGGGGGCAGGCAGAATCAGTTTGCTGAGCCAGCCTTGCTGGGAGCTGATCTGCCACACCACCAGCAAGGTGATGGGGAGCACCCAGCGCCAGAGTTCAGCGGCCTGAAACCCTTTTCTGGGTGCTCTGGGTTTCTGTACGGAGGGGGCTGTACGCAGCAGGGTCATTTCTGGGCCACCTTGACGTTTTTGGTGAAGGGGACTTTGCCGATGAGTTCATTGGTGAAGTTCACTTTGTTGGGAATGATGCCCAGTTTGAAAAAGGTGTCGGATTGTTTTTGCAGGTATTTGAGCTGGCTGAGGGGGAAGGTGGTGACTTTGGTGTCCCCACTCCGGCGGTTCACCACTTTCAGGATGTCCTTGGGAATCCCGAGTTCTTCGTACCAGAGGTCCACCACCTTGTCGGTGTTCTTGTTGGTCCAGTCGGCAGTGCGTTTCAATTCGGCCAGCAGGTAAGACAGGGCCTGATTCTTGCCGGTGTCTTTCAGCACACGGTCCACCGTCGAAAAGTAACCCACCCCGTCGGTGAGGCCTTTGCTGTCCCGCAACACCCGCACGTTCCCTCCGGCCTGCACGATGGCATAGAAGGGATCCCAGATGGTCCATGCGTCCACCGTTCCACTTTCCAGAGCCCCTCTGGCCTCGGCAGGGGGCAGGTTGATGATTTCGATGTCGTTCAGGTCAAGGCCCACCTCTGCAAGGGCCAACTGGGTCAGGTAGTGGGCACTGGAACCGCGCTGCAAAGCGATTTTCTTGCCTTTGAGGTCTTTCAGGGACTTGATGGGGGAATTTTTGTCCACCACGATGGCACTGCCTCTGGGGTCTTCGGTTTTGGTGATCGCCACGTACCTCAGGGGGGTTCCCGCTGCCAGAGCGAAAATGGTGGGGGTGTCTCCGGTGGTGCCGAAATCGATGGCTCCTGCACGCAAGGCTTCCAGAAGCTGTGGGCCTGCTGGGAACAGGTACCACTCGTATTTGATGCCTTGCTTCTGGGCAGCGTCCAGCCAGTTCAAGGATTTGAGGGCGGTCAGAAGCCCCCCTTTCTGGTAGCCAATTCTGAAAACCACGTCTTCTGCGTGTGCGAGGGATCCAAATGCTGCGATGGCGAGGGTTGCGATCAGGTGTTTTTTCATGTCAGGTGCTCCTTGGGATCTGCATGTGCAGAGAAATTTTGAAAAAAAGACCTGCACCTGTGTGCAGGTCATGTGGCAAGTCTGGACAGCGACCACCTCCCCATGGCCGTCCGTCTCGGGGTGGACGGCCATGTGTTTGACCTCAATTCACGTGGAAGGAGAGAAGAATGACTCAGTCAGAAACAGCTCAGTAAGAAACAGCGACACGGCGTTCGGTTTCTTGCACTTTCAGCACGCCGGTCTGGGTTTTGCCGATGACCGGGAATAAGAGTTCAGCGGTGCGGTAGGCTTCTTCAAGGTGCGGGTAGCCAGAGAGCACGAAGGTGTCCACCCCGATGTCCTGGTATTCCTGAATCAGTCGGGCGATGTTCTCAGGGTTGCCGACGAAAGCGGTTCCGGCACCGGCCCGGACCAGACCCACTCCGGCCCAGAGGTTCTTGTAAATGGTGAGTTTGTTGCGGTCTCCGCCGTGCAGGGAAAGCATGCGCTGCTGTCCGGTGGAGTCGCTCTGGGAAAGCTGCTGTTGGGCTTTGTGGATGCTGGCATCATCGAGTTTTTCGATCAGGCGGTCTGCTTCACGCCACGCCTCTTCTTCGGTTTCGCGGATGATGATGTGGGCACGCACCCCGAAACGCACTTTGCGTCCGGCCAGAGCGGCCTGTTCGCTCACCCGTTCGATTTTTTCACGGGCGATGTGGGGAGGTTCACCCCAGGTCAGGTACACGTCGGTGTAATCTGCGGCCACCTGAATGGCGGGTTCACTGCTGCCTCCGAAGTACACAGGAGGGAGGGGTTGTTGCACCGGGCCGAATTGCAATTGGCCGTCGGTGATTTGCAGGTGCTCTCCCTGATAGGTGACTTTTTGGCCTTCCAAGAGGGCACGGAAGATGTGCACCCATTCGCGGGTCAGTTGGTAGCGGGCATCTTTGTCAAGGTACTGCTCGGGCAAACCTTCTGCGAGCAGGGCTTTGTCTCCAGCCCCGGACACGAGGTTCAGGGACACCCGTCCGCCAGAGATGCGGTCCAGAGCGGCGGTCATGCGGGCAGCGAGGGCTGGGGAGATCAGTCCGGGGCGCACAGCCACCAGAAATTTCAGCCTGCGGGTGAGGGAAGCCAGAGCGCTGGCGGTCACCCATGACTCTTCGCAGCCGTATCCGGTGGGGAGCAGGGCACCATCAAATCCGAGGGTGTCTGCAGCAATGGCGACGCTTTTGAGGTAATCGAAGGTGTTGGTGCGTTGCTGGTTGTGGCTGCCAAGGTGGCGTCCGTCTCCGCTGGTGGGAATGAACCAGAAAATGTCAGGTGTGGAATGTTGGGTCATGGGATTCCTTTCCGGCAACCCCTCGGGGCTCCGTGCTTGATGGAACGAACTTTAGAATAAGTTACCTGATCTGTCAACTATTAGCCGGAGCACCTCTGGGGCATGGTTTGAGCATCAAAAACCCATTTTTTCGATGAATCTCTTTCTCTCAGGGCTTTTTCTGATGATTTTTGCATTGAGTTCAAATCAGGATCTGCATTTCAATCTTAGACAACTTTGATACAGAAGATCTAGAATTTCCCCTCTGGGCGCTTGACGAAACCCCTTCAAAAGATTATTGATTAAATCAGTAAACTTTAGAGGAGGAACCATGACCGCCATTTCCGCCATCCCCGGCAGCCTGAGGGCCACCGAAGCCATCGAAACCCGGCGCAGCATCCGCAAATACCATCCAGACATGCCCCTGCACCACCTGCAGGAGATCCTGCGCCTCGCCACCCTCGCCCCGAGTGCATGGAACGCACAGCCCTGGCGGTTTGTGGTGGTGGCAAGCCCCGAGGTCAAAACCCAGCTTCATGCTGCTGCATACCAGCAAAATCAGGTGCTGGAAGCCCCTTACACCATCGTTCTGTACAGCGATGCCGAAGACACCCTGCACACCGCCATCGAAACCTCACACCCCCACTTTGGGGAAGAAGGCCAGATCCGGCAGGTGCAAACCCTGCAAAAAGCCCTGTCTCGCCTGAGCATCGAACAGCGTGCCCAGTGGGGAGACACCCAGGCCAACATCCTGCTTGGGGTATTGATGGTGGCAGCCAGAGGACTGGGTTACGACACTGTCCCAATGCTGGGTTTTGACCAGAGCAAAGTGAAAACCTTGCTGGGTTTGCCCGAGCATGTGACCATCACCGCCCTGCTTCCGATTGGCCGGGCCGCAGAAACCGGACGTCCCCACCACCGACACAGCCTTGAGCGCCTCACCCGTTACGTTTGACTTCAAGCCCTTTCCATTCGACAGAAAAGAGAAAACCATGACTGAAACCGCACACAACCTGACCTTCAAGATTGCCGGAGAACTCGAAGTCAACCGCCTCGGATTTGGGGCCATGCGCCTGACCGGAGAGGGGGTCTGGGGAGAACCCAGAGACCCCGAGAATGCAAGACAGGTGCTGAAACGGGCTGTGGAATTGGGCATCAACTTCATTGACACCGCCGATGCCTACGGACCGGGCACCTCCGAGAAGCAGATTGCAGAAGCGCTTCATCCGTATGCACAGGGTCTGGTGATCGCCACCAAAGGGGGCAACACCCGTCAGGGACCCGGCAAATGGGCTCCTGTGGGCCGTCCAGAGTACCTCCGTCAGGCTGTAGAACTGAGTCTCAGACGCCTGAAACTGGAACAGATTGACCTCTGGCAACTGCACCGCATCGATCCCAAAGTCCCGGAAGACGAGCAATTCGGGGTGCTCAAGGAGCTGCAACAGGAAGGCAAAATCCGACATGTGGGCCTTTCTGAAGTCACCGTGGATCAACTGGACCGGGCCAGACAGGTTTTGCCGATTGCCACCGTCCAGAACCTCTACAACCTCTCGAACCGCCAGTCCGAAGCGGTGCTGAATTATGCAGAGCAGCACGACATCGGCTTCATTCCGTGGTTTCCTCTGGCAGTGGGGCAACTGGCCCAACCATCAGGCCCACTGCACACCCTTGCACAGAAGCATCAGGCCACCCCTGCACAGGTGGCTCTGGCATGGCTCCTCAAGCGCTCACGGGTGATCTTGCCGATTCCGGGCACCTCCAGCATCCAGCACCTTGAAGAAAACAGCCAGGCTGCCCAACTGCACCTCTCCGAAGAAGATTTTCAGTGGCTCAATCAACCGCTCCAGACGGTTTGAAGGAGGAATGGAACATGACTGCATCCCAGAAACAATTGAAACTCGGGGCTTTCCTGATGACCGACGGGCACCACATCGCCGCATGGCGTCACCAAGAGGCCAATCCAGAGGCGCACACCAGCTTCCAGCATTTTGTGGACCTCGCCCAGAAAGCCGAAAAAGCCAAATTTGATGCCATCTTTTTTGCCGACTCTGCCGCTGCATGGATTGACGATGAAGGGGTGTTCCAGTACACCTCCAGAGGGGCACACTTTGAACCCGTGACCCTGCTTTCTGCTCTGGCCACCGTGACCCAGAACATCGGCCTGATTGCCACCCAGACCACCACCTACAACGAGCCTTACCATCTGGCACGCAAATTTGCTTCTCTGGACCAGATCAGCGGAGGACGGGCGGGTTGGAATCTGGTGACCTCTGCCAACGCCAGAGAAGCCCTGAACTTCAACCGGGATGAGCACGTCCGTTTCGAGGAACGCTACGACCGGGCACACGAATTTGCTCAGGTGGTGATCGGGCTGTGGGACAGCTGGGAAGACGATGCCTTCATCCGCAATGCCAGCACCGGGCAGTTCTCAGACCCCGAGAAGGTGCATGTGCTCAACCACTCGGGCAAACACTTCAAAGTGAAAGGCCCCCTGAACGTGCCCCGTTCCCTTCAGGGTAGACCCGTGATTGTGCAAGCCGGTTCTTCAGAAGAAGGCAAAGAACTTGCAGCAGCAACCGCAGAAGTGGTGTTCACTGCACAGCAAACGCTTGAAGATGCACAGGCTTTTTACCGGGACCTCAAAGGCCGACTGAAGAAACACGGTCGCCACGAAGACGATTTGAAAATCATGCCCGGCGTGCTGGTCTATGTGGCCCCCACCGAAGAAGAAGCCCGTGCCAAATTCGAATCCATCCAGTCTCTGGTGCTTCCAGAGGTCGGACTGGCACAACTGTCCAGCTTGCTGGGTGTGGACCTCTCTGGACACGATGTGAACGGTCCGGTGCCCGAGTTGCCCCTCACCAACAACAACCGCAGCCGTCAAGGTTTGCTGGTCGAGCAAGCCCGACGCAACAACCTGACCATCCGCGACCTGTACCTTGCAGTCACAGGAGGACGGGGGCACTGGCAGGTGATTGGCACCCCCGAGCAGGTGGCCGACCAGTTGGAAGAACGCTTCCTGAACGGTGCAGCCGATGGTTTCAACGTGATGGGTCCGGTGCTGCCCGGTGGTCTGGACGATTTCATCGAACTGGTGCTCCCAGAGTTGCGCAAACGGGGCCTGTTCCGCACGGAATACGAAGGCACCACCCTCAGGGAAAACCTCGGGCTGAAAAGGCCAGAGAACGTGCACCGGAAAAAAGTTGCAGCTCTGGTTTGAAGTGAACCTTTCACAGTTTTGAGTTCGCAGTGAGAAGAACTCGTGTGACACCCGATCATGCGTGAAATTGAAAGAAGCGTCCTTTTCAGGACGCTTCTTTTGATGCCAGAGCTTTTTGTTTTTGCTCGCTGTAAACTGTTTTCTGCAAAACTAAAACATCTCTGCCCACGGCACATCCATCACCAGAGCCCGCGCAGCCAGCAGCAAGACCGCAAAAGTGAACACCCTGCGCAGGGTGGCTTCCGACCACCCTCGGGTCCAGACCACCCCGGCCCTTGCACCAAAGAACATGGTGACGGCCATCAGGAGGGCGATGGGCCACACCACCTGCTCCTGCAAGGTGAAAACCACCACGGCCACCAGAGAGGAACACACGTTCATCCATTTGGTGCTGGCCACCGCTTCACGCAAGGAGAAACCGAGGGTGTGTTGAAACACCACAGTCAGCAAGGTGACGTACCCTCCGCTGAACAGACCTCCATACACCCCGAGCAGGAATGTTAACGGATGCCCCACCTGTGGACGATACTGAACCTGTGTTGTTCTGATGGGCCTGAGCACCACCACCGCCATAAGCAGCATGGCACCCACCACCACCCCTTTCAGGGCTTTGACCGGCAACCATCCGACCATCAAGGCCCCGAGCAAGGAACCCAGCAACGTCAGGACAGTGAGGGTTTTCAGGCGCTCTGGTTGAATTTCTCCGCCTTTGTGGTACTGCATGGAGGCCCCCAGACTGAGGGCCGTCAGGGCCACCATGTTGCTGGCGATGGCCTCTGGTGCAGACATGCCAAGAAGCAGCATCACCGGAACCGTGATCAGGGAAGTGGCCCCCGTGACCACACTGACCACACTGGTCAGAAAAGCCACCGGAAGCAAAATCAGCAGATCCAGCAAGGTCATTCAGGGTCGGTTTCGGTGGGCAAATCGGCATCCCTCCATGCAGGGAAACCTCCCTGCAACACCTGTGCATCCAGACCGAAAGCCTGCAACTGGTCGCGGGCTTTTTCCCCTCTGGACTGTCCGGGGTGGAACATGTTGCAGTACGGCACGATGGTCCGGTCTGAGGGCAATTCAGCGATGTGCGATTCCAGTTGATCGATGGGGATGTGCAGGGCACCTTTGACATGCCCTGCCTGAAATTCTTCCAGAGAACGCATGTCGATGATGAGGGGATCCTGTTTCTGCAGCAATTTTTGAAGGTCTGCTGGCTCAATGGAGGCTGGCTTTCTGGAGTCACTCATATTGTTTACCAAATTAATCAACTTTTGCATTTTGCACAAGGGGGATGTCTGTATCCACAGAAAACCTTTGAAGTGGAATTCCCATCGGCTTTTCAGGACAAAAGTCCTGTACCTTTTCCTGCGCCTCCCTGAACATGGAAGGGTGAATCACCAACAAGCCCTCCCAAATCCAAAAAAGGGCCAACTGGCCAGAGACCTCTGGGTGGGAGGTGGGCTGTTTTTGCTGTTCAGTCCGTTGTTGCTGCTGCTCATTTATGGCTCTTTTTTGTTGATTTCTGCCTTGACCCCCAAGCCTCCAGAGGTGACCGATGCCCAGTTGGTTGGAACATACACCTGCCCTGACCCGGCGTGTCAGGGGACAGAAGTGCAATTGAACAGGAACGGAACAGGGGTTTTGTTGCAAGCAAAGCGCAGGACATGCGATCTGCGCTGGAGTCGGGACGACAACATGGATCTGCAATTCAAGTGCACAGATCCCATCGATCAGAAGCTGGTCAATGTTCATGGATCACCTGAGAAGGGCACCTGGTTTTACAACATGGGTGTGCCTCTGGTGACCCAGCAAGTCGATGAAGGAATCAAAGCTTATTTTTGTGTCTTTTTTGCTGGAGAGGACATGCAACACTGTTTTGGCAGGATCGTGAAGGATCAATCCTGAACGTCAAGAGACAGGTTTGGACTCCGGATCCGCCAGAGTGCTTAATTGACAAATTTTATCAACCATTCTAGGATGGTTTCCAACACCATCGGCCCCTTCGATTTGCAGAAAGGAGCACTGGATGCTTCCCACATTCACCCAGAATCCATCCCGCCTCCGCAAGGTGGCGTCCCATTTGCCATCCATCACATTATCATCCCTGAGTCCTTTTGACTGGTTGCACCACCCTTCTCCCCTTCAGAGCCGTGAATCCGGCTTGCTTTCTGGAGCAGTGCCATTTGCATTTTTAAGTGGACTGCACGCCATCAAACACAGTGAACTGGAACTGCTGGCCGTGCCTGTTCCCCTGTCTGAACGTTCTGCACAACAGCCCATTTACCACAGCGACATTGTGGTGCGCTGGGACAGCCATTTCGACACCTGGCAGGACCTTGCTGAAGCCCAGTGGGCCTACAGCACCCCCTCTTCTCTGTCTTCGCTGCTGGCCCCCCTTTTTCAACTCGGGATGCAGGAGGTGCCTTTTCAGGGGTTTTTGCTCCTGCCGGGTCTCCCTTTGCTGCCCTTGAACAGGTGCTCCACCAGCAAGCGGATGCTGTGGCGGTTCACAGCCTGACCCTGAAAAAAATCTTGCAGGCCCATCCCGAGTGGAAACGGCACCTCCGGGTGATTTCCAGCCTCGGGCCTTTTCCAATGGCTCCAGTGGTGACCCACCAGAGGCAAGATGCTCTTCAGAAAGAACGCTGGAAACGGGATTTGCTGCAACTCCACCAGACCCCTGAAGGCAAACATGAATTGCAGAAAGCGGGCATCAGCCACTTTGAGTCGGTCCAAAGGGAGCAGTATCTGCCGTTGCTGGCTCTGGAGAAGCAGGCCCGGAAATGGCAGGCACAGGTGATTTTGCCAGAGTAGATCTTGTCAGAGTAGACCTTGAAGATTTTGCAAGGGATGGACGCTGTGTCCATCCCTTTGTTTGTGTTTTTTGCTGTGTTTTTTTGCTGTGTTTTCTGGACATTGGCTAGATGCGTTTTCCAGAAGTTGTCTAAGTTTTGCAAGCGCGAATTTAACTTTCGATGTCCCACAAAAGGTTTTCCCAACCTACAGCTTCAGACTCCTATTGTTGACAAGATGAGTAAACTTATATAAGATTCACACATCCCGAAACCACGGGACCACATCCCAAACATCAAAAAACACATGCGACCCATGTGGGAGGAAACCTCATGCAAAAACACCTGACCCTTGGACTGATCTTGCTCGCCAGCACCGCCCATGCCTCCACCACCTTGCTCAATGTCTCTTACGACCCCACCCGAGAGTTCTATCAGGAGTTCAATCAGGCCTTTGCCAAACACTGGAAAAAGCAAACCGGACAGGACCTCACCTTCAACCAGTCCCACGCTGGTAGTGGTGCACAGGCCAGAGCCGTGATCGACGGTCTGGAGGCCGATGTGGTCACCCTCGCCCTGTCTTACGACATCGACTCCATTGCTGAAAAAGCCAAACTGCTCCCTGAAAACTGGCAATCCCGACTGGCCTACAACAGTTCCCCTTACACCTCCACCATCGTGTTTCTGGTGCGCAAAGGCAACCCCAAAAACATCAAAGACTGGGACGATCTGGTGAAGCCCAACGTGCAGGTCATCACCCCCAACCCCAAAACCAGTGGAGGGGCACGCTGGAACTTTCTGGCCGCATGGGGCTTTGCCCTGAAAAAATACAAAACCGAAGACAAAGCCAAGGACTTCGTGACCCGCCTGTTCAAAAACGTGCCTGTGCTGGACTCGGGCGCTCGGGGAAGCACCACCACCTTTGTGGAACGGGGCATCGGGGATGTGCTGCTGGCATGGGAAAACGAAGCCCTGCTCGCAACCCGAGAACTGGGCGAGGGCAAATTCCAGATTGTGGCCCCCTCCTTGAGCATTCTGGCTGAACCTCCTGTCACCTGGGTGGACAAGAACGTGCAAAAACACGGCACCGAAAAAGTGGCCAAAGCCTACCTGAATTACCTTTATTCTCAGGAAGGTCAGGAAATTGCCGCCAAAAATTACTACCGCCCCAGAAGCAAAAACATTCTGGCCAAATACGAAAAGCAATTCCCCAAAGTGAAACTGTTCACCCTGCAAAGCGTGTTTGGCAACTGGCAATCCGCCCAGAAGAAATTCTTCAATGATGGCGGCCTGTTCGACCAGATTTACCAGAAGTGATGGCCATGCTTCAGGTGCTCAAGCCCTCCAGAGGCCACATCCTGCCCGGTTACCGACTGACCCTGTTTTACACCCTGTTTTACCTGCTTTTGATTGTGCTGATCCCTCTGGGGGGCCTGTTTGTGAAAACCGCCTCCCTGAGCTGGACCGCCTTCTGGGAAGTGATCCTCACCCCGAGGGTGCTGGCTTCCTTCCGGGTGACCTTCGGAAGCGCTCTGGTCTCTGCCCTGATCAATGTGGTGTTCGGACTGGTCACCGCATGGGTGCTGGTGCGTTACTCTTTTCCCTTCAAACGCCCGCTGGACAGCCTGATTGATTTTCCCTTCGCGCTGCCCACAGCCGTTGCAGGCATCACGCTCACGTCCCTGCTCGCCCCTTCAGGGTGGGTGGGGCAACACCTCGAACCTCTGGGCATCAAAGCCGCCTACAGCCCTCTGGGCATCGTGCTGGCCCTGACCTTCATTGGTCTGCCTTTCGTGGTGCGCAGCGTGCAACCTGTGCTGGAAGCCGTCGGAAAAGAGGTCGAGGAGGCCGCCGAGAGCCTCGGGGCTTCCAGAGGTCAGGTGTTCTTGCGGGTGATCCTGCCCGAGATCCTGCCTGCCCTTTTGACCGGATTCACGCTGGCTTTTGCCCGCACCGTTGGTGAGTACGGCTCGGTGATTTTCATCTCGGGGAACATGCCCATGAAAACCGAAATCGTGCCCCTTTTGATTGTGGGCAAACTGGAACAGTTCGACTACACCGCAGCCACTGCACTTGCCGTGGTGATGCTGGTGGTGTCCTTTGTGCTCTTGCTGCTCAGCAACCACCTGCAAAGCCTTGCCAACCGGAGGCTGGGAACTTCATGAACCACCGCACCGAACCCCTCTGGATCAAATGGACCCTGATCGGCCTGATGCTGATGTTTCTGGGATTGTTTCTGGTGCTGCCTCTGGTCACCGTTTTTTACGAAGCGTTCCGTCAGGGCTGGACCAACTATGTCTCTGCACTGCTGGACAAAGATGCCCTGAGCGCCATCCGCCTCACTTTGCTGACGTTGCTGATCGTGGTTCCGCTCAACACAGTGTTTGGGGTGGCTGCTGCGTGGCTGGTCAGCAAGTACGAATTTCACGGCAAACGCCTGCTGGTCACCCTGATCGATTTGCCTCTGGCGGTTTCTCCGGTGATCTCGGGGCTGGTTTACGTGCTGCTCTTTGGCAGGCAGGGCTTTTTCGGACCGTGGCTGCTGGAACACGACCTCAAGATCATTTTTGCCATTCCCGGCATCGTGCTGGCCACCGCTTTCGTGACTTTCTCCTTTGTGGCCAGAGAACTGATTCCCGTGATGCAATCGCAAGGCACCGAAGAGGAGGAAGCCGCCCTGATCCTCGGGGCCAACGGATGGCAGACCTTCCTGAAAGTCACCCTCCCCAACATCAAATGGGGCCTGCTCTACGGGGTGATCATGTGCAATGCCAGAGCCATGGGTGAATTCGGAGCCGTGTCGGTGGTTTCAGGCCGCATCCGTGGACAGACCAACACCATGCCCCTGCACGTGGAAATTCTCTACAACGAATACAAAACCAGTGCAGCTTTTGCGGTGGCCTCGTTGCTGACCTTGCTGGCTCTGGTGACCCTGGTGGTCAAAAGCCTGATCGAGCACCGCCAACCCCTCCAGAGGAACACATGAGCATCCAGATTCAAAACGTCCACAAAACCTTCGGCAAAACCCCTGTGCTGCACGACATCAACCTCGACATTCCCACCGGTGAACTGGTGGCCTTGCTGGGACCCTCAGGCAGTGGAAAAACCACCCTGCTGCGCATCATTGCCGGGCTGGAAACCCCCGACTCTGGAAAAGTGCTGCTGCACGAGGAGGACGCCACCCACCAGAATCCCGGTGAGCGTCAGGTGGGATTCGTGTTCCAGCATTACGCCCTTTTCCGGCACATGACCGTCTTTGAGAACGTGGCTTTTGGCCTCCGGGTCAAACCCCGCAGCCAGAGGCCCGACCGTCAAACCATCCAGAAAAAAGTCCACGAACTGCTGAAACTGGTGCAACTGGACTGGTCCGCAGACCGTTACCCCTCGCAGCTTTCTGGAGGCCAGAGGCAACGGGTGGCCCTCGCGCGGGCTCTGGCCGTGGAACCCAGGGTCTTGCTGCTCGATGAGCCTTTCGGGGCTCTGGACGCCAAAGTGCGCGAAGAACTGCGCGGATGGTTGCGCAGGCTGCACGACGAAATCCACCTGACCAGCGTCTTCGTGACCCACGACCAGCAGGAAGCCATGGAGGTGGCCTCTCGGGTGGTGGTGTTCCATGAAGGTCGCATCGAACAGGTCGGGTCTCCGGCCACAGTGTACGACCAGCCTGCCTCTGAGTTCGTGTACCACTTTCTGGGCCGCTCCCACACCCTGACCGTGAACGGCAAACCGGGTCTGGTGCGCCCCCACGACTTCGAACTGGGCTTGCAACCCACGCCCAACAGCCAGAGTGGCGACATCTTGCACATCCACCTGATTGGCCCCCACGCCCGACTGGAAGTGAAAAGCCACGCCTCTGGCGAGTTGTTGGAAATCGAACTGCCCCGCTCCCACCTCAAAACCCTCCATTTGACCGTGAACCAGCAAGTGCATTTCCGTCCTGAACACATCACATTTTTTGAACCGAGGTGACCCATGTCCGAATTTGATGTTTTGATTGTGCCCGGCTGGAAAAACAGCGGCCCTGCCCACTGGCAAACCCTCTGGCAAAACACCCACCCCGAGTACCGTCGGGTGGAGCAAAAGAACTGGAACCATCCGGTGCGTTCCCACTGGATCGAGCAACTGGAACTCCATGTGCAGGCCGCACGCAAACCGGTGATTCTGGTGGCCCACAGCCTCGGGTGCATCACGGTGGCCCACTGGGCCAGACCCACCGAAACCCGCGTTGCTGGCGCACTGCTGGTCGCCCCTGCCGATGTGGAACGCCGCAAAGTGGCCAGCGAACTGCGCAATTTTGCCCCCGTCCCCCGCAAATCCCTCCCCTTCCCGAGCATCGTGGTGGGCAGCACCACCGACTTGACCTGCTCTGCAGAACGGGCACAGGAATTTTCCCGCTCGTGGGGCAGTGAATTTGTGAACCTCGGGGATGTGGGGCACATCAATGTGGACAGCGGACACGGACTTTTCCCCCAAGGGGAAGCCCTGCTGCACAGCCTGACCCGCCTCGGGCTCCTGCTGCGCGGATCGGCAGGGGCACCTCTGGAAGGGACAGGAGATTTTCGGAATTTGACGGAACTGGACGCTTATTCCATGCCCCACAGGTGATTTTTTGGATTGCCATGTGTGAGGAGCAGGCGGATTGTGCTTTTGGGTGCTCGCTCGGGGAAGTTTACAGTTTTCAGTGGACAGTTTACAGCAAGAGACAACGCCAGCATCCATCTGCCACCATCCCCTGTGCTCTGGTCTCCTGCATGACCAGAGCACCCTTTGTTCTCTCCTTGCAATCACCTCAACACCACATTGACACGGTTTTTTCGCCTTTGATGTCTTTAAAACCAGAGGCCCATGTTCTCCTTGCTGACAACTGACATCTGAAGGCTGGACCCAGAGAAAACCCCCTACTGCCTTCCCCCATTCCGTGGCATCATGCAAACATGACCAGAGAGGTGCGAGAAAGCCTGCAAGGCAGCACATGGGGGCAGTTCGCAGACCAGATTGTGGAGAACTCCCAGAGGGTGCTCGGGTATCCTTATGTGTTCCTGACCCAGTGTGATCTGAACACCGGGCAGGCGCGATGTGTGGCATGGGCTGGACTGCACCTGACCGTGGTGAAGCGCACCCTGCAGGCCGTCAAGGTGGCCCTGCCGAACTTCGATCCTCTTGGGGCATCTGCGCCCATTGATGCCAACCCGTTTACTGCACAGGTGTACCGCAATGGAGAAGTGGTCAACCGCTCTGCTCTGGACATCGTGCAAGGAGCGGTGCCCGATCTGGTGGTGCATTTCGCCCAGAAAATAGTGGGGGTGGACCATGTGCTGATGGTGCCCCTGCAACTGGAAGGGCACGTGTATGGGGCTCTGGTGTGCTGCCACAACGAAGCCCACGTTCCAGAGCACAAACTGGACCTTGCCAGAGCTTTTGCCAGTCAGGTCGCGTTTGGCCTGCACAACGCTGAGCTTCGCAGGCAACAGGAATTGGTGATGCAGGAACTGCAAGCCTCAAGGGAACTGCTGACGCAGGCCGAGGAACGCACCCGGCAGCAGGTCAGCGAGCACCTTCATTCCAGAGTGCAATCCCGACTGCTGGTGGCGTGGTACCGACTCGGGCAGGTGAAAAGCAAAGAGCAGGAGGTCCAGCACACCCTGAATCAGGTGCGGGATGAACTCGAACACATCCGTGAACATGAAGTGCGCCTGCTCAGCCACCAACTGCACCCCGAGGCTCTGGATGTCGGTCTGATTGCGGCTTTACAATTGCTGGTCCAGAGGATGCAGCACATGCTGGACGTGCACATTCAGGTGGACAGCAAACTGCTGAAACACGAAGAGGAAAATCAGGGGCTCTCGGCGTCCAGCCGTCTGGTGGCCTTCCGCGTGATCGAAGAGGCCCTTGGAAACACCATCAAACACGCAAGGGCCAGAAATGCCACCGTGACCCTGAGGCTCCAGAACCACACCCTGTTTTTGGAGGTGCAAGACGACGGCATCGGCTTTGACCCCAAACGTGCCCTCAAAGGACTGGGGCTGCGCTGGATGGATGCCCGCATCAAGCAGGTGGAAGGCACCTGGGGTGTGGACAGCCAAAAAGGAGGCCCGAGTCGCATCTGGGCGAGGATCCCGTCATGAAACCCCTGAAAATCCTGATCGTTGAAGACGAAACCCTGTTCAGTGCCTTGCTGCGCACCGCTCTGGAACACACCCGCGAAGTGCAGGTGCTGGCCGTGTGCCACTCTGCACAGCAAGCCCTCGCTGACCCACGCATGCAAGACGCCGATGCCGTGATTCTGGACATCGACCTTGGACCGGACAGCGAAATGAATGGCATCCAGCTTGGTCGTCACCTGAGGGAAAGGCAACCTTCATTGGGCATCGTGCTGCTCTCCAACCACAGCAGTCTGGTGTTTGCAAGGACCCTCGGGACGGATTTCACCGGATGGGCTTACCTGCTGAAAAAATCCGTGCAGGACATCACCATCATCCTGCGTGCCCTGCACAGGGTGAAAGACGGCGAGGTGGTGCTGGACCCGCAACTCCTTCACCCAGAGCAGCTTCAAAAAAAGCACTTCCCGCACCTGACCGCAAGGCAATGGGAACTCTGGACCCTGATCACGCAGGGATACACCAATGCCGCCATCGCTGCCGAACTGGGCCTCAGCCAGAAATGGATCGACAATGCCATCGGTGGGCTGTACGGGGCTCTGGGACTGGACACCAGTCAGGCCAACCTGAATGCTCGGGTCGCGGCAGCTTTGCTGTATGCGAGGACCATTCAGCAGGGTTTCCTGACTTTATTGGACGAGTAAATCAATGGGGTAAGTTCACAGTCTACATTTGACAGTTCACAGAGAAAATCCTCGTCCAAGACATCTTATTTCGACAGCACCACTTTCGAAATTGCACCAGAGAAAGCAGTGAATCTGCTCCATCCATTCATTTGAACTTTTGATTTCCAATCCATGGGCACTGAACTCAGGGAAAACCCTTACTTGCCTGCTCTGGTCACAAAACAGGGAGAAAACCCCCTACTGCCAGAGCACCCCCTCCCTTACCCTGAGTCAGCAAAGGGCATGGCTTGCCCTGACCCATTTCCACCACAATCTCTGTTTCAAGAGCTCTGCTTTCGAGGTGATTGCATGCAAGCTCCATCACGCCCGTACCAGAAACCCACCCTGACCCACAGTGGCACATGGCAGGTCGTCACACAGGTGGGCAGTTTTCCTGCCCAGTAAAGGAATCCATGAAAAAGAAACTGGTTTTGATGTCCCTGTTGCTGGCCGGTTGCCAGCAGGCTTCGCAGGTCTCCCCCATCGAAAAAACCCCTTCCCATCTGGTGGCATTTCAATTTCAGGCTGGAGAGGGAAACACCCAAAAACAAAGTGTGCAACCTCTGGCGGTGCAGGAGGTCTCGGGTCTGGTGTTTCAGCAGTTGTCCACCAGCACCTTCACGGTCAAACAAAAAGGGGTGCGTTACCTGAGCACCACCTACAAGGTGACCAACCAGAGCGGCAGAACCCTCAAAGATCTGGCTTTTGTGGGGGTGAACCTGGACGACACCGACGGGGACCCCTCCAACAACAGCATGCAACCCACCGCAGGGAACACCGCTTTTGCCAGAGTCAAGCTGTACGACGGCACCGACGCCTCTGGAAAAGCCAGCAGCATGGTTCCCGGCCACCTGTACACCTATGATCCCCAGAACGACCGGGCCATTTTTGAAGCCAGAGGCACGGCTTTTGCTCGGGGTCTGTCTGTGCCAGATTTTGATCCTGTCCATCCAGAGGGTCTGACCCTGAACAAGCTGGATTTTGGATGGGTGCTGTACGGGGATTTTGAGAACAACACCTCACGCACGGTCACTTTTTCCACGCAATTGCCTTTGTCTGCCAATGCCAAAGACGATCCATTCAGCTTTTCCTTCATTGCTGCTTTTGCAGAACTGAACCGCAGGCAAAACGTGCAATTCCAGAGCCCCACCCAATTGAATTTTGGATCGACGGTCTCGAAGGTGGCCACAGGGGACTTCAACGAAGACGGTTACCCGGATCTGGTGGTCACACGCAACAACGCCAACAGCGTGTACATCCTGCTGAACGACACCACCGGGCATTTCCCCACCATCACCACCGCAAGCACCCCATGGCCCATGTATCTGGTGGTTCCTGCTTTCGTGAATGCAGACCCACATCAGGACCTGTTGCTGGCCGATTACGGCCATGGCACTGTGCAAATCTTGTTGGGCAATGGAGACGGCACCTTTGAGGACGGAGATGGCGTGGCTCTGGACACCGGACTGATCGACCTGCAGGTGGCAGATCTGAACGGCGATGCTTACCCAGACATCCTCGGCCTCACCATGAACGCCCTGATCGTTCAGATGAGCAATGCAGGAGGCCCCTTTGTGGCCCCAGAGCAGCGCTACACCTCTGTTGAGCCCTTTTCGATGTTGTCTGCTGGAAACCTCAATGGGGACAACCATCCAGACGTGGTGATCGCTGGCCCCACCAACCAGCTTTTCGTCCTGAACAACAACGGAGATGGAACCCTGAGCGCAGCCACCACCTACCAGAGCAGTTTCTCCCCCTCTGGTCTTGTGGTGACCGACCTGAACGGAGAACCCGGCGATGATGTGGCCGTCTCAGCGCTCTATGGAGCAAACATCAGTGTGCACCCCGGAGATGGAAACGGGCAACTGTTCCCATTCGCCCAGAGTGCAGCCGGACGCCTTTTTGGAGACCTCACCCATGCCGATTTCAATGGGGATGGCCTGACCGACCTTGCCACCTCGGTCTTTTCCACTTCCCTGCAAGTCAATTTGAACGACGGAAATGGCAACTTTCCAGAGTCGGTTTCGGTGCCCATCTCGGGGTTCGTCAAGGACCTGAGCAGTGCAGACCTGAATGGGGATGGGAAAGTGGACCTGGTGGGGTTGATCCCAGATGATGATGCTCTGGTGGTTGTTTTGCAGGAGTGAGGGGACATCAAGAGTTCTTGGACCCTTTTTGCGAGCCCTCAAAACCCGCAAAAAGGGTTTTTCATGTGTCACTTGAGTTCGAATGTGTCATACAGGGAAGCAAGGTTTTTGAAGTTCATGCGGAACTGGTTTCGGCGTTTGGTCACAGGCGTACCTGATAGGTTTTCCACCTTGGTTCCTGGATCGTAATACACCTTTTTGCTCAACAAAGATCGAAAAAACCGGATGGGATCTGTACTGACCCCGAGCCACACCTGATCGTTGTAGTGGTACTGGCGGATGGTTTTGTCATCTCCCAAAAGTTTTTGCTGTGAAATCGCAGGGACATACACTGTTCGACCATGCTTTTTGCTCCAGTGGTCAATAATCTGCTGGAAAGTCCACAAAGCCGCCACAGTATCTGCTGTCCGTGGATCCACAAGCATGATTCCTTTGGTGATGTCGGTGATCTCAAATTTTCCACTGGCAGTGATGTTGTATCCCTGTAAGTCCAACCGTAAGCCTGTGGTGGCATGCACCACACCATATTGATGGGTTCCAGTGAAATAAATGCGATCTTTCGCTGGCTCTGGCTTACCATACAAATGAAGAAAAGGAATGACACCCGGATTCACATAAATGCCTCCAACCGGTTCGGGCGTCATCAGGGTGATGCGTGGGCTACCCAAACGGTCAAAGCGCTTGACCCCAAATTGCTTGATTTCAATGCCCCGGAAGTCAGGTTCGCTGTGCCCATTCGGAATAATGTCCAGAAGGGCTTCCAAGGTATACCCACCACCGTTCTGGGCAACATAAGGAATTTTCTGACCAGAAGAATTCAAACGGCAAGAATCCACAAAACCCATCTGATGAATGTCATGCAGTTTTTCCAGCAGTTCTTCCAGAGGATCCCGGTCCAGAATGAGTTCTCTGAAGACTCCTGCTACACTCAATACAGGCTGATCCAGCAATTCAGCAGTGATGGCCTGTCCTGGCAAAAGCAGGTGAGCCAGAATTCTGCGATCAGGGCAAATGCCCAAGACCAGAATTCTTCCTTCTGTTCGCGGGTTGGGTTGCATGTGGGCAGAAGGGGCCAGAGGACACCCCTTCAAGAAACCAGAGAGGCGAATTTCAGGGTACTTGGGGTACATGATGAGCTGGGCACCAGGCGCGTGGGCCACCTGCCCTTCTTCATTCATCCAGTACAGATTCACTGGCGCTTTGAAGTTGGGTTGTCTGACTTCCGGGTAACTCTGGATCTCGCCAAAGGGAAGCACTGAAAGCACTTCCCAATTTCCGCCAATGTAGATTTGCTGTTTGGTGTTGTCATTGGCACTGAGTGGTTTGTAAAGAATTCGTGTTGCTCCATTTTGCTTCAAGCGTTGAATCAAGGCATTGAGGGTGTCCACGGGTTCTCCTGAAGCCAGTATATGGAATCAGGGCAGCTTTGTGGATCTGCCGCCCTGCCTATGTTTTGTTTTCAATCGATGTGATGATGTCCTGACATCACATCCAGAGTGCCATTTCAATCTGCACTGGAAGCCACCAGCTCGGGGATGGTTTGCTGCTGCCTTGCTTTAAGCTCCATCACAAAAGGTTTCATCAGTCTGGCCACTTCAGTGATCACGGGCATCACCACACTGTTGCCAAATTGTTTGTAGGCCTGCGTGTCAGACACAGGGATCTTGTAGGTTTCAGGAAAACCCATCAGTCTGGCACACTCTCTGGGGGTCAGACGACGGGGGTTTTTTCCGGGACCTTGTGAGATGAGAATTTCACTGCCATCTTTGTAGTACCTTGCGGACAGGGTACGGCAAGTGTCCATGGGCCCCACCAGTCCATATCCGAAACCGTTTCCTGCAGCTTTATGCTTGGCAGCATAATTTTGCAAGTAAGCCCAGAGTTTATCGGTGAGGGTGTATTTTGCTTTGACCGTTCCGTCTTCATTCAAGTAGTCATCCCCTTCAGGGATCACCTCTGTACCATCTTCTTTGTGCAGGATGTCAGCCATAATGTGGTTTTGGGGAGGCAAGTTCAGAGCTTCCCATGAAAAATCCACTGGCTCACGAAATCCGACAATGATGATGCGTTCCCGGTGCTGAGGCGTAAAATGCTTGCCATCAATCACCCGGTAGTGGATGTGGTACCCGAGTTTGTCTTCAAGGGTGGCTTTGATGGTGGCAAAGGTGCGTCCCTTATCGTGTGATGTGAGGTTTTTGACATTTTCCAGCATAAAAGCCATGGGGCGTTTGACCTCAATGGTTTTTTCTATTTCAAAGAACAAAGTGCCTTGCGTGTCACATTCAAAACCATGTGCGCGTCCCAAGCTGTTCTTTTTGGAAACACCAGCGATAGAAAAAGGTTGGCAGGGAAAACCGGCCAGCAAAACATCGTGGTCCGGGATGTGCTCTTTGGGATAAGGGGTGATGTCTCCGGCCAGTTCATGGTCTGCCGGAAAGTTCGCCTGATAGGTTTTCTGAGAGAATTCATTCCATTCGCTGGTAAAAACGCAGCGACCACCATTGCGCTCAAACCCCTGACGAATACCACCAATGCCAGCAAACAGGTCAATGAAGGTGAATTCGCCTTCCACGCACCCCTCAACCTGTTGTACAGGACAAGCAGGAAGCAGATCAGGTTTCGTATCGCGGAATTGCTGCAAGGCCAGCAGAATGTGGCCAGGGGGAAGGGGATCGGCAGCTTCCCATCGGGTCAAGGTGCGAACAGTGGTACCCAGAGCCTGTGACAGCACTTCTTTTGAAGTGTATTTCAGGGTGTCCAGCAGAATTTCATGTGCTCGGGATTGTAAAGTGTCGATGCTTTTCTTTCTGGGCATTTCGAAGACATTATGTCTCAATTTTTCCCTGATTGTCCATCCAGAGGATCCCTCAAACACCAATAAGTGAACAAAGCCCAGAGACTCCCCCCTTCACTCCTCTAGTACTTCATTAAACGGTCAGAGAAGGGTACAGGCGACGCAGCTTGATTCGAGCATCCCCAGCCGTAAAATGCCAACACAACCCCCTTCTCAACCGATTCTGATCTTCTGTCCAACAAGCCGCTTCAACTTCAAGCCGCTCAAAACACCCCAAACGCCTTGCCGTACACTGCCTTGCAAAAATGGACAGTTCAATTTCTGCCGCATTCAGCCAACTGCCGTGCTTGGGAGTGTGATGAAACACCAGTTTATCCGCCATTCTCCGAGCTTCACAGGGCTCGAAACGGCTGTACAAGGCTGACTTCTTATGGATGTTCAGGTTGTCCAACACCACATGAATATGTCTGGCAGCAGGATAAACCTCATCACACAGCACCTGAAGAACATCTGCAAATCTCTGAGGGTCCGCTGATGGGTGACCCGCATCTCCCGCCAACCCCTCAAAGGTTCAAACAGACAAAACACGTTGGCTGTTCCTTGCCGGACGTACTCATCATCCTGCCGGATGGGCATACCCGAAGTCATGGGCAGGGCTTCTCTGGCATGGGAATGCAGCACTTGAGGTTGTTCATCCAAACACACCACTGGCTCCAGAGGGTCATACTTTCTGGCGTAGACCTCAAGAACTTCTTCCATTTGGCAGACGAAATCTGCATTGTGCTGAGCGGGAATCAGGAACCTTTTGACTCGGTGAGGTTGCAATTGATTTTTTTTAGGGTGGAGTGCACACTCACGGTCGAAATGCTCTCAACCACCTCCACCAGTTTCGCAGCAATCATTTTTAAGGTCCAACGGGCATAACCTGCTGGGGGTTCACTGCAAGCGAGGGTTTGAATGTGGGCCTCAACCCGACCATCAATTTTGACAGGCACACCAAGATCTTTGCGTTTGGCACGCATGATGGTCTTTTCGAGTCCGATTTGATGGTACCTTCTGCGGGTGTGTTCGACCATGGTGCGACTGATGTGGAGAGCGGAGACAATCTGGATGTCGGTGTAGTTTTTGCGGGTGTCGGTCAACAGTAAGATGCGAGCTCGGATTTGACTTTCTGCTGGGAGGTTACCTGTCTGTGTCCATTGGAGGAGTTGCTGGTGTTCTGTTTCACTCAGGTGCACCTGGTGTTTGCCCATATGGACAGTATAGAACTCTTGCTCAACCGTTTAATGAAGTACTAGGCTTTTCACTTGTTCAAAATGGCGTCAAAGGGGCGCAAACAAGTTCTGCACGTCTTCTGCACTCAGGCTCTGGGCTTCGGCCAACCCACCTTCCAGCACCCCAGAGGCCAGTTGGGCTTTGCGTTCTTGCATCCCGAGGATTTTCTCCTCGATGGTGCCTTCGGTGATCAGTTTGTACACGAACACGGGCTTGTCCTGACCAATGCGGTAGGCGCGGTCTGTGGCCTGGTTTTCTGCTGCGGGGTTCCACCATGGGTCGAAGTGAATCACGGTGTCGGCTGCGGTCAGGTTCAGGCCCACCCCACCCGCTTTCAGGCTGATCAGGAACACATGGGTTTTCCCTTGCTGGAATTGCTCGATCTGGGTTTTGCGGTCCTGGGTTTCCCCGGTCAGTTTGGAGTAGGGAATCCCGAGTTCCTTCAGGGTTTCTTCCAGCAGACCAAGCAAAGTGGCAAATTGCGAGAACAGCAAGACCCTCTGGCCTTCTTCCAGCATGCCAGGCAGGGTGTCTTTCAGCCATTCCAGTTTCACGGAGGTTTTGACTTTGCGGGCCTCTGTCAGGGACAGCAAGCGCGGTTCGCAGCACACCTGTCGGAGTTTGAGCAGGGCATCCAGAATCATGATGTGGCTGCGGGCCAGTCCTTTGCTCTGGATTTCTTGCTGGACCTGTTTTTGCACCGACACCCTCAGGGTTTCGTAAAGGTCCCTTTGGGCACCGTCCAGAGGCAGATTCACCACCACTTCGGTTTTGGGGGGCAGTTCTTTGGCCACCTGGGTTTTGGTGCGCCTCAAAATGAAGGGTTTGATGCGTTTCGCAAGGGCAGTTCTGCGGTGCACATCCCCCTGTTTTTCGATGGGGGTTCGGTACAACTTCCCAAAGTGGTTGGTGTCTCCCAGAAATCCGGGCATCAGGAATTGAAACAAGGACCAGAGTTCCCCAAGGTGGTTTTCCAGAGGGGTTCCGGTCAGACACAGCCGATGCTGGGCTTTCAGCAGGAAGATGGCTTTACTGGTCGCGCTTTTGGCGTTTTTGATGTTTTGTGCTTCATCCAGAATGATGGTGTGGAAGGTGTGTCCAGAGAGCACCTCAAAATCTCTGGAAATCAGTGGGTAGGTGCTCAGAACAATGTCGTGGTCTTTGATTTTAGAGAAATCCTGTTTGCGTTGTGCCCCTTGCAGGATCAGCACTTTCAGCTCTGGGGTGAATTTGCGGGCTTCTGACATCCAGTTGTGCATCAAGCTGGTGGGGGCCACAATCAAGGCAGGCGAGGTGAGCCGTCCCTGTTCTTTTTCCAGCAGCAGGTGCGTGAGGGTTTGCAGGGTTTTCCCGAGCCCCATGTCATCTGCAAGGATGCCGTTCAGTCCGTATTCCCTCAGGAATTGCAGCCAATTGAGGCCTTCGTGTTGGTAGGGCCGGAGGGTGGCTTGCAGTCCTTTGGGCAGGTCAGCGGTTTGCAGCCCTTGAAAGTCACGCAGCTTTTTCCCCAGTTCGCGGAGTTTTTCGCCACCCTGCCACTCGGGTTGGATTTCGGCTTCCAGTTCTGCCAGTCGGGCCGCGTCCAAGAGGGGCATCCTGACTTTCCCGTCTTTCAGGCCGTCCTGTCCGTACAGTTCAATCAGGGTCCCGAGCAGTGAGCGGATGCGCCCCACCGGCATGGGCAGCATGCTGCGATCCGGCAAACGGGCGTACAGGGTGTCTTCGTCTGAGAAGGTTTTGAGCATTTCGGGATTGGTGCTGCGGATCAGGGACACCAGCAGAGGGAGCACACTGATTTTCTGACCTTCCACCATCACCCCGAGTTCCAGTCCAAACCAGTCGCTGCCTTCTTCCAGATCAGCGTACCAGTGGCTGACCTGCGAGAGGCGGAACTCAAAGGAAGGGTCAAACCGCACCTCCCACCCGAGTTTTTGCAGCCCTGGCACGTCTTCAGAGATGAAAGACAGCCAGGTTTGTTCTTCGGAGTAAAAGGGGGGTTTGTTGCTTCTGAACGTCCAGTGGTTCTTCAGGGTGTCAGGAATCCGGTTTTTCTGGACTTTTTCAGCCCGGTCCAATTTGAGTTTCTTGAGGGGTTTTTCGGTGGCCTGTTCTTTTTTCAGGTCTCTCTGAAGGGTGTAAACCACGCCGTTTTCAACCCTTTGCAGGATGGGGGAATCAAAATCCCTGACGGGCTCACCGTTGTAAGTCCATTCGAGGTGCAAGCTGTGCAGTTTGAAAGGGTAACTGTATGCGTTGTACCGCACCATCTGGGTGTACAGGGTGATGCGCGGAACCAGAGGGGCCTGCTGGCTCTGGATCGGCAAGGTGTGGGGCAGCGGATAGCGGTTCTGATGGCGGGCTTGCAAGTGTTGGGCAAAAGCCGTGCTGTGCAAGGGTGAGAGGGCTGGGATGCTCAGGAAGCGTTGCGCTTCTTGTTCCGAGACCGGCAACTCCACCCGTCCGATTTCCTTGGTGTGCACATCCAGATACCACGGACGGGCATGGGGCAAGACCACGGTGCCTTCAGGTTCCACTTGCAACACAGGCCTCTGGGTACCGTCCGAAGCGGTTTTCCATCCCAGAGTCCCTTTGCGCGTTTCGCCTGTGGTGATGGGTTGGTCCCAGTGGTCTTGCAGGTACACCCGTCCAGTGTCCAGCAACGCTTGCAACACATGCCCTGTGAGGGGAAGGTCTTGCAGCCCATGCCAGTCCTGCACCTGCCCGAGCGCCACCTTGAGGGGAAGGTCTCGGGCCACATACTGGGCATCTGAAAACCCAGAGGTGTAGGGTTTGACATCACTGAGGCCCTGCTTGCTGATCCTTGCGGAATACACCTCGAAGTGCAGGTTCGTTTGGCCTTTCTGGTCGGATCGCACTTGCACCACAAACAGCAACGTGTGATTGAGCGCTCTGGGGGCTTCAGGGGCATCCAGCCAGTTTTGCAACTCTGGAGACAGGTTGAGGGCAGGTGTAGCGTCTTCTGCCCGGTCTGGATGTACAGTGGATGCATCAGAAACACCCTCCTCAGACTCCAACAAAGGCCACAGGTCCTGCCAGAGCTTGGCATCAAACTTGCTCTGGGTGGTTTTGGGGGCTTTGCGGTACACCTCCCGAAGTTGACCCAGATAAGGCTCGTGCAGGGAGCCTCGCTGTTCCCAGACAAATTGGACCAACTGGAACAGTTTTTTCTCTTTTGCATTCAGGGTGGGTTCTGGTTTCACAGGCTCTGGCTTTGGAGAGACCACCACCGCAGGCTTTTCTTGCAGTTGTTCTGTGGCCACAATCAGCGCTGCTGCCACATGCTTGCAATTGAATCCCACATAGCAAGAACATCCTCCAGAGATGTTCAGCCTTCCTTTTTTGTGATCAATTTCAATGCTCTGGATGTACTCTTCACGGCTGCTGGCGCTTCTGACTTTGCTGTACAGTTCGGTCCCGTCGGCCTGCCAGTTGATGAACTTGACAGCCTTGTCGCGCACCAGTCCTTGGGCTCTGGACCAGACGCCAGAGGGGAAACAAGCTTTGAGGTCCTGTAAGGTCAATGGGATTGCAGCCATTTCGGAATCAGCATAGCCTTTTTGAAAGGCTCAAGGGGCAAGGACGTTTGCCCACCCCCTCAGGGACATCTCTGGCCTCCAGATGTGTTAAGGTGATGCGGTTTTTGAAGGAGAATCATGCCAGAGCACATCTTGCAATTCATCACCGAAAAAGGTCCAGAGTCCGTTCCTGCAAGCCGCATCTTTGCTGTTGTGGAGGGGGCCAGACCCCACACCTGTTACGTGCACCTGCGTGCCCTGGGTCCCCACAGCCGTCCGAAAATGATGGTGGTCGAGGAGGACCTGATGGAACTGGAGTTGCGCTGTCCGTTCCTGTTTCAGGATGCCGTGTTGGCCTGAACGTTTTGGCTGGCCTCCACAAGTCCAGAGACCGCCTGAGCGATCTGCACCTGTTCGATGCCTGCAAAGCTGAGGCGCAGGAATGCCCCTTCTTTTTCTGCTGGGAACCACGCCTGTCCGGCAGACACCTGCACTTGTTTTTGCAGGGCTTGCAATGAAAAGGATGGGTCGTCCATGCCCTCTGGAAGCTCCACCCAGAGGTAAAATCCACCTGATGGGGTATGGTGGATGCGCCATGCGGGTAGGCGCAGTTTCAGTTCAGTGGTCAGGGTCTGCTGTCTGGCTTGCAGGATGTTTTGCAGGTTCTGGAGGTGCTTGGGCCACCTTTTGCTGGTGACCACTTCCAGAGCGGCCTCCTGCATCACGCCGGTCACGAAAAGGTCTCCAACCACCAGTGCTGCACTGAGCCTCTGGCGGATGGGGCCTCTGGCAGCAATGGCAGCAATGCGGAAGCCCGCAGCCACAGGCTTGGTCAATGAGTACACATGAATCACCTGTTCTGGGGCCAGAGTGACCAGATGGGGCGGAGGGGCACCTTGAAAAGAGAGGTCCTGCGCTGCTCCATCTTCAATGATCAGGACGCCGTGCTTTTTGCAGATCCTGAGGATCTCCTGTCGTCTTTCCAGAGTCCAGCACACCCCTGTGGGGTTCTGGTGGGTGGGTTGGCAGGCCAGCAACCGTGCCGGGGTGTGTTGCAACACCTGTTCCAGCAGGTCAGGGCGCATCCCGTGTGCATCCATGGGAATGGGAATGGGTTTCATGCCCTGAGAACGCAAAATCGCCAGTGTCCCGAGGTGGCACGGAGATTCCACCAGCACAGGGGTGTTTGGAAGGTGCGACAAAACCGAGAAAATGCTGGAAAGGGCGCTCTGGGCTCCGGCAGTGATCAGGATGTCTGAGGCCTGCACCCCGAGTTTGCCAGCAAACCAGTTTCGCAGGGGGGGCAATCCCTCTGGAGGCACCCGGTCCCACACCAGAGGCCTGCGAGAGGCTTTTTGCATGGCTTCCGCCAGAAGTTGGGTGGGCTGCAAACTGGAATCCAGATAACCGCTTCCCAGAGAGAGCAGTCCTGTGGGAGGAGGGGTGTACAGGCTCTGGAAGTCCTGCTGCACCCCCGGACTGGCCCCGAGCAGCACCGATTGCCAGCCATAATCCTGTTGTGGGGTGACCACAGGGGCAACCTCTGCTTTAAAAAGGCCTTTGCCTGCTCTGGAAACAGCTTTCCCTTCCTGAATCAGTCTGGAAAACACTTTCTGGATGGTGTTCGGACTGGCCTGATGCTGGGCCACCAGCGTGCGTGAAGACGGCAGGCTGTCTCCTGCTTGCAGGGTCAGCAGGTGTTTGAGGAGGTCCTGATAAATGCGTTCGGTGGCACCCGTTTCAGACATGTGCTATCATTCTATATGAATAATACCGATAGCGCTACTCATTCTCAGGCTGTAGCACCCACCCCCTCTGAAAACATGCTGGAACACTGGAAAAGCCTCTGGCCTTCATTTCACGAGGTGTTGCAAGCCAGACAGGTGCTCTCCAGACACCTGTTCAAAACCCCATTGCTGTCTTATCCCGGCCTGAACCGCTGGATCGGCACAGAACTCCTCATCAAGCATGAAAACACCCACCAGACCGGGGCTTTCAAAGTGCGCGGAGGGCTGTACCTGCTTTCACAACTGTCCCCAGAGGAACTGCAAAGGGGCGTGATCACCTACTCCACTGGAAACCACGGTCAATCCATTGCCTACGCAGCCCAACAGCACGGCATCAAAGCCACCATCGTGATGCCAGAGGAAGCCAACCCCCTGAAAGTGCAGGCCATGCAAAACCTCGGGGCAGAGGTGCTGCTGGTCGGGCACCGCTTCGATGATGCCCGTGAACATGCAGAACACCTGTCCAGAACGCACGGGTACCGCCTCATTCAGGCAGCCAATGAACCGCGCATTGTTGCCGGAGTGGGCACCATCGCTCTGGAGATGCTGGAAGAAGCCCCTGATCTGGATGTGATCATGGTGGCGGTGGGAGGGGGCAGCAGTGCAGCAGGCACCTGTCTGGCTGTACAGGCCATGAAGCCCTCCTGTCAGGTGATTGCCATACAGGCCGAAGGCTCTCCTGCCTCTTTCCTTTCTTGGAAAAACCAGAGCCTGCTCAGCGCCCCCAACGAAACCTTTGCTGAAGGCCTTGCCACAGGCGCAGGATACGGCCTGACCCAGAGCATCATGCAAGCCCACCTGTACGACTTTGTGCTGGTCTCCGATGAAGACATCCGTCAGGCCATGCGCCGTTACCTGACCGACGCCCACACCCTCACCGAAGGGGCCGGAGCTGCAAGCCTCGCAGGGGCCTACAGCATCCGTGAACAACTTCAGGGCAAGAAGGTTGGGGTGATCCTCTCTGGCGGAAACAGCTCTCTGGAACACCTGAAAAGCCTGCTGAACTAGAACATTTGACAGGGAAACAACAGGTTTTTTGTAAACGAGGAGACTCCAGAAACAGAGGATTCTCCTCTGGTTTTATGGATCAATGGAGTCCAGCTTTTTTTGCAAGTAAGGGGTCTGTTCAAGCAGCACAGCCCCTGCTTGCTGGTACAGCAACACCGTCTCCAGAGGATCTCCCCACGACTGCATCTGGATGTCCTTCACGTGCCCCACCACCCGAGAAACAAAAGCCAGCGCCAATTCCGGGGTACGGTGCTCTGGAACGATGCCAGGAGCGTCCAGCACCCAGTGTCCATCCCACCAGTCAATACGGCAGATCCCGACATGTTCTTGCTGGTGCTGCAAAAACCAGATGTGCTCTGCTGGCACCATGCCCAAGAGGTCCTCAACGGTTCTGGCGTTGGGTTCGTGGTGCCCCACCTGACCCGAGTATCCCTTTTTCAGAATTTCGAGCAATACCACTGGGTCTTGCACTTCTGAGTAAGGCAACAGCCCAAAACCCTCTGGCAAAACATGCTCTGGAACCTCTGCCCACCTGAGTGAACGGTAGGCACCCACCTCTTCAAAGCCTTGCTGGATGGCCCCCTCGTAACGCCAACTCCCCGAAGGGGCTTCCAGCAGCACAGCGGTGGCTTGCAAGTCTCTGGCCCTTTTTTCTGCCAGAACCAGCAGGCTTTGCCAGTCGGTTGGGGTTCGGTGCTCGGGGGTCAGGTACAGGAGCATCTGCGACACGCCCTCAAAAGGGAGGCCCATCCAGAGGACACCTGCACCCTGACCTTGCACCAGATGAAACTGGCACTCGCTGGACTTCATTCTGAACACACCCAGCAGGGGATGGTCTTCTTGGGGGGCTTTTGCAATCAGGGTTTCCCAGTGGGTCATGGGTTCATGGTACGGGATGGGGTCACTGTTTTTGCAAATCCTGCAATCCGTCTTGCACCCCTCTGGCGTCTTCCAGAGAAAAAATCCAGTTCAGGTAACCGCTGTTGTTTTCCACAAACCAGGTTTGCAGTTGACGGTCCCATCCCAGAAACATGCCTGCACCAAACACCACCAAGAGCACCCCGAAGCTTCGCTGCAACCCGCCCAGAGCATCAAAAAGCCCGGGAACGCGGTTCAAAAGGGCCCGGCCTCCCAGCATCACAGCCACCATGGGAATGGCTGCGCCCAGAGCATAAGCTGTGGTGATGGCTGCGGTTTGCGCGGTCACGGTGCCATTGAGGGCAAGGGTGATCACACTGGCCAGAATGGGTCCAACGCAAGGGGTCCAGAGCAAGCCCAGACTGAGTCCCATCAACAGGCCACCCACAAATCCATCCTGAGGGCCTTTCTGAAGCCCTCCCACACTGCCCATGCTGCTGGTGAGCCTTTCAAACCTCTGGTGCAGGGCAGGAACCACCAGCACCAGACCGAACACCATCAGCAAAACGATGCTGAAAACCCTCAGGGTGTCTGCACCAATGCCGAGCAGCCTCACCAGAGAACTCAGGAAAAGGGTGAAGAACACGAAGCTGAGCAGAAACCCCACAATGATTCCGATGGGCCTCCCCCGACCACCCACCGTTCCAGAGAGCAAAACCGGCAAAATGGGCAGCACGCAGGGAGAAGCAATGGTCAAAACGCCAGCCAGAAAAGCCACCAACAGCAACACCATTCAGAAACTCCTTTGAAAGCCTTGGACAGAAGAACAAGAGGCTGTTTCTCTGGTCAAGAGGTTTTGAAACAGGAGGATTTGTATTGATCCTCCCATTTCACGGATCAACGCTGTAGGGCAGCGAGGATTTCTTTGAGGCCTCCGCCGGACCAGGTTTTCAGGGCTTTTCCAGAGGCATCCACCTGCACAAAAGTGTGCTGGTAGGTGATGTTGTATTTGGTTTTGAGGGCTTTTTCTTTGTCGTAATCCACTTTGAAGACCACCACGTTTTCGGGGATGGTCTGCACCTTGGATTTGAGGTCTTTGTCTGCCCCCTGACAACTCGGGCACCATGAGGCCGCGAAGAACAGCACCCGTTTTTTGTCTCTGGCCGCATTGAACGCTTTGAGGGTGTAAGCCACATAGCCTTCATGCATGTGCATGTCTTTCATCCCGTCTTTCATCCCGTCTTTCATCCCGTCTTTCATTTCGGTTTTCATGGCTGGATCCTGCATGGAGTCTTTCATCGAATCCTTCATCGAGTCCTGTGCCAGGCCCAGACCAGCGGTCAGGGAAAGAAGTCCAAGGGCGATCAGGGCAAATGTGTGCGGTTTTTTCATGGTCCACCTCCTGTGGTGATGGAGGTACGGAGCCAACCCTTCAAAAAGTTCAATTGAACCTGAAGGGTGCCCCAATGCGTATCTGTCTGCAGAGGATCCTCCATGCTGCAAACCCCAAACCGTACACTGGGATTGATGCCCAACCCTGCCACCGATGCCGAACTGGTGGTTCGGCTCCACCGCCACGACGAAACGGCCCTTTCAGAGCTGTATGACCGCTACATCCACGCGGCTTACGGGCTGTGCATGCGCGTGCTTGAAGACCCCGAAGCTGCACAGGAGGTGGTGCAAGATGCCTTCTTGAAACTCTGGAACCGTCCCGAGTTGTATGATCCTGCCAGAGCCAGTTTTGCGGCTTTTTTCATGACCCTGATTCGAAACATGGCCATTGACCATCTGAGGAAGCGGCGCAACGAGGGCAGCATTTACGATGAAGAAGGCGAACTGCTGCCGTTCTCTGATCCGGGTTTGACCTTGCAGGACCGGGCAGAGTTGCAGGATCTGGGGGGCCGATTGAGGCAAGGGCTTTCACAACTGAGTGCAGCCCATCAGGAAACGGTGGAAAGGGCTTTTTTCAAAGGAGAATCCAGAGAAGACATCGCAACGGCCATGCAGGTTCCGCTGGGCACGGTGAAAAGTCGCCTCAAGTACGCTCTGGACAAATTGCGTCTGGCCCTGAAAGGACTCAGAGATGAACTGTGAAACGTGTCAGCATCACCTGACCGACCTGCTCTGGCACAGCAAGGCTTTGCCCAGTGAGGCGCAAATCCACCTTGAAAGCTGTGCAGAATGCCAGTCTGTTCAGGCAGATTTGCAGGCCATCCTTCAGGGTTTACAGTGGAGTGAGCAGAAGACAGAGCAGTGGACAGAGGGGAAGGAAGCAGAAGTTCCCGTTCAACTCAAAACCCGTGTGATGCAGCAAGCCACCCAAGCCTTGAGCTGTGAACAGGCCCAGTCGTTGCTGCTGGAACCTGCAGAGGGGTTGTCCTCTGGTGCCCTGAACCGCTTGAACGAACATGTGCAGGGCTGTGCAGATTGTCAGGCTTACCGTCAGGATCTGGAGCGCATCAAAACCGCTCTGGTGCATGCTGCGCCTGCCAGATTGCCTCCAGCAGAGCTCAAAAGCCGCATCATGGGTCAAATCAAACGCCCAAGTTCGTCCCAGAGGGCGTGGTGGGGTGTGGGGATGGCTGCCACGGTCGCTGCGGTGTTGTGGATGGGATCGTTGCTGACCCCATCGGCAACGGCAAGACTTGCTCCATCTCCGAGTGTGGTGGTGGGGGCAGGGGGTGCTGTGGTGTTCGCCAACAACAACCTGAGTGCGCCTGTGGTGATGCTGGGGCCAGACGGTGAGGTGTTCCGCTTGTCCATGAAAGTGGCATCTGTGCCTTATTTCACGGAAGCTGTGGCAGAAGGAGACCGGGTTTACCTGCTGGACACCGCCAACCAGTTGCTCTCGGTGATCAATGTGAAGACGCGTGTTCTGGAAAGGACGTACAGCATCCATGCAGGGGCCAGTGGCCTGAGTGTCCAGCAAGGCCGTGTTTTCGTGAAGTGTGCCCTCAGTGGGTACCTGACCTCCATTGGCAAGGAGGGTTACGTCACCGAAATCCAGCTGGACAACAGCAGCAACATCCCCAGAGAAGCCTTCATGGATGCTGTTCTGGCTGTGCAGGACAATTTGCTGGTCACACACCACACTTCAGGTAAAATCTTTGAGGTGAATCCGCGAACCCTGAAAGTCACCCGAACCCTGAAGGTGGGGGGAGAACCTGTGGCATTGAACCGTTACCAGCAGGGCGTGCTGGTGCTGGACCATCAGGGCAGGTTGCTGGAATTGAAAAACGGGCAGGTCCAGAGGGAACTGAAACTTCCCGGACACCCAGACAAAATGACCGTTGCGAGCACCTCGGCATATCTTTCTGATCGCAGCGGAAAGGTTTTGACCGTGGACCTTGAGCAATGGAAAGTGGTCCAGCAGAAGGCGTTTGCGCACCCCATGGACTTGACCACTTTGCCTGATGGATCACTGGCCATGGCAGATCTGGATGGAGGAATCAAAATGCTCAACCGGAATCTGGAGGTGCAAGAAGAAATTCTTTGAGAAATTCTTTGAACTGAGTCAAAACAAAGTCCTTGCCCACCCGGATGTGACCAAACCTCAGGCACACTTCAGAGCACTTTGTTAAAATCTTTTCATGAACGCTTGATGGGTTCACCTGTGCACTTCTCATGTTCAGCGGCAGTTTTCATTCAGATGGATTCTTTTGAATTGCACATCCCTTTTCATTTGATTTCACCTCCCACTGTTTACGCCACTCACCCTGCATGGTTGATTTTTGCAAGGCCCACTGGCACAGACTGCTTCAAAACCCATTCCCCCACCCCCAGAAGGTGGGGTTCATTCATTGGATTTGAGGTGTTCCAGAAAGGCCTTCCCTGCTCTGGACAGCACTTCCAGAGGGGGACGCACCACCCTCAGGTCCCGCACCAGTCCGGGCAAATCCACCTCCAGTTGCACCAGTTCGCCTGATCGCACTTCCCTTTGGACCGTCAACTCTGAAAGAAACGCAGCCCCGAGACCCTGCATGACCGCCTCTTTAACCGCTTCTGTGCCAGCCAATTCCAGCACGGTCTGAACGGTCACTCTGGCCTGTTGAAGGGCACCTTCGGCCACTTCACGGGTGCCAGAGCCTCTTTCCCGCCAGATCACAGGCAGGTGGTGCAGCTCTGGCACAGCAAGCCGGGATCGGTTGGTCAGAGGGTGCATTTGGCCAATCACCAGCACCAGACGGTCCTGACGGAAGGTTTCCACCTCCAGATCTGCAGGCAGGGTGGGCAAATGGCCTTCCAGCAAAGCCATTTCACAGCGGGCATCCAGCAGGAGTTGCAGCACTTCACGGGTGTTGCCCTGTTGGACCTGCAACTGCACCTGAGGGTGTTGCTGGTGGTACACCGAGAGCACCCTCGGGAGGATGCTGGCTGCAATCGTCAAACTGGCAGACAGGCGCAGAGATCCAAACTGCAAACCATGCCATTCTTGAAGGGCTCTGGTGGTGCCTTCCAGAGCCCGCCTGACCTGCCTTGCATGGGGAAGCAGTTGCTCTCCTGCTGGAGTCAGGCGCACCCCATAGCGGTGACGCGCAAAGAGCGGTTCTCCCACACGCCCGGTCAGCAATTTGATCTGGTTGGACACTGCAGGCTGGGTCAAATGAAGCTGTTCTGCTGCAAGGCTCAGGCTCCCCAGTTCGGCCACTTTCAGGAAGGTCAGCAGGTGCTCGGGGTTGAGGTTCACCAGAACAAGATATCAATTTTTTGAATGGTTTTTTTCATTTCTTTATTTGATTTGATATCTGCTGCCGACTATGCTGGTCCACATGCAAACTCTTCTGAAAGTCCCTTTTCTGACTTTGGAGGGACCTGAATTCACACCCCAATGGTTTGCCATCACCATGGGAACCGGAATTCTGGCTTTGCTGATTTCACAATTCACTTTTGCTGCTGCCCATTTCATTGCACTAAGCCTGTGGGTCCTCAATTTTGGATTGTTTCTGACCTTTTGTGTGGTGGGTGCCCTCAAGTACCGATCCAGAGCAGCCAGAGCAGATTTGCTGCACCATCCCACCCAGCCGTTCTTTCTGGGTACCCTGCCGATGGGTCTGTGCACCCTGATCAACGGACTGCTCCATTTCATTGGGCCATCCAGCTTGCCCTGGGCCATCGGATTGTGGATTTTGGATGTCCTGCTGTCTGTGGGTTGCCTGATGTTGCTGCCTGTTTTGCGAAAAGGCCGCACCCTGACCCCTTTGTGGTTGTTGCCTCTGGTGCCTTGTGGCGTCGCAGCAGTGGGCGCCACCCAATTGATGAACCTGCTGCCAGACACCCACACGGACATTTTTCTGTACAGCGGTTGTGCGCTGTGGGGCCTTTCGGTGCCTGCTGCTCTGGTGGTGATTGGGCAGTTGATCGGACAGTTTCGGAAAAAGGGTCTGCCTTCACATCAGGAGGTTTTTGGACTGTTTTTACCGATTGGACCTCTGGCCACGGGCGCACTGGGGTGGTTCAATCTTGGACAACACACCAGTGGGATCCTGTACGACACCGCCCTCCCTGTGGCCAACCTGTTGTGGGGTGCAGCAGCCATCTGGGTGTGTTTTGCCTTGATGCGCCTCCAGAAAGCCTTTCAGCAACCTCTGGCTTTCCATCTGGGATGGTGGGGCCTCACTTTTCCAGTGGGGGCCTTTGCCTTGACCACCCTGACCCTGGCAGGACACACCCACCTACCGGTGTTGCAACAGGTGGGTGCTTTGATGGTGGTTTTGATCGGGATGTTGTGGATGCTGGTGGGTGGGAAAACCCTGAAGCTCTGGCAGGTCCTTCCCTGATCCCTGCTCTGGACTCAGCCGAAGTTTGCGGAAATCAGCGCCGGACTTCTTCCAGAGACCGTTCAACCGCTGGGGTGGACAATTCTGAAGATGCAACGTGCTGAGGGCGATGTTGATGCACAGAAGTCCGTCTGCGTTTGCGACGCTTGCGGGCCTTCTTGCGTTTTCCAAAAAGCGATTCAAAGGCCTGAGGTCCACCTTGCATGTACAGGAACACCCCTCCAACCGCAACTGTAACAAGCAAAGCTGGCAATATGATGGCAACAATTTCATCCATGATTCTGCCATCATAACAGACAGCCAAAAAACTTTTGTCTTGATTGATCACATTTGGCAGATCTGGACTTGCAAAATGAATTTTACAATTCAAATTCAACAACAACACAATCCATCAAGATGGTCCCCTGTGATTTGAGATGTGAACCAAAATTCAGTTTCGCTTCATTTGTAAAACATGTTTCACATTCAAATCATTGTGCACAATGTTCCAAAAAGTGCTTCCTGCGAGGAACTGTACCCAATCCAACTGAGGCACAGCACCATTGTCTTGAAAATGAATCCAGCTTTTCCTTCAGCAGGTTTTTGATTTCCCGATCAACATCTCTCAAAGCCACACAGAGGAGTCAGCCATGTCCGATCCCAGAGCACCCCTGCAACCAGACAACACCCCTGACATCAATCCCGGCGATCCTGCCCCTTTTCCCATTCCCGAGCAGGACATCGGGCAGTCCCCAGAGGCACCCGAGTTGCCTGAAATGCCTGTACCCAACACAGGTGACAAAAGCGGACACCAGCGGGAGTTGTGAATCCATCCAGCAAGATGGGCCAGTGCAAACTGGCCCATCTGTTTTTGCTGTGTTTTGCTCGGGTGTCTGTGGTGATGAAACTTACTGCAAAGTCACTTGATCCACGTAGATGGAGGAATTTCCAGAGCTGTTGGAAGGTGAAGTGAACTCCACACCAATCTCTTTGACATCTCCCAGATTGGGCACACCCGAAAGGTTGAGGGTCAGGGTGGTGGAGGTGTTGCCATTGATGGTCACAGCACCGCTGCCATACCAGCTCCAACCTGCACCGGTTTTCACGAAGATCTTGGCGGTCACACCACTGCCGGGATTGCCCCAAGAGGCATGCTTCACCCGGGCACGCAAGGCTGTTTTGCCAGAGAGGTTGCGCTGGGCAGTGTTTTTCAGCTCGTACCTCCGGTTGCCAAAAGTCACATCGGCTTTGAGAGAGTTGCTGCCACTGGTGGCCCACTCATTCACTGACCAAGGACCTGCATTGACGGCCCATCCGGTCCAGCCCTGTGTGTCCCCTTCGAAGTTGAACAGGGTTTGTTCGCTGGGGGTGGTGGTTCCACCTCCAGTGCCGCCCCCTGTGCTGCCACCTCCGCCTGTGATGCCGTCAAACACGGTGGCTGTTCTGGACCCGCTCATGTCTGCAAAGATCATGTTGCCCCAACCGGTTGGGCTATTCGCATTGAAACCGTTCACCATGTCCAGAGCTGCGGTGGAACTGTCGTTGCCGGACCATGACCAGCCAATGTAACCGTTCACTCTGGATTTGGAGCTGCTCATGATGGTTCCGGCATCCACATAGCTGCCTTTGTGGGAGTTGGCAAACTCACCCACCACCAGAGGCATTCCAGCGTTTGCAAAAGCGTTGATGTAGTCGTTCACTTTGCTGGACGTGTTGTACACCTCGTACATGTGCACACTGAAAATCACGTTTTTCTGAGGGTCACTGTTGAAGACCGAGGAGGCGTTGCTCCGCATGGTGTTGGACCAGTCCTGACCCCAGTTGGGCGCGTCCACCATCAGGGCATGGTTGATGCCATTGTTGCGCAGTTTCTGGATGGCCGATTGGGTGTCCCATGCCCAACTTCCGGTGTTGTTGTTGCCGTGGGGTTCGTTGCCGATGTTGATGATGGCGTAGGCTTCTTGCCCGACCAGAGCATTTTTGACTTCCAGCCAGTAATTCACAGCGTTATCGAGGGTGCAGGCACCACCATCATCCCCATAGCCGGTGGTGTCGTGGACTTCCAGAACGGCCACCATTTTGTTGGTCTTGGCCAGGTTGATCAGGCTGGTGATTTCAGAGGCGGGACTCTTGTACCATCCACGGCAGCCGCTGCTCAGCACATAGCGGACGCTGTTGGCCCCTCTGGCACGCATGGCAGGAACGGCACTGTTGGTGGTGGAGTTGTACCAAGCATGGGGTTGGTTGACCCCCTGAAAGATGAACGGCACGCCGTTGGCATCCACCAGCTTGCCGTTTGCCACGTAAAAACCTGGAGCCTGTTTGTTGATCTGGGATGCACCGATTTCCGCAGGGGCTGAACCTTGACTGCAGGCAGTGAGGGCAAAACCGGTCAGAAGCATCAGGGAAAGGTTGCGCTGGTGATGGGTGGATTTCATGGGAACCTCCAGAGGGCAAACAGACACCTTGTCAGGTGACTGCAAAAAGAGTCCTGAACATCTCGGAACAAAGGATGCTGTTACGTTGGGTTTTCGTTGGTGAATGGATTGTTACATAAACAAATCCAGCTTGCAACAGATGTATAGACAGGTTTTCAGAATTCGATCAAAAGCCGTCCCATACAACATAATACTTTTATTACATTTTGAGATTTTCGCTTGCATGAGGCAATATTTTCAATCCCCCTCTTCTGAAAACAAAATCAAGTTTCGTAACAGAACAAACCGTTTCTCTGGCCCAAAGACAACCAAAAAAGACCAGCTTGCGCTGGTCTTTTGCGTTGATCGTGAAAAGGGTGGGTTACTGGATGCTCACCTGATCCACGTAAATGGCAGAGTTTCCAGAGCTGTTGGTGGGTGAGGTGAACTCCACACCAATCTCTTTGACATCCCCGAGGTTGGCCACACCAGAAAGGCTCATGCTGAGCGTGGTTGCGGTGCTGCCGTTGATGGTTTGTGCAGGACCAGAGTACCAGGTCCAACCTGCACCGGTTTTCACGAAGATCTTGGCGGTCACACCACTGCCAGCGGTGCCCCAGGAAGCGTGTTTGACCCTTGCACGCAAGGTGGTTTTGCCAGAGAAGCTGCGGGTGGTGGTGTTCTTCAGTTCGTATTTGCGGTTTCCGAAAACCACATCGGCTTTGAGGGAGTTGCTGCCGTTGGTGGCCCACTCATTCACCGACCAAGGACCCGCAGCCACGTTGGTTCCCGTCCAGCTCTGGGTGCTCCCTTCGAAGCTGAACAGCACCGTCTCGCCTGTGGTGGGAGGGGTGGTGGTGCCTCCAAAAACCGTGGCGATTTTGGCAGTGCTCATGTCTGCAAAGATCATGTTGCCCCAGGAGGTTGGGCTGCTGGCATTGAAGCCGTTCACCATGTCCAGAGCCGCTGTGGAACTGTCGTTGCCGGACCATGACCAGCCGATGTAGCCGTTCACTCTGGATTTGCTGGCACTCATGATGGTGGCTGCATCCACATAGCTGCCTTTGTGAGAGTTGGCAAATTCACCAATCACCAGAGGCATTCCAGCGTTGGCAAACGCATTGATGTAGTCGTTGACTTTGGTTGCGGTGTTGTACACCTCGTACATGTGCACGCTGAAAATCAGGTTCCTCTGGGGATCGCTGGTGAAAATGGAGGAAGCGTTGCTGCGCATGGTGTTGGACCAGTCCTGACCCCAGTTGGGCGCGTCCACCATCAGGGTGTGGTTGATGCCATTGTTGCGCAGTTTCTGGATGGCGGCCCGGGTGTCTGCAGCCCAGTTGCCCACATTGTTGTTGCCATACGGCTCGTTGCCGATGTTGATGATGGCGTAGGCTTCCTGTCCCACCAGAGCATTTTTGACTTCCAGCCAGTAGTTGGCGGCATTGTCCAGCGTGCATGCACCTGTGTCTTCGCCGTAACCGGTGGTGTCGTGGACTTCCAGGACGGCCACCATTTTGTTGGTTTTGGCCAGGTTGATCAGGCTGGTGATTTCAGAGGCGGGGCTCTTGTACCATCCACGGCAGCCACTGCTCAGCACAATCCGCACACTGTTGGCATTCTTGCCACGGATGGCAGGGATGGCGGTGTTGGTGGTGGAGTTGTACCAAGCGTGGGGCTGGTTGACCCCCTGAAAGATGAACGGCACGCCGTTGGCATCCACCAGTTTGCCGTTTGCCACATAAAAACCCGCAGCCTGCTTTTCAAGTTGGGTCTGTGCAGAGCTGTCCAGAGCAGGGCTCTGGCTGCAAGCGGTGAGGGCAAAGGCAGTCAAAAGCAGAAAAGAGACATTGCGTTGGTGGGGGGTGAATTTCATGGGAACCTCCAGAGGGCAAGACCTGTGCTCCACCAGACATGGGTCACACCAAAAGGCAAGACAGCACACGCCTGAGAAGCGTCAGAAATGGGTTTTCGTTGGTGAATGGATTGTTACATAAACATTGCATCGTTTCAAGGGTCGTATAGACATCTTTTTCAGAATTTTGACAAACAGGTCAGCCACAGGAACAGATTTATCCATACACCCTGTTACGGTTCAAAGGTGCATATTAGTAAACATCCAAAATTCAGCCTTTTCGCTCTCCCTCTGCATTTGTCACCCATGCAAGCACCCTTTTTGCCTGTTGACTTTGACGCGCAATTCTGAAAATCTATTGCATCGCCCAGAGACGGATCTTCCCTCTCTGTCAGCAGACTGCTGCCCCACAGCAACCTTCCTGATGTGCCCTCCCCTGACTTTCTGTTCCCGGAAAGGCAGGTCGCTTCACATGTTTTCCAACGCAGGCATCTCTGGAGTGCAACCCACTTCTGAAACAACCCAAATCATGCGCCATGACCTTCTGCCCACTTTCCAGATCCACGGCGCATCGAGGTGGCAGATGGATTACTTCACCCGTCTGGCCGATGTCAACCAGTTCTTCCAACCGGGGCACGTGGAACCCGTGCAGCAAAGCCTGCTGGCTTACGCTTACCGCAATTTCGACATTTACGTGACTTTCGATCCGAACGCCCCCACTGGAGATCAGGAAACCAGAGTGCTCTCACAGGTGCTGGACCGGGTGGCCATCGAAAAAACACACGCCCTGTACGAAATTTACAGCAAAGACCACACTGGAACAGGCGTGGTGTGCCTGATCAAACGCAGATGGGAAAACGAGGTTTTTCGCTTGCTGGAAGAGTTTGACCTGAAACGCCAGTGGAGGAGGTGACCCCAGAGCTGGATCCACCTCCTCTTGAAAGTACAATTTGAAGGATGTTGAAACCGACTCCATTGACTTTGCTGGCTTTGACTGCTCTGGTCTCCAGTGCGGTGGCCCAGTGCGTGCCCAACCCCAATCAGGATCTGGAAAGTGCAGGTCTGGTTGAACCTCAGTTTGTTAAACGGGTCTATGATTATCAGTTCACCACCAAAAGTGCTGCTGGCCCCGCCTTCCCCTCTGGTATCGCCACACAGTGGGAACTCTCTGGGGGAAAGGTGGTGTCCAGAAAAGGTTCTTTTTTGGACACCGGAGAAGAAACCGGCAAGTGGACTTACATCACCCAGAACAACCTGTTGAAAAAAGTGTACTTCCGGGAACTGGGCATCCGAGAAGGACATGACCAATACCTTTACAACCAGAGTCAGCAACCGGTCAGAATCAACCGCTATTCCAAAAGCGGAACCCTGACGGAATACTCCACCTGTGAATACAGCAAAAACACGGTGGCCCTGACCCGTTACCTTCCAGACACGAAGGCAACCGCCAAAAAACCATGGCTCCCTGACAGCAAAACCGTTTTTACCCTTCAAAACAACCTGCTGGTCCAGCAAAGCACCACCCCTTTGGAGGGCACTTCCCTTCAAAATGCCAGCACCGTCCAGTACCGCTACGATGACCAGAAACGCCTTGTCGAAACCATCACCACACTTTCCCAGAGCGAGGAACCCCCCCAAACCGTTCGGTATGCTTACGATCAGGAAGGCTTGCAGCACCTTGCCGGGTTTGAGAAGGTGGAATACACCAAAGACGCTCGGGGCAACTGGATTTCACGCACGGTTTTCATGGCAGATGGAACCCAGCTTCTGGAAACCCGCAAAATTGAATATGTGAAGCCCTGAACACACCAGCCCAGAGGGACTTTGCATTTTCATGATTCTCTCCTATACTGTCATCGTGTTGATCCGTAGGAGTACTGTGGCGATCAACCCCAGCGAGTCAGGGACGGTGTGAGCCTGACGGTCAGAGCCACAGGAAGGGCGACGGGGAGCAAAACAACTGCATAAAAGGGCCCGAGACTGCTCGGGAACTGGGGTGGGACCGCGGGTGTCCTGTTGAAAAGACAGCATTCGTCCCCAGGTGGACATCAAACCACCTGGGGACGTTTTTTTGTTTCCACGGTGAAGGAGGCACGATGAAGTACTTTCAGGATCTGATTTTGGAGCTCGACAAATTCTGGGCGGAAAACGGTTGTGTGATCACCCAGCCATATGACACCGAGGTGGGGGCAGGGACCTTTTACCCCTCGACTTTCTTGCGTGCTCTGGACAAAAAACCATGGCGCACCGCTTACGTGGCCCCGAGCCGTCGTCCTGCCGATGGGCGTTACGGTGAGAACCCTTACCGCTTCCAGTATTACTTTCAGTATCAGGTGATTTTGAAACCCAACCCCAGCGATGTGCAGGAACTGTACCTGCAGAGCCTGTACCGTCTGGGCATTGATCCCAACAAGCACGACATCCGCTTTGTGGAGGACAACTGGGAAAGTCCCACGCTGGGCGCCTGGGGTCTGGGCTGGGAAGTGTGGCTGGATGGCATGGAAATCACCCAGTTCACCTACTTCCAGCAGGTCGGGGGCATCGATGTGTTCCCAGTGACCGCCGAGATCACTTACGGTCTGGAGCGCATTGCACTGTACCTGCAAGGCAAAAACCATGCGTTTGATCTGGAGTACGCTCCCCCACCGATCACCGGAGCACCTCCGGTCCTGATGGGCGACATCCGCCGGGATTTTGAGTGGCAGCACTCCGATTACAACTTCAATGGGGTGAACAAGGACCTGCAACGCCAGAACTTCGAGAATTACGAGTCAGAGGCCAACCGCCTGCTGGCTTCCGGCCACGTGTACCCCGGCTACGAGTTCGTGATGCGGGCATCCCACTGCTTCAATTTGCTGGACGCCTCAGGCAGCATTTCCCACGCCGAGCGTCAGGCTTACATCGGGCGGGTGCGCAAAATCGCTGCCAAAGCCGCGCAGGCTTACGTGGACCATGAAAACCAGAAACTGGCACAACAGGAGGCCCAGCAATGATTCTGCTGTTTGAAATCGGCACCGAAGAACTCCCGGCCTTCTATGTGGATGAGGGCCGCGAAGGGCTTGAAAACCTGCTCTCTGAACGTCTGAAACAGGCCCGCCTGACGTTTGATTCCATCGAACTGTTCTCTACACCACGCAGGCTTGCTGCACGCATCTCTGGCCTCCCAGAGCGTCAGGAGCGTCAGGTCACCGAACGCCGTGGACCCAGCGTCAAAGCTGGAGAGAAAGCTGCACAGGGCTTCGCGGGCAGCATTGGCAAAACCCTTGCCGACCTGACCGAAAAAGACGGTTATTACTACGTCACCCTGACCGATGAAGGCAAAGCCACCCAAGACCTGCTCCCAGAGCTTCTGGCCAATGTGGTCCGTGACCTGCCTGCCAAACGCAAAATGCGCTGGGGTGCCGTGGAAGACTGCCAGTTTGTGCGCCCGGTGCAGTGGTTGGTGGCCCTCCTGGACGATCAGGTGCTGCCTGTGCAGGTGGCTGGACTGACCGCCTCCAGAACCACCAAAGGGCACCGTTTCATGGCCCCCACCCCCTTCAACATCCAGAGCCCTGCTTCTTACGAGCAGCAACTTGAAGAAGCTTACGTGATTGCCAGCCAGCAAAAACGTTATGACCTCGTGATCGAAGCTGCAAAAGGTGCCCTCGAAGAGGGTCAATCTCTGGAATGGCATGACGATCTGGTGAGCGAGATCGTCAACCTTGTGGAGTACCCCACCGCTTACCTCGGGCGTTTTGACGAGAAGTACCTGAAACTCCCTGACGAGGTGCTGGCTGAAACCATGATGGTCCACCAGCGCTACTTCCCGGTCAAAGGGGAAACCCGTCTGGTGAACGGCTTTGTGGTGATCTCCAACAACCGGGTTCCTGACGTGTCTGTGCCCATGAAAGGCTATGTGCAGGTGCTCGATGGTCGCCTCTCGGACGCCCTGTTCTTCTGGAACAACGACACCACCAAAACTCTGCTGGAGCACCGCGAACGCCTCTCTGGCATGGCTTTCCAGAAGGGCCTCGGAAACATGCTGGACAAGCAAACCCGTTTGCGTGACCTGTCCCAGAGGCTGGCCGCCAAACTGGGTGCAGACTCTGGTGTGGTCTCTCAGGCTGCAGAGGTCTTCAAAGCTGATCTGGCCACCCAACTGGTCTACGAGTACGCCGACCTTGCAGGTGTGGTGGGCAAAGCCTACGCTCTGAACGAAGGCAAAGCTGCAGAAGTCGCAGATGCGCTGGAACAAGGGGTCAAACCTGTCACTGCCGAGGCCGAACTGCCTGCCACCCTGACCGGAGCAGTGCTGTCTCTGGCAGACCGTCTGGACACACTGGTGGGCTTCTTTTCGATTGGCAAAGCCCCCTCAGGCAGTGCGGATCCCTTTGGCCTGCGCCGTTTGGGAATTGGTGCCGTGCGTCTGGTGGCCGCTTTTGGCATTGAAGTGTCTTTGATGGCCCTCCTAAAGGAAGCTGCAGCCGTTTATGCTGCCCAAAACATTGAAGTGTCCGAAGCCAGCCTGCAACAGCTGGAAACCTTCCTGTGGGAACGCTTCTCGGGCCTGATGACCTCTGCTGGGTACCCTGTGCAGTCTGTTCGGGCTGCCAGAGAAGCCGCCAGCAATTTCTACCCTGCTGCGTGGCGCATTGCCCTGCTGAAAGAACTGTCCCAGCAAGCCGAATTCGAGGACCTCGCCACCCTGTACAAACGTGCAGCGAACCTCTCCAAAGACGTGGAAGCCTCTGAAGTGCAACTGGACCTCGCAGAGCACGACTCTGAACGTGCCCTGTTCGCAGCTTTGAAAGAGTTGCAAGAGGCCAGCGTGCAACTGGAGTACGCAGCCAAAGCCGCTTTCCCTGCATGGGACATCTCTGAAGGCAGCGAAAGCAAACTGCCTCTGGAAAACCAGATCCGTCAGGTGGTCCTGATCAAACCCATCTTGGACGCCTTCTTCAACGATGTGATGGTGATGGTGGAAAACGAACAGGTGCGTCAGAACCGTCTGGCAGCTCTGGCGCAAGTGCGTCAGGCCGTGCAAGGTCTGGCCCGTCTGGAACTGCTGTAAACTGCTGTTTTGAAGCCAAAGGCCCGTGGAAACGCGGGCTTTTGGCACTGCTGCATTCCCGCTCCTCACGAGTCTGATGTTCATTCACGAAAGGACAACATGGATCCCACATCCCATGACCTGCAAGGTCTTCCCATCCATGCCGTCCGCCATGAAGAGGCCACCCAAACGCTGCTTCAGTGGGCCACCACATCTGGACCAGCCAAGACCGTAGTCACCATCAACCCCGAGATTTTCGTGCAGGCCAGCACAGATGTGGCTTTGCGTCAGGCTGTGCATGAAGCCGGACGGGTGACTGTGGATGGCATCGGGGTATACTGGGCTGCAAAACTCCGGGGCATTCCTTTGCCAGAGCGTGTTCTGGGCATCGAATTGATCCAGTCTCTGATGGCAGCAGGAGGAGCAAATTTGAGGGTGTACTTTTATGGTGCTGCTCCCGGCGTGGCAGAAAAAGCTGCACAGATTTGCCAGCAACAGTACGGCATTCAGGTGGCAGGCATCCGGGATGGGTACAGCCAGGCCACACCAGAGCACATCCTGCAAGACATTCAAAACTGTCAAGCCAATCTGGTGCTGACCGCTCTGGGTTGTCCTTTGCAAGAAACCTTCAATGAATGGGCAAGACAGCACCTCCAGAACTGCGTGCTGATCGGTGTGGGTGGATCTCTGGATGTGATTGCAGGCCATGCACCGAGAGCCCCCAAAATCTACAGCACTCTGGGGCTGGAGTTTCTCTGGCGCATCGTGAAACTCCGGCGCTGGAAAAGGTCTGTGCGGCTTTTGCAGTTTGTGGGTTTTGTGCTGAAAAATGGACGGGTTTCACCTGTTCCCTGAATTCCTTAAAATCAGGGCATGAAAAAAACACTCTGGTTTTGTTTGCTTTTTTTGACAGGATGCGTGCCTTCCAGCAGTTTCAATGTGCATGAAGGATGCAGGGTCCCCAAAGTGTTTGATACATTCAGCCTGCAATTCGCAAGCACCCCTCCCATTTTTGCTGGAGTCCGGGGCAAACAGTATGTGTATGTGCTGCTCAGCAGCAAGAAAAATCCAGATGGTTCGGTGCCTGTCATCATCACCAACATGTCACCCAAACAGCACAACTACATGCTGGACCCAAGCACTGCATCAGAGGATTCAGGCTTACAAAAATATGTTCATCCGGTCACCAAGGCGGTTTGGCTCTGGGGTGCCGATGAAGAAGGCTTCAAAAGCGCTCACGACTGCATGTGACAGGCACAACATCCGCTTCTTCTGGTTTTGCCCACACCTTTAAAAGCCGATTCACAGGTCCGTTGTGGCTGCCACCACCTGATTTCTCCCCTGACGTTTGGCCTGATACAGGGCAAAATCTGCAGCCCTGAGAAGCTCGTTGAGGTCCCGGCCATGCACCGGAAAAGAGGCCACCCCCAGAGAGCAGGTCACGGTGCCCACCATCAGGTTCTGGCTTTGCACCTGCATGCGGGCTGTGTTCTGACGCACCTGTTCTGCACGCTCAAGGGTCTGGTGCAAGGAAGCCCCGGGCATCAACAGGATGAATTCTTCTCCTCCATAACGGCAGGGCACGTCTTCGTTGCGCACACTCTGGCGCAGCAGGCGTCCAAATTCTTTCAGGACGGCGTCTCCTGCTTCGTGGCCGTAGGTGTCATTGAAGTCTTTGAAGTGGTCGAGGTCCAGCATGATCAGCCCGACTTCGGTGTGGTGCCTCTGGGCGCGTCGCACTTCGCGTTCAAAGGTTTCTTCCAGATAACGGCGGTTGAACAGTCCGGTCAGGACATCTCGGATGGACTGTTCTTTCAGGCGGTCCCGCAATCGGATGTTCACGAGGGCCAGAGCCACCGTTTCTGACACCGTCTGTGCCAACCTTTCCTGAGCAGGGGTGAACGCCTCTTTGGGGGCAGAAAGGTGCAACATGCCCACGGTTTCCCCTTGAGCGAGCAGGGAGCACACACAAAGTGGAGCGTTCAGCTTCGGAGATGTGCTTGCAAGCAATGGCTGCGCTGTGGCCTGCTCTGGCATACAGCCGGCCCCGCCTGAGGCCCCAGCATTCTTCTGGGTTGAAGACCGGCGAGCTGACCGTTGGGCCACGCCAACTGACCATTTCCTCAAGGATGTTTCTGGAGGGGCCAAAGGCATACAGGCTGCCACTGGCCTGTTCAAAGAGCCTCTGGAGGTGCTGGGCCACCACCTGCTGGGCTTCTTCGATGGTGTAACAGGCCTGCAGCATCTCGCTCATTTCGCTGAGGATGCGGGTTTCCAAGGTGCGGGCTTCGAGTTCTTCCACCTGTTGCTGCAACAGCACACTCAGGGAGTGAAGTTCGATGGTGCGTGAACGCACCCGTTCTTCGAGTTCATCTCTGGCGGTGCGCAAGTCCTGTTCCACTTTTTTGAGGTTGGAGATGTCCTGAGCGGTGACCACCCCAGCCACCCGCTCTCCAGCCTGATTGAGGATCGGGGCAGCACTGAACCATGCGGGGACCTGGCTGCCATCGGGGCGCAGCACTTCAAGTTCTTCGTTGAGGACCACTTCACCTTTTTCCAGAGCACGGGTGAGGGGCCACTCTGCAGGTTCCAGCACTTTGCCTGAGCGGACCAGACCACGGTAATCCTGAATCTGCTGGTCCACACTTTCAAGATCAAAAGCCTGCCCGAACAGTTTTTCCACCTGACGGTTGCCAAACAGCACTTTGCCGTCCGGTGCTTGTGCAAGCCACACCGCCACGGGCATTTGTTCCAGCACATCAATCAGGCGGGTGCGTTCCTGCTCCACCACTTGCAGGAGTTCCATGCGGTCCTGCTCGGCTTTGCGCCTCTCGGTGATGTCGAAAATCACCCCATCGAGCCACTGAACTTCTCCCTCTGGACTGTAACTGGCTTTGCCCCGTTCGTGGACCCAGCGGGTGCTGCCGTCCTGATGGACCATGCGGTATTGCATGTCGAAAGAGCGGTGGTTTTGCACGGCCCGGTGCACTTCGTTTTCCACCCAGCCCACATCCTCGGGGTGAACCAGTTCAGGAAAGGTCATTCCACCCGAGCCAAGCAGGGCACTGGCCGGATGCCCCACAATTTCATGCAGGTCTCCCAGCAGGTAGAGCATGGTCCAGTGGGCATCGTAGAGGCAGCGGTACACCACACCGGGAATGTTCTGCACCAGAGAACGGAAATCCTGTTCTCTGGCCCGGGCAGCTTCTTCCGCTTGCAACCGTTCGGCGTACAATTCCGCGTGTTCAAGGGAGAGGGCCACCCTCGAAACAAAACTGCCCACAAAAGGCAGGTCCTCATCGGTGAACTGCCCTTCTTTTTTCAGGAGGGTCAGGGTTGCAGATTTCTGGCCATGCAAAACCATCGGCACCATCACCATGCTCTGGTGGTCCAGCAAGTCCTCTGGGCCGTCAGGCAAGAAAGGCTGGTCCTGCTCCAGCACCTCTTTGACCAGAGGCTTCCATCCTTCTGCCTCTTTCAGGCGGGTTTCGGTCAGGCACCGGATGTCACCTGCAGGGGTCAGGCGGTGGACCAGCACATCGGCCTGAAACACCAGCCTTGCCAGTTCTGCAATGGTCTGCAGGGTGACCTGCAAATCCAGAGATGCAGAAAGGTGCTGGCTGGCTTCAGAGAGGATGTCCTGTCTGGCCCTCTGGGCTTCAAGGGCTTCACGGTTGCGCTGTTCGGACAGGCCCAACCGGACCCGCTCAAAGGCCTGCGCACATTGCCGGGTGAGCTGCAAGAGGAAAGCCTGCTCATCTGTGTCAAAAGCCCTCTGGATGTTGAAACTCAGGGCCAGCACCCCCCGCACCTGATCCTCGATCATCAGGGGAATGACAGCGACGCTGAGGGTCTGCTGGGAACGGGCGGCAGCCGCTTTGGGATAACGCTCGATGAGTTCATGGGTGCCCATGAAAAAAGCCTGTTTTTGCAGCACCGCTTCACCCACCGGGAAGTCCGCAGTCACCGGGAAATCCTGAAATTGCTGGGTGGTGTTGGCCGGGTATCCCAGGCTGTCCACCAGATGCAGGCGGTCTCCGGTATCACCCACCAGAAACAGGCCACCCGAGTAAGCCCCCGAGGCCTGCACGGCTTCTTGCAGCAGCACGGTGGTGACCTGTTCGGTGGTGCGGGTGTGAATGAGGGCAAGGGCAAGACGGGCAAGGCGGGTGCTGCGGTCCACCTGAATTTCTTCTTCGGTCACATCGTGCACGTGGACCATCCAGCTTTGCAGGTTTCCCTCAGGACCGGGAATGGCCAGCAGTTGCACCCGTGCCGTGAACACCGTGCCATCGGTGCGCATGAAGCTGGTCAGGAACTGGTGTTCTCCTTTTTTGCGGGCCTCAATCCCATGGGCATGCAGATGCTGCAGGGAAGCCGGAGCAATGAAACGGGTGGCTTCCTGTCCCATCAGGTCTTCCAGAGGGGTTTTCAGCATCCGGGCCATGGCTGGATTGACCATCACCACTTCAGCGGTGGTGGGACGGATCACCAGAATGCCCGATTCGGCCTGTTCAAATGCCAGAGACAGCAATTGCAGGTTTTCCAGATCCCTCTGGGGGGTGAGGGTCAACAGGAAACCATGAGGCTGCAAAGGCTGCATCTGTGCCACGCAAGGATGGGTGTGCCCTTCGCGGTCTTGCAGGACCAGCGGAAAAGATCCGTGGAGGGGGCCCTCTGGGAGAGGGGAAGCCAGCAGCACATTCACAGGCTTTCCGATGGTTTCTGCAGGGTTCCAGCCCAATGTCCGGGCACAATCAGGGCTCCATCCCATCAGGTGGTGTTCGGTGTCCAGCAAAATGGACCAGAGGGAAAAAGGGGGGAATTCCATGTCATGCCTCCAGACAGACCTCAATGAATATGCCTCGTGTGGGCATGTTTTGATTGTGGAGGACTTGCAAAGGCAATTCCGTCAAAATCCGCACCAAGTTCAAACCTCTTTCCAAACCCATTCCAAAGAAAAAGCTCCGGAAAACCGGAGCTTTTTGCAGGTGAATGAAGTTCAGAATCCGCCCACGTTGAGGCGTCCACCGGTCACGGTTTTGCCCGAGAGGGAGGGGGTGGGCAGGGCTGCGGCCAGAATGGCGTCTTTGATCTGGCGTGCCGTGGCGGTGGGGTTGATGCTGACGTACAATGCCGCTGCACCCGAGACGTGCGGGGTGGCCATGCTGGTTCCGTTGTAGGAGGCGTAACTGTTGGTGGGCACACTGGAGTTGATGGCCACACCGGGAGCCCCGATGTCCACGGTTCGTGCTCCGAAGTTGGAGAAGCCTGCAATGCCTCCGGTGCTGTTGATGGCTGCCACCGCAATCACGCAGTCCCAGCCCCGTGTGCCATTGTTGGTGCACTCGTAGTTGGATGGGTAGTTGGCCACAGAGTCGTTGTTGTCGCCAACCCCGTCATTGCCCCCGTTTCCAGCCGCAGCAATGAACAGGATGCCTGCGTTTCCAGCACGGTTGATGGCGTCCAGCAGGGCTTGGGAGAAACCGCCTCCGCCCCATGAGTTGCTGGTGGCCACAATGTTCAGCCCATGGCGGGTTTTCAGGTCGGTGAAGTAATCCACGGCCTTGATGGCGTTGGCGGTGGTGCCCCCTCTGGCCCCGAGGAATTTGCCCGAGATCATGGTGACGTTCCAGTTCACCCCGGCCACGCCCACCCCGTTGCCTCCCACTCCACCGATGGTTCCAGCCACGTGGGTGCCGTGCGAGTCAGGACCTTCGCGTTTGTTGCCATCAAAAACCGTGTTGTTGCCGTTGGCAAAGTCCCAACCCCGGGTGTCGTCGATGTAACCGTTTCCGTCGTTGTCCACGCCATCCACAGGGTCGTAAGGGTTGGTCCACATGTTGGCAGCAAGGTCAGGGTGGCTGAACTGGATGCCCTCATCGATGATGCCGATGTACACGCTCTTGCTGCCGGTTTTGCCAGCACTCCATGCTTCTGCAGCCTGACTGCCGTAAATGTTGCTGGGGCTGGAGAGGTCTCCGTACATGCCCCAGAGGTTGTTTCCGGTGAAGTAGGGATCGTTGGAGGTGGCAGCATGGGTGTAAATCCAGTTGGGCTCGACATATTCCACGCCGGGCTGGGACTTCAGTTCGTTGATGACCTGTTGCACAGTCTTGCCGTTGTTGATTTTCAGGAGTTTGAGGGTCTTGCCCTGTTTGCTGGCCACGGTTTCTTTTTTGGAGAGGCCGTGGTTGCGTTCCACCACTTGCTGCTGGTCTTCGGTGCTGTTGTATTGGACCAGCACTTCATCGGCAACGAAGTTCTGGTTCTGTCCCAGTGGGGCCACTTCGGTCTGGGCGGTGGTGGTGGGACTCTGGCTGCATGCAGCAAGCAGGGCGGTGAGGGTGAGGGCTGCAATGGAAAGCTGGGTTTTGCGCATGAACAACTCCTGAACCTGAAACAATGAACGGAAGCCCCAGTGGGTCACTGGTGACATGGTGGCCTGCTTCCCGAGGGAAGCCTTTTGTTGAAGATGCTCAAATTTAACAACCGAAGCTGACTGGATCATGAGAAAAATGCGAAGATTTGAACGAGGTACAAAAAAAGCAAATGCCAGAGCAGGAATCTGGCATTTTAACCGTTTTATAGGGGATTTTACTGAGTCAGGGCTGAGGGTTTTAACCGGTCTGTTTCTGCTCTTTGCGGGCCTGTTCGTTACGCCGGATGAGAAACCAGCGAACCACCACAATGGCCAACACACCCAGCACGGTATAACTGACCGGCTTCATGTAATGCTCCACTTCTTTGTAATTGTCTCCCAGCAAATACCCGAGGTAGGTCAAAAGCGCAGACCACAGGGCCGTTCCCAAGGCTGTGAACAGCAAGAACAAGCGCACCGACATTTCACTCATGCCGGCAGGCAGGGAAATCAGGGAACGCACCCCCGGAACCAGACGCAGAAAGAACACGGTCTTTCTGCCATGCTTGTCGAACCAGTCGTCGGCTTTGCGGATGTCGTCACCCGAGAGGGTCAACCATTTGCCGTGTTTGTCGGCCCACTTGATCAGGCGCTCCTCGCCGACCCAGCGACCCAGCCAGTACAGGGGCAGGGCACCCAGCACAGAACCCACCGTTCCGGCCAGCACCACACCCACAAAAGTCAGATCGCCTCTGGCAGCAGTAAATCCGGCCAGTGGCATGATCAATTCAGAAGGGATCGGAGGGAAAATGTTCTCCAGAAACATCAAGAGCACAATCCCCAGGTATCCCATGTCGTTCATCAGCTTCTCAATCCACTCCAGCATGTTGCCGATGGTAACAGAATGCATTTGAGACGGATGTGCCAGATGTTCCAGCTTTGTGACCCGGCCTGTGCATCAAAACCGTGCTGCCACCATCAAAACAGGCTTTTTTGGTGTTGAGAAGCAAAAAACACAAGGCACATCAAAATAAACTGAAGATGAAATCAACCGATCTTGAATTGTATCTCAAGCCACAATAAATATTGCTGCCCTGAGAAAATCAGGCAGGTCTGCTCTTCGGAATCGCGGTTTCTCTGGTGGATGTGCTCGATCATGCGCTTGCCATGCCAGCGTCCGCAGTACGGGCACACGTTCACAAACTGGTGGCGTCTGGAACCTGCACTGGCCTGTGGATTGGGACGCAAAATCATGTTGTATCTGGAGGCCTGTGGAATGAAACGGGAGGTGTCAAAAAACACCACCGCCCGTTTGCACTGCACACAACGGGTCGCGGTGAACACGCTTTCCTGCTGGTGCTGCATGTTCACGCCCTGCTCCTGCATGTAACGCCGCACAAAACGAAACACCCGGCCATGCTGCTGTTCCAGCAAGGCCGCTTGCTCTTGGCTCAAACGCTGGGCCTTGAGCACATGGGCCTGCACCTCTTCGGGAAGGGCCTCCTCTGGCATGCCTCATTTTAAGGGAAAACGGCTTTTCAGATGGGGTGCAAAGTCTCGTTCGGCCAAGACAAACACAAAGTCTGAAGTTTGGCAGGTCACTTGAGAAAGCGTTCAGCCGTCAGCCCTCAGCTTTCAGCAAAAAAGCTCACCCAGAAGCTTTTGCTTTCGAAAACAGGCAGACCAAACGGCAAAGACCACTCAGATTTGGCAATCTCAAGGGATTTGAGGAAGACTTTCCTTCTGCCTGACGGCTGAACGCTGAGGGCTGACGGCTCTCTCTGCCTGCATCGCCCGAGCAGCGACTTTGCGTTTCGCCTGCTCCATCAACCTTTCTGAATCCAGAGTTTCACTTCACTCCCCTGTTCCTGCACTTCTGTTCGAAAACCCAGGTCTTCCAGACGCTGCAGCAGGTAAACCGGCCTTCTGACGTGATGGACCAGCAGGGTTTTTCCAGCAGGCAAACGGTCCAGAGCAGCGAGAATCCGCATCATGGGCTCTGGGGGTTCCAGAGTCTCTGGAATGTGGATTTCATGGTCAAAAGACCTTGAGATGGGGGCTGTCTGCCCCACCTGAGCAGGAGGGGTCCAGAGCACATCCGAGCGGTAAAAGTGCACCTCGTAGGTACCCTGATGGGTGCTGCACCACGGTTCAAATCCTTGCTTTCCGAGGGCCTGATACAGCGGAATGGGCTCAAAGGGAGCGATCAACAAGAAACGGGACCCTTCTGGCACTTTTGCACTGGCTTTTTGAATGTGCTTGAACGGCTCCTCACCCTGCTCCAGCAAAGCCCGCACATCCAGTTCTGAAGCCAGAGGTGCAGTGATCCACTCTGGAGGTGGGGTGTCCAGCATCGAAACGGACATGGTTTCTCCTTTTTCGGTGTGTTCAGGGCTCAGGGAAAATCCGGCAGCCTGACGCAAAGCATCCAGCAAAACCTGTGCATCCAATCCGGCCATGCCCGCAGCTTGCTGGACCGTCACCAGACGGGGCATCACTTTTCTCAAGACGGGGTTTTTGAGTTTGTGAAACGCTGGACTGGCATCCAGCAGCACCTGCAAACACGCAGGATGGCTTTCCAGCACTTCGCTGATGCGGGTGGTGGGCAGAATGGTGGACATGTCGGCTCCTGCAAAAACCTGTACCAAACAGGGTCCGGGCTGTGTAGGCCCGGACCAGCTTTTCACGCTCTGGAAATTTTGACGCGCCACACCCAAGGGCCGGACTCCAGATACTCCCACTCAAACAGACCGGGACGCTCGATCATGAACTGGTAGTACAGGGGCTTGGGGTCATGGTCGTTGACCAGTTCAAAAGCAGAGCCCTGAGCGAGGTTGTCGAACACATTGAAGATCTTCGGGTGGCGTTCTCTGGGGATGATGGTGCGAACATCGACTTGTTGCATGGGTGTTTCTCCTTCTGCATTGAGTGTGCCTGCCCTGCACCCCTTCCATCCATGACTTAAGTCATGGCCTGCCCGAGGACGCCTTTCTAAAATCAGGGTCGGAGGCACCCATGATTGCACTTGCCCAAAAAAACACCACTGCTCCCTATCAGGTGCCTGCTGGATTCGTTGTGCTCTCCAGCGTGTTTCTGGTGTGGGGGATTCTGCTGTTCGCCCTGAACCCGCAAGGGTTTGAAAGTGGCCGACATCCCGTCACCCTTGCGTTCACCCACCTGATGCTTCTGGGGTTTGGCACTGGCATTCTGGTGGGCAGCATGCACCAGCTTTGCCCGGTGATTCTGGAAACCAGACTGGTCAAAAGTTGGTGGGGATACGCCGTGCTGGGTTTCTGGGCTCTGGGCGTTCCCATTCAGGTGCTGGGCTTCTTGCACTTCAAACCCCTCTGGATTGCTCTGGGAGGAGGTCTGGTCAGCGTGGCCCTCGTGTGGTTCGCGGTGCACATGGCTCTGGTGTTCCGGCAAACCCGCAAGTGGAATGTGGTGGCCACCAGTCTGGTGTGGGTGACCTTCCACCTGCTCACCACACCCATGGTCGGAATGCTGCAAGCCGTCAGCATGCACATCGGAGGTTACGATCCCTCAAGGCTTCAGCACCACGCCATCCTCGGGTTGGTGGGGGTGTTCATGGTGTCCATTGCAGGGGTCGGGCACAAACTGGTCGGGATGTTCACCCTGTCGCACGGGGTGAAACCCAGAGTGATGGGCCTGAACCTCTGGGTGCTGAATCTGGCGATCCTGTCGGATCTGATCTTCCCTGTGCTGACCGTTCCCTTGCTGCTGCTGGGAAGCCTGCTGATGGTGCTGGACGCCCACAACCTGATCCGAAAACGGGTCAAGCGAGCGCTGGATGTGGGGGTCAGGCATTATGTGGCTGGCCTTGGGTTACTGGTGACCAGTGGGGTCACGGCAATGCTGGGGTTCTGGACCCTCAGTCTGGTTTGGTTTGGTGGTTTTCTGCTGCTGGTCATCACCGGCATGCTGTACAAGATCCTGCCTTTTCTGGTGTGGCTGCACCGCTACGCCGATCAGGCCGGAAAGTCCCACGTTCCCACCCTGAAAGAAATGTTCCACGAAAAAACCGCCGATCTGGCCATGTGGACCTTCCTTCTGGGAATCCTGCTCACGGCCCTGCACCCGGCGGGCCTGTGGGTGGTGGCCCTCGGGTTGCTGCCTTACCTGAGGGTGCTTCTGGAGGTCATGCATGTCCGCCAACACTGAACACCTCGCCCACCTGTTGTTGCAAAATGTGATGGATCCCGAGCTCAGCATCAGCATCATTGACCTCGGGTTGGTGTACCGTCTGGAAACCCGAGGGGACACCTTGCACGTCACCATGACCCTGACCACACCGGGTTGCCCTTTGCACGATACCCTGACCGGTTCTGTGAAACACGCCCTGTCCCGACTGCCGGGCATCGAGCATGTAGAGGTGGATCTGGTGTGGGAACCCGCGTGGAACCCCGAGCGCATCACCCCTGAAGGCAAACGCCTGCTGGGCTGGAGGTAAAATGCTTCCCCTGAACCTGTATGAAAACATCGGTGGCCGTCCCACCATTGAGAAACTGGTCCGCACCTTCTACCAGAACCTGAACCAGATCCCCGAGATGAAAAGGGTGTTCGATCAGGTGGTGGAAACCCCGGCAGAGCAGTGGTGGGAACGCCACATCCAGAAACTCACCGACTTCTGGACGGGTGTGCTGGGCGGACCCAAAAACTTCCGGGGGTCTCCGCCTGTCGCGCACCTCGGGTTGGGCCTGAACACCGACCACTTCAACAAATGGCTGTCCGTGTGGGAACACACCTGTGAACAGGAGTTGCCTGAAGAAGCCGCGGTTTTCCTGATGCAGGCCGCAGGGCGCATGCGTCTGGGGCTGCAAAACCACCTCGGGCTGTCCTAGGGTCATTCAATCGAGAGGTCTTGCAGCACATCGGTCCGGAGCACCCACACTTTGCGGCCTTCCAGTTGAATCAACCCTTGCCGGAAAAACTCCCCGAGTTTGCGGCTGATCAGCTCTGGCACGGTGCCCAGTTGGGCAGCCATCACGGCATTGGTGGGAAGCATGAAGCCATTGCCGTGCTCGTCTTGCAGTTGAAGCAAGGTCTCTGCGACCCTTGCCCCCACCTCACGGAAAAACAAGCGGTCCAGCAGGTGCATCAGTTCGCCCTGCTTGCGGGCCTGATAGCGGATCACCGATTGTGCGAGGGTGGCGTTGTGGGTCACGATCTGCATGAAACGTGCCCGGTCCATCACCAGCACGGTGCTGTTTTCCAGAGCCTCACAGGAAGCGGGGAACTCTGGGCGGTCCAGAAACACCGCCACCAGAGCCACCGCCCGGTAGGGTTTCTCAAGGTGCAGGGTGATCTGCTTGTTGGCTTTGACCCCCTCTTTGTACACACGCAGGCATCCCCGGATCAGGATGTGCACCCGTTCCACCGGATCGCCCTGCAAGAACACCTGCTCTCCTTTCAGAAAGTGGCGTTCTTTGAACTGGACGGCAAGCTCTGTCAGGTCTTCCTGCCCGAGTCCCTGAAAAATCGGGGTGAGGGACAGCATGTGGATGACCTCTGGGATGCTGGACACCGGAGGCTCAGACATCATGGGGTTCCCGGATGGGGAGTTGAACCACTGCGGTGGTGCCTTTCCCGAGTTCGCTTTCCAGCCAGATGTGCCCCCCATGGCCTTCCACAATCCAGCGGGCAATCGGAAGCCCGAGGCCGGTTCCTCCGGGGTCCACGCCACGGTGACGGCTCTGGTCCGCACGGTAAAACCGCTCAAACACCCGTTCCAGATCCTGTCTGGCGATGCCCGGTCCGTTGTCCTGCACACGCACCTCCAGATAATCTGCGGGCTGCTTCAGGGACACCTCGATTTGACCTCCGGTCGGGGTGTACTTCAGGGCGTTTTCCAGCAGGATCAGGAGCAGTTGCTTCAGGCGGTCCCGGTCCCCGAGCAACTGCACCTCTGGCAGGTGGTGCAACACAAGTTGATGGGTTTGCTGCACCCGGTCGGTCTCTCGGCACACCTCTTCGATGACTTCGGTGAGGTCCACCTGCTCCTCCTGAAATTCGATGCCTGCATCCCCTCTGGCAAGGGTGAGCATGTCGTGGACCAGACGCCCGAGGCGGATGGCTTCGCGCTGCACATCAGAAAGGATTTCTTTGCGGTCTGGCTCGGGGATGTTGTCGTAGCGCATCAGGATGTCGAGGTTGCCCTGAATGGCGGTCAGGGGGGTGCGCAGTTCGTGGGCAGCATCGGCCATGAAGCGCTTCTGGACCTGCATCAGTTCACGCAAGCGGTGTTCGCTTTCCGAAAGGGCAGATTCCGCCAGTTTGCGGTCATGGATGTCAATGCAAGCCCCTGTGAAACCCACAAATTCACCATCAATGCCGTAACGCGGAACCCCACGGTCCAAAAGCCAACGGTACACCCCATCGTGGCGACGCAAACGGTACTCCATCTCGAATTCTTTCTGCTGGTCAAAATGCCCGAGGTAGATTTCCAGACAGCGTTGTAGGTCCTCTGGATGCACCCCCTCGGCCCAACCGTTGCCATACTCCTGTTCATGGGTGCGGCCTGTGAAATCCAGCCACACCTGATTGAAGAAATAATAGCCTTTGCTGAGGTCGCTCATCCAGACCAGAACCGGAGCACTGTCTGCCATGGTTTTGAAGCGCTCCTCGCTCTCACGAAGGAGCTTTTCCTGCCGGACCTGATGGGTGATGTCTCTGGCAATCGAGATGATGTTGCCGCCCCCCTCATCTGAGGTGTTCCAGGACAGGTGGACCACCGATCCGTTTTTGTGCAGGTAACGGTTGCGGTAATCGCGCACCATTTGACCCTGCAGGATGATGTCGTTCATTTTGCTGGTTCTGGGCAAATCCTCAGGGTGCAGGAAGTCGGTGAGGGGACGCCCGATCATCTCCTCTGGGGTGTACCCGAGGATGTCCTGACAGGCCCGATTCACGGTGTTGATGGTGAAACCCGTGCGGGTGATGATCATGTCTGGGGTGCGGTCCAGAATCTGGGCCAGCCGTTTTTCCACCTGCACGGCTTTTTCCTGCAACAACTGCCGATGCAAACCAATGGTGAGCGACTGGGCCACCTGTGCCGCCTGAATGATGCGCCCCATGTCTGGTTCTTGAGGTTCCTCACTGGCCGAGTAAATCAAACCCAAAGTGTCGTCTGGCAAGCGCAAAGCGCAGCAGTACAGGGTGTCGAGGTGGTAAGCCTCCATCAAAGCCTGTTCGGTTGCACCCATCTGAGCACGGTCACGGCTCCAGACCAGTTGCACCATCTCTTCCTGCTGTGCCCGGCGTCCAAGGGCCTCTTCCTGAAGGTGCAGGCGGGCCTGCATCAGGACCGGCAGTTCTGCAGCCTTTAAACCGTACATCCCCACCGGACGCAACACCCCTTTGGGCTGCCTTTCCTCCTGCAGCCATACCGCGGCCTTGTTGCACCGCAAGGCACGGGCAAACAATTCGGCAAACTGGTCTTCGGCGTGGTCCGGCCAGCGCAAGGCAAGGTCAGGGGGTTGAAGTAACGTCATGCAAAGCTCCCATTCAGCAATCTCTTGTGGCAATTGTATCCAGAGCCGCGCCAAAAGCAGTGTGATCCTTCCCGAAGTGGGGATGCCTCTGGCGGCTCTGGTGATGCCTTGATTGTACAGGGGATTATGGTGTGCAACCTGAAACCCTGTGTATCGGGACTTGCATTCAGACCCCGAGCTTCACCCTGATCCGTTCCACTTCAAGACGCAGGGTTTCCAGAGGGGTCTGTAGCACCCAGCCTTCAAAGTCCTCCACGCTGTTCCGGAGTTCCATCATCACTTCCCCAAGGGTTTGCCCTTCGATGCCCGTCCATTCCCGGACCGTGTGCCCGTTGAATTTCTGATGGGCAGCCCGTTTGCGTTCCAGAAAACGGTGGGTTTCCTCGATGGCTTCCTGAAAACCCGGAAACCTCTGGATGGCCCTTTCGAGTTGCTGTTCTCGGGTGGTCACAGGCCCAGGGATCCGCTCAAAGAAACCATTCTGCTCAAGGTGCTCCAGAAAGCCCTGATAGGTGGGGCGCTTGCGGTCCCTCTGGCGGTTCTGGCTGTTCTGCTGGTCTGGTCGGTAACACCCCGGATAAAAGTACGGTGAGGAGGTCGCGTAATCGTACACCTCCTGCAAGGTGTCAAAACCCTGTTTGAAACGCTCTGGATCATATCCGAGGAACCGGATGCCCTCCAGGTAATCCGAAGTGAGTTTCAGCACCCGCACGGTGTTGTTCTGGTCCATCACCTTGTACAAAAGCCCTCGGTGCCCGAGCACAAACCCGAGGTGGTGGGCCAGTTTCCCCAGCAAATTCCCGAGGTCATTGAAACTCAGGTAATTCAGGGTGTGATCAAATTCTTCACTTCTGGCTTTGATCAAATCGATCTGCAAATCCCGGAATTCAAAAGTGAAGGTGTCCCCGTTGTTGTAACTGTCTCTGGAAGCAAACGCCTCCATCACCTGCTCGGTCCAGTTGTGGGGCAGGTGGTCGGACTCCACCACGATGTCCATGTCTCCGTGGGTTTCTTTGGCGGTGTAAAACGGGACCAGTGCAACACGCCCCTGCACGATGGGCTGCAGGGTGGCCTCGATCTCTGGGTAAAGTTTCAGGTATTCGGATGTGTGGTATCTGCGTGTGGGATGGTTCTTGAGTGCATTGCCGCCCATGTTGCACCTCCTTTGTGGTGTCTTCCATTGTGCAGGACAAAAAAAAGAATTGCATGGTTCAGGTGGCGTAAGCCAGGGTCCATGCAGCGTCCCTGTTCGGGCAATGCGAACAGAGAGAGCCGTCAGCCCTCAGCGGTCAGCCCTCAGCGGTCAGCCCTCAGGCAGAAGGAAAGTCTTCCTCAAATCCCTTGAGATTGCCAAGTCTGAGTGAGCTTTGTCTTTTGGTGGCTTTGTCTTTCTGCTTGCCAAAGCAAAAGCCTCTGGGTGCGCTTTTCGCTGAAAGCTGACGGCTGATCGCTGAACGCTTTTCCAGGTGACCTGCCAAAAGTCGGACTTTGCGCCAACCTTGCCCTGCAACAAACCCGATCGGTGCTATAGTAAAAACAGCAGTGCAGGAAGCTTTTTCCCCTGCAAAACGAATTTCAAGGGTCACCCGTGCCAAATCCTTCATCGATCACACTAGAAGACATTGCCAGAGTGGCTGGGGTTTCCCCGATGACCGTTTCCAGAGTGCTGAACGGCAAATCCGGTGTGGCTGCAGCCACCCGCCAGAAAGTCATGGCTGCGGTGCAGGCCTCGGGTTATGTCCCGAATTTGAATGCGCGGGCTCTGGCCGGAAACCAGACCCGTGTGCTGGGCATGCTGGTCCCGGATTTTTCCACGCAGTACATTTCCGAACTGGCCCGAGGGGCCGGACATGCAGCCAATCAGGCAGGTTATGAACTGGTGCTCTACACCCATTCCCATGCACAGCAGAAAGCCTCCACACACGTCACCCTGATCACCAGAGGGTTGCTGGATGGCCTCATCATTGTGCTGCCGGACATCGCAGACCAGCAGTTGGAAGGGTTGCACCAGTCGGGCTTGCGGATGGTGATTGTGGACCACCGGCATGAACTCAAAAGCCTGCCTTCGGTGGATGCCGACAATTACCGGGGTGCCCGCCTGATGATGGACCACCTGCTGGACCTCGGGCACAGGCGGATCGGGTTCATTGCGGGTCGGCCTGACACGCGGGCCAGTCTGGAGCGCCTGAGGGGTTACAAAGAAAGCCTGCAACTGCGTGGCATCGAAATCGATGATCAACTGATCCATCCGGGCAACTTCCTGCAAGCCGAGGGGGTCAAAGGTGCGCAGGCGTTCATGCAACTGGACCAACCGCCCACTGCGATTTTTGCCTGCAACGACATGATGGCTCTGGGGGCCATGGACCTCGTGCGGGACATGGGCCTCAGGATCCCCGAGGACATCAGCATCGGGGGCTTCGATGACATTCCGATGTCGGCGCACTTCTATCCAGCCCTGACCACCATCCGGCAGCCCCTGTTTGACATGGGCAGTGCAGCCACACGCATGATCATCAACATGCTTTCGGACATCGAGAACCCCTCACACCAACTCGAACTCAAAACCGAACTGGTGGTGCGCAGTTCCACGGGTCCAGCTTCAAACTGAGCAGCAGGTTTTTTGAAATGGGTTCTGATCAAAAGACACCCCTTTGCAAACGTTGTCAAAAGTCTGACAGGGCCAAAAAGTTCTGAAATGAAAGCACCGACTGGCCCTTGAGCAGCCTGCCTGACCTTTTCACAAAAAAAAAGAAAAGAAAACAAACCGAAAACCTTTGAAACCTGCAGAGCAACAGCATCCCCTGATGCTCTGGTTTTCTCCCGTTCAGGGAGGGTTTTCTGTGGCTGCGTCTGGGATGGGCCGAGGCACCGGAAACCCTTCAAGCCAGAAATGTAAGCGTTTACTTTTTGATCCTCTAAGGGTTTTCCCTGAGAGTTTACAGCCCACAGCTTTCGAAAGAAAGAAACCTTCCAAAAATCAACTGGGCTTTAAAGTCCTCCAGAACACCCTCAAATGTAAATGTGTTACATGATTTTAGAGGGTCCGCCCCACCTGCGAAACTTTCCAGGGCCTCTCGAAACAAGAATTGAAAGTTGGTTTTTGATGTTCACAAGGCATCTTTTATCGGTAAAGCTATTGACAGCGTTTTCAAGTTCAGTTACATTGTGTTTCATCCTCAACCCCCATTCTGCTGGCCGCCTGCACCACGCCAGGAGAGGACGTTCATGACCCGAAATGTCACCATCAAAGACATCGCCCGAGAGGCCGGTGTCTCGATCAGCACGGTTTCCCGCATCCTGAACCACGCCCCTCTGGTCCGTGAAGAAAAACGCCAGAAGGTGCTTTCCGTCATCGAACAACTGGGTTACCAGCCCAATGCCAGTGCACAGAATCTGGTGCGGGGCACTTCCATGACCGTGGGGGTGCTGACCCAGGACATCGCCTCACCGTTCTACAGCGAAGTGGCACGGGGCATTGAAGCAGGATTCTCAGGCTCTGGTTACCAGCCGATCTTTGTGAATGGCCACTGGGAAGTTCAGGATGAAACCGCCGCCATATCCGCCCTCATTCGCCGTCAGATGGACGGAATCATCATTCTGGGAGGAAGATTACCGGAAACACAATTGCACGCCCTAAACGCGCGTTTCCCCATCATGATGGTGGGCCGCCACATCAGCGGCCTTGAAGAACACTGCCTGCACATCGATGACCTTGAAGGGGCTTACCTGGCCACCCGACACCTGCTGGACCTCGGACACCAGCGCATCGGGCACATCGCCGGGATCCTGACCCACACCGATGTTGTGCAGCGCTTCGCAGGCTACCGCATGGCCCTCTCTGAAGCCCGCATCCCCTTTGACCCCGAGCTGGTCTACGAAGGGGAATTCACCGAAAGTTCAGGCATTCTGGCCATTGAACGCTGGGTGTCCTCTGGCATCCATTTCAGTGCGATTTTCGCAGCCAACGACCAGATGGCCTACGGGGCCAGACTGGCCCTGTACCGGCGTGGAATCCGTGTCCCAGAGGATGTCTCTCTGGTGGGCTACGACGATTTGCCTGCTTCCCGTTTTTTCCTGCCCCCACTGACCACCGTGCACCAACCCCTTTTCGAGATGGGCGAAAAAGCCGCCCACTGCATGCTGAACCAGCTCAGGGACCAGCATGACCCGATGCACCCCTTGCAAGTGCGCCTGAGTGTGCGCGAATCCACCCGTTACCACCACAGATGAAGTTCTTGTTTTTGTTTTGATCTGACCCCCAACTTGCCCACCGGATGTCGCCCGGTGCTGCAAAACCTGCTTTCACACCAGAGTTTGATGTTCAGCAACCCTGCTGGACAGGAGGTTTTATGTCAAAAGGACGTTCCAACCTGCTTCTCGGCCTCACGCTTTTGCTTGCCAGCTGTGGCAATTTCAGTGCACCCCAGCCTGCTGCAGACCACGGCTACCGCCAACTGGACCTCGGGGCCACCCCACCTCCCGGAGCCAAAGGCGGACCCACCAACAGTGCAGGCGCAGTGCTCACCCCGGCATGGACCAGCAACGCTGCGGCCAAAGGCAAACCCCCGACCAACAAATTCTGGTCTTCGATCATCTTCAAGCGCAACAACGGCAACGCCTACTCGGAAAACATGTTCGCCCACCCTCTGGCCATGAAAGCCAAGAGCGGCGGACTGGAAATCAGCTACCCCACCACCATGAAAATTGTGGGTGCACCCGGCCTTGAGAAGTACGAGTACCCCTACACCCCGGACCTGACCCTCGGGGTGGTGGGCCTGAGTTCTCCAGACACCAAAACCGACGACTGGGGAGACTGGACCACCACAGCGCTCTGGAGCAACGGCAGCAACAGCCTGAAAGCCACCTTCGGTCACGGTTTGCCTTTCGTGTATGCCACCAAAACCGGAGGGGATGCCCAAATCACTTTCATTGCCACCCCCACCGTGTGGTCCGATCAGGGGAACGTCCTCGGGGTCACGGTGAACGGCAAGCACTACGGCATTTTTGCCCCCACTGGAGCCAACTGGTCGGTGAATGGGACCATCGCCACATCCAGCCTCTCTGGCAAAGACTACTACTCGGTGGCCGTGCTTCCAGACAACACCGTCGCCACCCTGAGCGAATACAAAAAATACGCCTACAACTTCGTGACCGGCAGCACCGTGAGCTGGAACTACAACGCAGCCACCGCCACCCTGACCACCACCTTCAATGTGACCACCACCGCCAAGGAAGGCACCACCACCGGAACCGTGCAGGCCCTTTACCGCCACCAGTGGATGAACTCGGCAAGCGTCAACACCCCATACACTTACGTTTCTCCCAGAGGGGAAATGAAAGTGGTCAAAGGCAGCAACAGTTTCACCACCACCCAGAAGTTTCAGGGTGTGTTGCCTTACTTCCCCGACAACGGTACCGCCAACACCCTTGACAAGACGGTGCTCGCTGGCTTCATCAATGAAGTGAACACCCCTGCCACCCTGAACCCCACCGGAGATTCCTACTGGACTGGCAAAGGGCTGGGCAAACTGGCCGAACTGGTCCCTCTGGCCGAGCAGGTGGGCAACACCACCGCCCAGAGTGCCTTTCTGGATTCCATCCAGAGGGTGCTGGAAGACTGGCTGGACGGCAAAGGCAGCAACTTCTTCTATTACAACCCCACCTGGGGAACCATCATCGGGTATCCACAGGGTTACGGCAGCGAAGAGGAACTGAACGACCACCACTTCCACTACGGTTACTTCATCAAAGCCGCTGCACTGCTGGCCACTTACCGCCCCAACTGGGTGGGTGGCACCACCCCCGGAGGCAAAACCTGGGGGGAGAGCATCAACGACCTGATCATGGACACCGCCAACTGGACCAGCAACATTTCCCAGTTCCCACGCATCCGCAACTTTGATGCTTATGCGGGGCACTCGTGGGCTTCAGGGCACTCTGGATTTGCTGCCGGAAACAATCAGGAATCTTCCAGCGAAGACATGAACTTCTCGACGGCCCTGATCAACTGGGGATCGGTGACCGGAAACAGTGCCATTCGGGACCTCGGGATCTTCCTGTACACCAACGAAACCGCAGCCATCGAGCAATACTGGTTCAACCAGAGCGGTCAGGTCTTCCCCACCGAATTCCAGAAACCCGCTGTGGGGATGGTGTGGGGCGATGGTGGAGCCTACTCGACGTGGTTCTCTCCAGAGAAAGAAATGATCCACGGCATCAATTTCCTGCCAATCACCGCAGGCAGCACCTATCTGGGTCGCAACCCCGCCTACCTGAAAACCAACTATGATTTTCTGGGCCGTGAACCCAACGCATGGAAAGACATTTTCTGGTCGGTCTACGCCATGTACGATGCTGCAGGTGCAGTCAGCAAATTCGGCGCAGGTGGCTACACCCCCGAGGAGGGAGACAGCAAAGCCCGCACCTACCAGTTCATCCACAGCCTGAATGCGATGGGTCAGGTGGACACCACCGTCACGGCCAACGTGCCCAACTACAGCGTGTTCAAGAAAGGCAACACCCGCACCTATGCGGTGTTCAACCCCGGCAGCACCAACCTGAACGTGTCTTTCAGCGATGGATTCACCCTGACGGTTCCCCCCAGGAAAGTGGTCTCCAGCAAAGGGGCCGACCCCTGCATGACCGACAAGGTGGCCCCCAGCATTCCCGGAGCCTTCATCACCCCGATTGAGAAAACCGGCAAAGCCGTGACCCTGTCGTGGCCGGTCAGCACCGACAACTGCAGCCTCGCCAAGTACGAGGTGTACATGGATGGTGCCCTGAAAGCCAGCGTGAATGCACCCACCGCCAGCACCACCATCTCTGGACTGACCCCCAGCACCACCTACCGCTTCAAAGTGCGTGCCGTGGATGCCAGCAGCAACCCCTCTGCCTTCAACACCGAAGTGGCCGTGACCACCAACGCCCCGAGCCCCTGCGACACCGACACCACCCTGCCTTCGGTGCCCGGCGTGCTCACCTCTCCCAGTCAGGGTGAAACCAGCATCAACCTTTCATGGCCGGTCAGCACCGACAACTGTGGCATGAAAGCCTACGAAATTTACATGAACGGTACCCTGAAAGCCACAGTGGCAGGCAACGTCAACACCGCCAGCATCTCGGGTTTGACCGCCAACACCAGTTACACCTTCAAAGTGCGTGCTGTGGACACCTCGGACAACCGCTCGGGTTTCAATGCAGAAGCAACCTTCAAGACCAAAGAAATCCTGATTCCTCTGCTGCCCGGCACCGTGACCAACAGCGGTGGAGCCATTGCCAACGGCACCAGCAAAACCTTCCCGGTCAACGTGTCCAGCGCAGGCACCTACCGCCTGAGCATCCAGAGCGCTGCCACCCTGAACAGCCGACTGATCAACGTGAAATTCAACAACGCCAGTTACGATCTGGCTGTGGATGCCGGTCAAACCCTGATCGTGGACTTCCCCAACGTGACAGTCGGACTGAAAGACATCGTGATCACCGCACGGATGGACGGGGTGAACATTGGGACCCTCTCGGGGCAGAACCTGTCCCAGCCTGTGGACCCCTGCCTGAACGACACCACCGCTCCCAGCGTGCCTGCCAGCCTGACTTCACCCACCAAATCCCGCACCAGCATTGACCTGGGCTGGACCGCCAGTCAGGACGATTGCGGCATCCTCAAGTACGAGGTGTACGTGGATGGGGTGCTGAAAGCCAGTCCCACCACCAACAGCGCCAGCATCACCGGACTGACCGACAACACCCTGTACAAACTGAAAGTGCGGGCCATCGACAACAAAAACAACATTTCCGCCTTCAGCCCAGAGCTGTCTGTGACCACCGGCGTACCCAACAACACCGGAGCCATCCCCGGCGTGATCAGCACCAATGTGGGTGCCATCGCCACCGGAAGCAACCAGACCTTCAACCTGACCATGGGCGCCAACGGCAACGTGCGCTTCCTGATCACCTCCAACAGCACCGCGCCCAGCTTTGGATTCACCATCAATTTCAACGGTGTGGGTGTGCCCCTCTCGATTGGCGCAGGTCAAACCATTCAGGTGGACTTTGCCAACGTGACTTCAGGCAGCAAGACCCTCACCCTCACCGCCAACACCAGCGGGGTGTCCATCGGCAAACTGGAAGCCGTGACCTACTGACCTTTCACCCTCCCTCCATTCCCTGAAACACTCCCCCTCTGGCGGCAACCGAGGGGGAGTTTGTGTTCAGTTCACCACACGTCACCAGAGCGAAAATCGCAAATCAGCATGTGGGATGGGTCCTCTGGAAAAGCTGGATAAACCATCACCCCGCCTTCTTCTTCGGGGGTGCGTTCAATTCCCTGAAAAGACAGCACCCCCAGCTCTCCGGGCCAGACCTGCCACCCGGTTTGCAGGTACAAACCAAAACCTTCGTCGCTGGCCCCCAGAGCGCCAAAATCGTAAGCCCTCTGGATGAGGTGGTTCACCTGTGCCATCATCTGTCGTCCGATGCCCTGACGCTGAAACTGTGGATGCACGGCCATGGCCTCCAGATACCCGACCCGGAAAGCTTTTTCTGAGATGTAAAGCTGGCGCTGCACCACCGCAGCATGCCCGACCAGTTGGTTTTCATGGCGCACCAGAATGTGGACGCCACCCAACGCATGGTCCCAGTCCTCATCTGCGAAGTCTTCTTCGTAGACCAGAGACAGAAAATCACGCAACTGCAAAAGAAAATCGCTGGAGAGTTGCGAAGTGTGCAGGGTTTCAAAATGCAAATCTGTAGGGGTCATGTTTTCCTCTTTTCAGGCCCCAAGGGGGCACAATCAGGCTTAAGGGTTGTTCCGGTCCAGTTGAGGATTAAACCCCTCTGGAGGAGACAAACCTGTGTGACAGCCCGATTTCAGAGGCTCTGGAGGTCACCAGGGAGGAAAGGCCATGAAAACAGTTTAGCAGGCAGAATGCACAAAACAGAACGGTTGGATGCAAGCTTCATCGTCTGCGGGTGCTTCAAGTGTTTTTTCTTCCAATGCTACACTTCACAGGCGTTTTTCAGTCGATGGCTTGAGATGCTGGCTGTATCACAACAACAGGTCCAGACACCATCAAATTTGCCCTCCATTCATTGCTGGCGGCGGTAAACACGCAAACTTCCATCTGCAAGAACGAGGTACATTTTGCCATCTGCCAGAAAATCAATGGAGGAAATGGCCCGGGCTTCTTTTGTTTTCTGCAAAACTTTGCCTTGCTGGTCCAGGATCATGAACTCTCCAGAGTAACCCGTTGCCACGATTTCATTTTTGGGGGTCAGTTTGAGGGAATACAAACAGAAATCCAGAGTCAGACGGCTCAGTTTACCTGATTTGATGTCGTACTTGCCCAAGTAGCATTTTTTGAGCTCACTGTATGCGAAGTACAATGCATTGGCTGCCGGGTTCACGAGCGTTGCCCGCAAGTTGCTGACATTTTCAGCCACAACCTTGGAAGTGCTTTTTGCCAGATTCACTGAAACAAGGTTCGACCTGATGTCTCTGTAGTAGATGTTTGTACCGTCTGTGTCCAGATAATCGTTGAAGCCATCCTTGCCTGAAATCAAAAGCACAGGATTGTTGATTCCCACTTCTGTGTACAAAATGTTGGTCTTGCCATCTGTATAGAATATTTTGTTGGCTTCTGAACTGTAAGCCAGCATCTCATCACGGCACTCATCGTTGGTTCCAGTGGCAATTTCTTTATTGATCGGTTGACCCAATTGCTTCAGGTCATAAAAGCCAAATTTCCATTCTCTGACATAAAATTGATGGTCATTGATAAATTTAAAATCACAGGCGTGATGTTCAAAGACAAATGTTTTTTCGAGGGTGTTTTTCTCAGCATCATACATGTACATGGTTCTGCCTTCAGGGTCATTGGGAATGAAATACAATTTGTTCCCCACGGGTTCTGCAGGGATGCATGCAGGCGAAAAATCACAATCGGAATCGCGCACCGGAGAAGGAATCCCCTTTTCTGGTACATACAGGTCTTTTGCAAATGCCATGCTTGAAAAAGCCACCATTGCCAGCAGGATGTTGAAGACAGACATCCCAGAAATATAACACAAACAGCAAACTCAAATTTTCCGCCAAACCATGCAGGGCAGGGTCCAGAGCCCATGCAGATGGAAGAACAACAGCGAGAGAGACACGCATTGCAGTTGAAGCCTCTCATCCTTTGAGGCAGAGGGCACAAGAGAGGCGTCAACCGCAAAGCGACCTGATCAGAGGTGTTTGCCTGTGATGGAACGGGATTCTTCTTTCAGAAAAACGGGTGGACCGCTGTACAGGATTTCGCCACCAGCATGGCCACTCTCTGGCCCGAGGTCAATCACCCAGTCGGCCTGACGGATCACGTCCAGATGGTGCTCGATCAGGACCACGGTGTTTCCGCTGTCCACCAGACGGTCGATGATGCGCATCAGCAAGGCGATGTCTGAGAGGTGCAGTCCGGTGGTGGGTTCGTCCATCACGTAAATGCTGCCCTGCTTGTGCAATTCGGTGGCCAGTTTGAGCCGTTGCCCTTCTCCTCCAGAGAGGGTGGACAGAGGCTGACCCAGTTTCAGGTAGGACAGACCCACATCAAACATGGCTTGCAGCACTGCTTTGATTTTCTTCTCTGTGAAAAAGTCCAGCGCTTCTTCCACGGTCAGGTCCAGCACGTCGCTGATGTTTTTGCCGCGCAGGGTGTGCACCAGAACCTCTGGTCGGTACCTTTTGCCTTCGCACACCTCGCAGGGGGAGGTGAAGCCTTCCATGAAGGCCAGATCGGTGTACACCACACCCAGACCGTTGCAGTTGGGGCAGCTTCCTTCCGAATTGAAACTGAACAGCGAGGGGTTCACATCGCTGGCTCTGGCAAAAACTTTGCGGATCTCGTCCATGATGCCGGTGTAGGTGGCCGGGGCAGATCGGCTGTTCGCGCCCACCCTGGACTGGTCGATCACCACAGCATCCGGGTGTTGCTGCACGAATGCTCCGTGGATCAGGGTGCTTTTCCCAGAGCCGGCCACCCCGCTCACCACCGTCAAGACACCCGTGGGCACATCCACCGAAACATTTTTGAGGTTGTGCAGATTGGCCCCATGCACCTTCAGCCAACCCGAGGGGGTCCGCACCTGCGTTTTGATGGGGAGGTGGTGCTTCAAAAACCGTCCGGTGAGGGTGTCGGCGTCCAGCAAGTCTGCATGGGTGCCCTGAAAGACGATTTCTCCGCCGTGGGTTCCGGCTCTGGGACCCATGTCCACCACAAAATCGGCAATGGCGATCACATCCGGGTCGTGTTCAACCACCAGAACCGTGTTGCCTTTGTCCCTGAGTTTTTGCAGCAGGCCGTTCAGTCTTCCGACATCTCTGGCATGCAGACCCACGCTGGGTTCATCGAGAATGTACAGCATGCCGGTCAGGCTGTTCCCAAGGTGCCGGATCATTTTCAGCCTCTGGGATTCTCCGCCCGAGAGGGTCAGGGTGGGCCTGCTCAGGCTGAGGTATCCGAGGCCAATGTCCACCATGTGCCCGAGCCTTTCGATCAGGGCATCGGCCACCCGTCGGGTCTGGTGGTCGGGGAGGTCTTGCAGGAACTGGATCAGGTCGCGCACCTCCAGATCCGAGAGTTCAGCGATGTTTTTGCCTCCGATGCGGGATTGCAGGCTTTCCTGATTGAGCCTTGCCCCATGACACAGGGGGCACACCTGAGAGGTGGTGAAGGCCTCAAAGACCTTGCGGTTGCGGTCCGACATTGCCCCACTGTCTTTTTTGATCCACATGCGGGTGAAGCGCACCACCAGACCTTCGTACTGGCTGCTCATTTCTCCGAAAGAGACTTTGCCTTCGGTGCCATGCAGCAGGGTGTGCATTTCCTCTGGCGAATAATCCTGCAAGGGCTTGTCGTTGTCAAAGAAGTTCGAGAGGGAGTACATCTTCCACATCCACTTGCCGGGTTTGAACTCGGGGTGCAGAATTGCACCGTCATTCAGGGATTTGCTGGGGTCCAGAAAGCGGTCGAGGTCCAGTTGCACCGTCTGTCCGATGCCCTCACACTCTGGACACATGCCCTGAGGGGTGTTGAAGGAGAACTGAAAAGCCGCACCCACATGGGGAACGCCAGCCCGAGAAAAAAGCAGTCGCAACACCGCAGCAATGTCCGTGTAGGTGCCAACCGTGGAGCGGGACCCTCCGCCCACCCGTTTTTGATCAATGATGATGGGTGCCCCGAGGTGCTCGATGCGGTCCACATCGGGCTGTCCGTAGTGGGGCAAGAACCCCTGCACAAAAGCTGTAAAGGTTTCGTTGAGTTGACGCTGGGCTTCGGCAGCGATGGTGTCAAACACCAGAGAGGATTTCCCTGACCCCGAAACCCCGGTGAACACCGTGATTTTGCCTCTGGGGATCTGCAAGGAGATGTTTTTGAGGTTGTGCTCTCTGGCCCCCTGAATTTCAATGAAAGGATGGTTCATGGGTGGACCTCCTGAATGGGGTCTTCCATCCATTGCACCAACTGGTACAGGATGCCGTTGGGGTCACAGGTCTGAAAATACCGCTCACCCCAGCTTTCCGTTTCGATGGGTGTGACGATGGGGGCACCTTCCTGTTGCAGCCTCTGGTATTCCTGATCGATGTTGTCCACGACGAACACCACCAGCAAACCTTCTCTGGCACTTCCGGCGTGGCTTGTGGGCTTGAAGGTGGACAGCCCAGTTTGCAGGTAGATCAGGTTGAAAGGAACATCTGGACGCTGAAGGGAAACCATGGACTCAAAAGCCATTTCCTGCTGGAATCCGAAGTGCTGTTCGACAAATTGGGCAGACTGCTGGGGATCCGGGACGTTCAGGGACAGGGCAGAGCGGGTCACGTTCATGAAACCTCCTGAGGGCATGGTGCACCCCTGTGATCGTACACAGTACCGTACACTGTACGACAGAAATGTGCTAAAGTCAACGCATGGCCGAACGTTTCGATCCAGCCCACACCCTCACCTTGCTGTGGGGCACCCACAACCGGTCAGGACGCTCCGGGCTCAGCCTGAAAACCATCGTGCAGGCTGCACTCTCTCTGGCCGACACCGAAGGCCTGTCTTCCCTGTCCATGCGCAAGGTCGCCGAACAGCTGCAAGTCGGCACGATGTCCCTCTACACCCACGTTCCAAGCAAAACCGTCCTGATCGAACTGATGGTGGACACCGTTTATGCAGGTCTGTACAGCAGTCCAGAGGAAGCCACCCAGCAACCCGGTGGTTGGCGGGCAGGCCTGACCTTCATTGCCTTCCAGAACTGGGAACTGTTCAAACAGCACCCATGGATGCTGGACCTCTCAGGACAGCGACCCGTGCTTGGACCCCATGCCACCCTCAAATACGAAACCGAACTCCGGCCTCTGGACGGCATCGGCCTGACGGATCTGGAAATGGACACCTCGTTGCAGCTTCTGCTGACCCACACAGAAGGCAGTGCCAGACTGTCTCTGAGACAGACCCGGGCCATTCAAGACAGTGGCCTCACCGATCTGGAATGGTGGACGATGCAGGCTCCCCTGCTGGAACGCGTGATGGACAGTCGGCGCTTTCCAGTGGCTTCTCGGGTGGGTCAAGCTGCGGGAGAAATCCACAACGCACCATTCAACCCCGAGCATCACCTGCAGTTTGGTCTGGAACGGATTCTGGATGGCATAGAAAGCTTGCTCGCAGAACGAAAAACAACGTGAGGCCATGCACCCGAAGATGCATCTTTGAACCCTCAAAACCACTTCAAACCAAAAAAAAGGCTGCCAGAGCAGCCCTCTTGATCATCGATTTTGAAGTTCACAGCAGACTTTTGAGGGGAAACCTCTTCCTGCCCACTGTCTCCTGTCCACTCAAGAAACCGTGGCCTCCAGAGCCGTTTCTCCCTGAATCCCAGTTTCAGGGAACTCCTGATAACTGAAAAAATCAAAGTCTGCAACAGCACGCTGACCGCTCATGTCGTGGCAGGACAGGGCAATGAAGGTGCCAGTGAAGCACAGCCCTCCGCAGTATTCATCGGAGAGTTTGAAGCTCTGGAAGTCGTGCTCGATTTTTTGCCAATCTGAGCCGTCCAGACTGTACTCAAACCAGAAGCGCTCATGCTCGAAAGTCAGGCCCAGATGGACTTTTGCGCTGCTCAGGGGGATGCACACTGGGATTTCACTGTAACGGCCATTGTCGCACTGGCTGAGCTTCAGGACGCGCCCGAGGTCTTCGTCAAAGGTCACCTGCAAGAACACCCAGTTGTTGGTGTTGTAGTAGCCAGACAGTCCGGCCATCTGCTGGAAGTTCTCTGGATCGAATTCCACACTGGTGCGGGCTGTGGCATTGAAAGCCTGCAAACGGCGACCCAAAAGGCTCTGACGGTGCACCGAGACCATGCTTTCCTGTCCGGTCAGGCGCAGGTGTCCGGGTCTGGCCTGCAAACTGGCCCAGTTTTCCTGCACTGGAACGCGCAGAGACTGCCAGTGGATGCCCAGAGTTTCCCCATCAAAATCATCCTGTACCTGCTCCTCTGGCCAAGGGTGGGCTGGGAGGTTCACCTGCACGGTGGCTTGTGGGTAATTGCCACCCACCACGTAGGGCCATTCACCCTCTTTCCATTCCACTTTCTGCAAGGAGGTTTCCCGTCCAAGGTTGCAGTAGCGGGCTGGGGCCTCGGGGCCTTCCAGAGGCCGACCTCCCAGATGGGCGAGGTACCACTGTCCGTCGGGGGTGTCCACCAGAGAACCGTGTCCGGCTTTCTGCACCAGCAGTTCGGTGCGTCCATAAGCGGTCAGGAAGGGGTTTTCAGGGTGAACTTCGTATGGACCGTTGAGGTCTCTGGAGCGTGCGAGGGTCACGGCATGCTCGTACATGGTGCCCCCCTCTGCGGTCAGGAGGTAGTACCAGCCGTCTTTTTTGTAGATGTGTGGGCCTTCGGTGACTTTCAGGTCGGTGCCATAAAAGATCACCTGTGGCTTCCCGATCAGCTTTTGCTGCTCTGGGCTGTACTCCTGAAGCACAATGCCCGAGAATCGGTTCTTGTTGTCCCGGTGGTCCCAGCGCATGTTGACCAGCCATTTTCTGCCGTCATCGTCGTGAAAGAGGCTCGGGTCAAAACCGCTGCTGTTCAGGTAAATGGGCTCGCTCCATGGACCTTCAATGGTGGGAGCGGTCACCAGATAATTGTGGGTGTCTTTGAACGGACTGTCGGGCTTCCAGTGCTTCACGTCGGTGTAAATCAGGTGAAACTGCTGCCCGTCATGGGTCAGGCAGGGTGCCCAGATCCCGCCACTGTCGGTGTTGCCCAGCATGTCCAACTGGGAAGTGCGGGTGAGGGGACGTGGGAGCAGCCTCCAGTTCACCAGATCCCGGGAATGGTGGATTTGCACGCCGGGAAACCACTCGAAGGTGGAGGTGGCGATGTAGTAATCCTCTCCAACACGCAGGATGCTCGGGTCTGGATTGAAGCCTCTCAGGATCGGATTGTGCAGGGTGAGGGGTGGTGTGGTCATGGTTTGGGGTTCCTTTCAGGGGAGAAGATGGAGGGGAATTTGAGGAAGAGGAAGGGTTTGCGTCTTGCTGAGGGCCATGTAGGGGCTAGGTGTGCCTTGCCCTATTGCCGAGAGCCGAGAGCCGAGAGCCGAGAGCCGAGAGCCGAGAGCCGAGAGCCGAGAGCCGAGAGCCGAGAGCATCGTGTGATGCGTGGCAGAGATGGTCAAGGGGATCTGTAGGGGCGAGGCATGCCTCGCCCTGAATGCATTCGCCAAAGCCTTTTTTGCCCTCGGCCCTCGGCCCTCGGCAATTGGACAAGGCATGCTTGGCCCTACAATGCCCCATTACCCTTTCACGGCACCAGCGGTGATGCCAGCGACAAGTTGACGGGAAGTGAAGAAGAACATCACCAAGAGAGGCAAGGTGGTGATCGAAGCCCCCAGCATCATCGCACCCCACTCCACCGTCGAAACCCCCTGAAGACTCCGCAGGATCAACGGCAAAGTGAATGTCTCACTCTCTCTGAGCAGCACCAGAGCGCCCAAAAAGCTGTTCCAGGAGCCAATGAAGGTGGTCAGGCCCAGAGTTGCCAGCATGGGGGTGAGGAGGGGCAGCACCACATTCCAGTAAATCCGGAATTCACTGCACCCATCAATTCGGGCGGCTTCCATGAGTTCTTTGGGGATCGAGGAGGCGATGTACTGGCGCATCATGAAGATGCCCACTGCACTGGCGGCACCGGGGATGTACAGGGCTTTGGGATCACCGGCCCAACCGATCTGGTTCATGATGATCACGAAGGGAACCAGTCCCAAAGTGCCGGGGATCATCATGGTGGCAATCAGCATGCCCCACATGCCGTTTTTGCCTTTGAAGTCGTACATGGCGAAAGCGTAACCCCCCAGAGAGCAGAAGAAGAGGGTGAGGGCGACGCTCATGAGGGAGAGGTAGGTGCTGTTCCAGAAGGCCCGCCAGAAGTTGGTTTTGTCGATGAGGATCTGGAAGTTGAGGGGGGTGTCTGCGCCGAACCACACGTGGACGGGCAGCTGGAACATGGTTTCTTTGCTGTACGTGGCGAACACGAACATGAAGTACAAAGGGAACATCGTGAAAATCGCCAGCAGCAACAGCACCACGTTCAGGGCAATTTTGCTTCCCAGGTAACGCTGGGACAACGAACGGACTTTGTCGGGTTTTTGCAGGGTGACGCTCATGGGTTAAGCCTCCGCTCTGGCAGCTTTGCCGAAGATCAGGTTGTTCAGCAGGGTGATGGCCAGAATGATCAGGAACAGCACCCAAGCGGTCGCAGCACCCGCGCCGGTGTCATTCAGCACGAACGCATTGCGGTACAGGTAAAGCCCGATGGTCTGCGCACTGTTGTCTTCCCCTCCGGCAGGAGGACCGGCGTACAGGATGAACACTTCATCGAACAGGTTCAGGTTCCCGATGATGGTTCCGGTCACGGCGAAGTACGCCATGGGTTTGAGGAGGGGCAGGGAGATGTACCAGAACTGCTGCCATTTGCTGGCCCCATCGACCTCGGCGGCTTCGTAGACGTCAGAGGAGATGGTTTGCAGTCCAGCCATGTACAGGATCATGTTGTAACCGAAGTAACGCCAGAACACCAGGAGGCAGACCAGAGGTTTGGTGTATTCCTTTTCGTAGAGCCACTTGATGTAGTTTTCGCCGGTTTTGTCAGGGATGAGCCAGTCGAAGAGGGGGAACTG